>JAFTLD010000009.1 GCA_017452945.1 Clostridia bacterium | reverse complement strand
CTCATAGATAAATCCTCCAAATATGTTTTTTTACTTTGACTGGCAGGTCAAACTAATTATACCATATTTGGAGGATTTCCTCTCATCGGCAGAGCCTCTTTTGAACCACGCGACTATCGCGTGGTTTTCTTTTTACAATAAAGAAAGCCAAGAGCGCGAGCTCTTGGCTTTTTGAGTGATATTGTTTCCGTAGTGACAGGCGTCCGGCGGCTTGCCGCATCTGTCCGCATGTCCGTAGGGACAGGCGTCCTCGACTGTCCTCCACTTGCAGTGATATTCGCCTTCAGCGAGTGATATTTGCGCTACGCGCAAGTGATATTCGCGCTATGCGCGAGTGATATTTGCGCTACGCGCGAGTGATATTGCTTGCTGCGCAAGCAGTGATATTCCGCGCTTGGCGCGGAGTTCGTGATGCCTACGGCATCACGGCTGAGGAGGAAAATTGGTGAACGCAGCATCAAGCTCGGCATCGGTGGGGATATAGTCACCCATCAGGCCGTCGTTGAACTTTTGGTATGCCACCATATCAAAATATCCCGTACCGGTCAGGCCAAACACAATGGTCTTTTGCTCTCCCGTCTGCTTGCAGATCATAGCTTCGTCAATGGCTGCCTTGATAGCGTGTGCCGATTCGGGCGCAGGAAGAATGCCTTCGATGCGCGCAAACTGCTGCGCTGCCGCAAATACTGCGGTCTGCTCCACGCTTCTCGCTTCCATCAGGCCTTGATCGTACAGCTCGGAAAGCACCGTGCTCATGCCGTGATAGCGCAAACCGCCCGAATGGCTGGAGGACGGGATAAAGCCGGAGCCCAGCGTGTACATCTTTGCCATGGGACAGATGCGACCGGTGTCGCAGTAGTCGTAAATATAGCGTCCGCGCGTCAGGCTGGGACAGGATGCAGGCTCAACCGCGATGATGCGGTAATCGGCCTCACCGCGCAGCTTTTCACCCATAAAGGGAGAGATCAAACCGCCCAAGTTAGAGCCGCCACCCGCACAACCGATGATGATGTCGGGCTTGATACCGTACTTGTCAAGCGCGGTCTTGGTTTCAAGACCAATGATGGTCTGGTGCAAAAGCACCTGATTGAGTACGCTGCCAAGCACGTAGCGGTAGCTGCCGCCCGATGCGCCCGCTGCTTCAACCGCCTCGGAAATGGCGCAGCCAAGGCTGCCCGTGGTACCGGGATGCTCCTCCAAAATCTTTCTGCCCACAGCCGTGGTGGTGGAGGGCGAAGGAGTCACGTTTGCACCGTAGGTGCGCATGACCTCGCGGCGGAACGGCTTTTGCTCATAGCTGACCTTAACCATGAATACCTTGCAATCAAGGCCGAAATACGAGCACGCCATGGAAAGAGCGGTTCCCCACTGGCCTGCACCCGTTTCGGTGGTCACGCCCTCAAGGCCTTGCATCTTGGCATAATACGCCTGTGCGATGGCCGAATTGAGCTTATGGCTGCCGCTTGTGTTGTTGCCCTCGAACTTATAGTAAATATGCGCGGGGGTATCCAGCTGCTTTTCCAGACAGTATGCGCGCACCAGCGGTGCGGGACGGTACATTTTATAAAAATCGATCAGCGGCTCGGGAATGTCGATATAGGGAGTGGTGTCGTCCAACTCCTGACGTGCCAGCTCCTCGCAGAACACCTCGCTCATGGCCTCAAGCGTGATTGGCTTCATGGTGCGGGGATCGATCAGCGGTGCGGGCTTCTTTTTCATGTCCGCGCGGACGTTATACCATTGTCTCGGAATTTCATTCTCGGAAAGATAAATCTTGTAAGGAATTTCGGTTTTTGCCATTTGGTTGCCTTTCTCCCCTGTTCTCTCCTTACTCATCGGGGATGTGAGTAAGGTGCGGAAAAAGAAAAAAACTCCCGTCCCGCAAATCAAGATTTGAAATGCCGGGACAAGAGAAAAACTCTTGCGGTGCCACCCTGCTTGATAGTCATACTATCCGCTCATATATACCTTACGATATATCGGTTCTTGTAACGGTGAACCAAGCCGTCGCCCATACAGCCTATCCGCAGGACCAAAGTCCGAAGGATAAAACCCTCCTGTTGCCCTCGAAAGTCCATTCACGCACACATCACCTACCGCATCCCACCGCCGCGGCTCTCTGTCAGGGTCTGCCCTTGCGCTACTCCTCTTTCTCATCGGTTTATAACATTGTAGCACGCTAAAGTGTATTTGTCAATAGATATCATGTAATTTTCTGAAGTTTATGGGGGATGGCAGGCATAACTGCGAGGGCGGATTCGTATTCATACACCAAAGGCATAGTAACATAGCTCCGCCTCTCTATTTCCCAAAACTAAAACTTTTTCATTTTTGGGAAATGATCATTTGTTCACTAACCAATCTGCCACTTCGACAATTCTAATGACAGTTTTGCTTTTTCTCATCTAACAGGTTATTGATTGAAAATAAAATGTGTGTTAGAATTATGATGTAAATAGGAGGTGTTCACAATGATGATTGGTGAGAAAATAAAATATTTTAGAAGTAAAAAAGGAATCACTCAAGAAAGAATAGCTTCGGAATTGCATATTTCATATCAGGCAGTGTCAAAATGGGAAAGAAACGAGTCTTTACCTGATGTTACTATAATTCCAAAATTAGCAGAAATTCTTGGCGTATCTTGCGATGCACTTTTGATTGAAGATATAGTTTCAACCACCATGGATATTGAAAAAATACTATCCGATATCAAAGCACAAAACAGCATAGAAGGTCAAATAGAAGCTCTTGAAAGAGGTTTGGAAAAATATCCCAACAACGAGAAAATCATTGTTGAACTGATACAAGCATATAGCAAAGCAACAGATTTGCCTAACTATAAAGAGTATAAAAATAAGCTGGTAAAATATGCTGAATATATTTTAGCAAGTACAAGTGATTTGCAAACCAAATATGATATAATACAAATGCTTTGTTATGTATACAGAGATTTGAAAGAGTACGACAAAATCGTAAAACTTGCAGTGAGTATGCCAAGATTAGAACAATGCAGAGAAGCATTGATATATCACTCGATGCGCGACGAACAATACAGAGCAGGAATGAAAGAGTATGCAATAAAGCTCATAAATACCTTCGAATCAATTCTACTTGTTTTGGCCAATTGTGAAAACACAGAATCCTTGGAAAATACTTGCAGACAATTAAGAGAACAAATATTTGAATATTAAAGAGGAACCGCAACGTATAGGATCGTTGTTGCCTGCGCGGGCGATCAGTGATCGCCCGCTTACCCCCGATATTTATTATCCTTATATCCCGAAAACCGTAGGGGCGACGTCCTCGACGCCCCAGATCAGCATACACTAACTTTTTTCAATGTTTTGGTTAGTTTATGTTTGTCCGGGGCGTCGAGGACTGTATAGTGCAGTATGATAGTATACAGGTAGTGCAAGATGATTGTATACAGTTTTTGTGATATAATGAAGGCATAAAGGAACCCCAAAAGGAGGATTCGAAGATGCCATGGAAGGACAAAACTGTGGAAGAATTAAGAAAAGAATTTGCAGAAGCAGCAAAGCATTGCAAAAACCTCAGCGCACTATGCCGAGAGTTCAACATTTCAAGAAGAACAGGCTACAAGTGGATGGAACGCTATGCTCTTGACGGTAACATGTCAGATCGAAGCCACGCACCGTTTCACATCCCGGGAAAAACCCCGACAGAAATCGAAGAATTGATCTTGCGAGTTCGATTAGAAAATCCTGCTTGGGGAGCAAAAACGATATGGAGATTTCTCGTAGATCAGGGCTATACAGATATCCCATGCGAAAGAACAGTAAATAACATTCTCAAAAGACACGGCTGCATCAGCGAACAAGAATCTGAGAAGCGTCAGGCATACGTGCGTTTCCAAAGAGAGCATTGTAACGATCTATGGCAGATCGACTTCAAGGGAGAATTTCCGTTTCTTGACGGTACGCGTTGCTATCCGTTTGACATCATTGATGACCGTTCTCGGTATTGTCTTGGAATATTTCCAAAGAACAATACAATTGGCGTTATACAAAGCATGGAGCGCGTTTTCAGAGAATTTGGGCTGCCTAAGGCCATTTTGTCCGACAATGGCGGGCAATTTGCCGGTTTCAAAGGTGGATATACGCAGTTTGAACGATGGTTAATGGATCTGAACATAGATCCTCTGCATGGTAGACCTCTACATCCTCAAACGCAAGGCAAGATAGAAAGATTTCATCGTACAATGAAAGACGAGGTCATTAAACGAAATGCATTCGTAGATCTTGCCGATGCAGATAAGCATCTTCAAGAATGGCGAATCAAGTACAACGAGGTCAGGCCGCACCAAGCAATTGAATTGCTACGTCCTGCAGATATTTACGTACCGAGCCAAAGGAAGTATCCGGATAGAATTGAACCATACGAATACAGCGGATTACATCGCATCTTAAAGGTCAATTATAAAGGGTATTTGCGATTTGACAGTAAGGTGTTTTATCTGAGTGAAACCATGATTGGCGCCCAGCTCGAACTCCGTCCGAGCGAAGGATCTTGTGCTACACTACATTACCGCAATTACAAGATTGCAGAGATTGATCTTGCTACCGAACAGCTGATCAACCGCCGGATCGCGCGCTCTGAGTGAGCCGCGCGCCGCGTTCGGAAGCCTCTCTCCGCTACGCTACGTTCGGCTTCCGAACGCCTTTAACACTCGATGCAAAAGTGTTTACAATCCTCTTGCACAATTGTTTACAATCTTGCTGTTGACAGAGGACGTCGCCCCCTACAGCTGTTGATTCTCTATATGAGCAAAATGAAAACAGGGGCTGCTTTTGCGCAGCCCCTTGAAATTATTTTAGATCAACCCTGTTTCCACAAAGCTGTACTTAGGCGTAAAATAACCGCCGCAGTAGTTGTTCCAGATGCAGCCCTCGTCAAAGAAGTGCGGAGGTGCGACTGCCAGCAGCTCACCTGCAGCGTGGTGGTGCGGGCCCATGAGGTTACGCAGGTTATTGACCAAGGTCAGCTCGATCTCGTTTTCGCCTGCGACCACGTAGTCCGAAATATCCACCTCGAAGGGTGTCCACATGACGGTACGAACGTCCTTGCCGTTGACCTTGACGCGAATGGCGTTGATACCCTTCTTGTCAAACTTCAGGCAGCAGGGTGCGCCATCCAGCGTAACAGTCTTCTTGAGTGTAACCTCGCCCGAGAAGAACAGAAGGCCTTGCTTCTCGATCTCTTTGAGCGTCAGCGTCTTGGGAGCCTCGGTCAGCGCAAAGCCGCCCTCGTAGAAGTACGCCTTATTGGGAATGGGCTCAAACTTGCCGTCTGCCTTGACGCCAAAGTCGCCCACAAGATACATAGGCTCGATCTCGGTACCGAAGGTCAGCTTGTTCTTTTCGGATTCGAAAATTCTGGACTTCTTGAGGTTTTCGTAAACCTCGTCGGTCTCCTTCAGATAAACCTGCAGCTCCAGCACGTTCTCGCCCTTGACCACCAAGCCCGCAATATTCAGCATGCGGAAGGAGTGGTCACGGAAGTAACCGCAATCGGTCTTGTCTACTGCCTTGCCGTTGAGCGTGATGGCAAAGATCTCGGGAGTCTCGCAAGCAAGGAAGATGCGTTCGGGAATATACTCGGCATTAAAGGTGAAGCGGCACTTGATATCCACACCGCGGCCAAGCTCGTACGCTCTCTGTGCTACGTTGAGCACGCATGCATTCTCCTGCTGCAGCACACCGTCAAACCAATAGGTGCAGGTGTCCAGCGTCAGCGCGTTGTCGGTCATGCTTGCTACCTGCCAATCACCGCACAGGCAAAGTTCTGCAAGTGTGCGGGGCGCGGGAGCTTCTGCATGCGCAGTACCGTCGTCGATCACGACCAGGCTGCCGTATGCGGGGAAGTTGTACGTACCGAAGAAGTCGACCTTCTCGCCCGTTTCGATATCGATCGCGTAGCTGCCAACCTTGAAATTGGTGGGCTGTGCTTGGTCGGTGCTGTTGACGAAATAGTAAAGCTCGAAGCCGTCGTAGTAACGCTTGGTATAGGTGATATTGGGATTGTCGATCAGATCGCAGCCTTCAACCTCGTCCACGGTCACGACGCGGCCGCCCTGTGCCTTGAATTCTGCAAGCAGCTTTTCGGTATAGGGCAGGTATGCAATATGTTTGGTCAGCACGACGGTGGAATACGACTGCTTTCCGATGACAAACTTGCCGCCCTCTACCTTGCCGTGACGCTCGATCATGATCTCGTCACCCAAGTGGTACAGCACGTGCTTGGCATCCAGAACATTCATGACGTTGATGATATCGGTATTATATTCACCAAGTCCCTGATTTGCGCCGCAGTTGAAGCTGATCCATGCGGAGGTCTGGGGGTGCATAACAAGCGTGTCGTAACGGATCTCACCCTCGGCAAGCATCATACCGACGCGGGACATGGCGTCGTTGAACACCTTGTAATCTGCCCACCAGGGCTGCTGGCAGTACATTGCGGGCGGATAGTCTCTCTTACGGATACCGCGCAAGGAGTAGCCCTCCAGGTGCTGGCACATCAGGTTGACACCGCGTACCATCATCCACTCATAGTTTCTCTTGAGCTCCTCGTGACCTACGTTGTGACCGCAAAGCGCAAAGGTTTCGGACAAAATCTGCTTCTTGCCTGTCTGCGCTGCGGTAGAGCAAAGCTGCGCCATGGTCAGACAGGGGAAAATGGGACGGCACAGCCAGTCCATACCCGGAATGTGATAATACTCATAGTGCGGCATGCAAGCACCGTTACTGGTCAGCTGGGATTCCAGCGATTCCTCCAGCACAAGGTGACCCGTATAAAGCAGACCGTGCGCCGTACACCAGTCATAAATCTGCTTGTTATAATTCTTGGAGAACAGCTCGGTGACCAGCTTCCAGAAGTTCATGCGGGTCTGTTGCCAATCGCCCTGCTCCAAGAACAGCTCGATTAAGTGATCGTAAATCGGTTCACCGTAAGCCTTTTCGTACTCTTCGGGCAGAATAAAGCTCCACGGAATACCGTTACGGGAGATCTGCGGCTCGTCGGTAAAGAAGCCGTCAAAGGTTGTGCCGTATTTTTCATAATAAGGCTCATATATTTCATTGATAAAGTCGGCAATGACCTCACCGTCCAACGTATCTACGTAGAAGGGGTTGACGTCATAGTAGAAGCAGTAGTTCTCAAAGCAATAGATGACCTCGGGGCCTCTGGGATCTTCCAGATCGGGCGTGAATTTCTTGACGCGCAGATACTTCTGCTGATACTTGATGCCCTTGCCGTTGACGATACCGCCGCCAAAGCCGGAGGGCCAGCCGTTTTCGTCGTACGCCCATGCGTGCATGCCTCTCTTGCCTGCCTCGTCAATGGATGCACCCACGTTATCGAACCATTCTTCGCCCATATACTCGGTCTGCAGGCCTCCGCGTGCGTGCATGAAAAAGCCACCGATACCCACGTCATCCATCAGGCCAATCTGTCTGCGCGTTTCCTCTGTGCGAAGACGCTCGTTCCACGACCAGAACGGCACGGGACGGTACTTTTTGTCCACAAATCTAAAATCCATTTTAACCTCCTTAACTGTCGGAAAAATCCGACGCAGATTTATGTTATTTTTAATTGTTTTCCACTAAATATTGACGCAGAATTTCCACGTCGCGCGTATCAATTGCGCCATTGTCGTCAAGGTCGGCAGCCCCTGTGTGACACACGGTTGGCAGCCCCTCCAAGTAACGGCGTATGGCGGTCACGTCGCGTCCGTCCACCACTCCGTTCTGATCGGCATCTCCCCACAGGTAATCCGCAAGATCGGCAATGCTGCAGGACAGCACTTGCATCTGCCCGTCCGGCTTATCCGAAACCGCATAATAAACGGTATCTCCCCGCATCCAAAGCCCGAAGATCTGCTGATTGTGCAGCGCCGGGATCGGCACCGCGACCGTGACACCGCTTTGCAAATTGTGCGCCATGATCTTATCGGGCAGATTGTATATCACGTTGCCGCGATACGCGCCCACGCCCACAAAAGCGTCCACGTAGTAGGAATGGCCGCCCGGAGCAAGCCAAAGCTCCTCGATCTCTGCGATCGCAATTCCCTGCATGGTGGAAAAATCCGCCACGTAAACGGCACGTGCAGCACCGTCGGCATACAGCCACTTGCCTGCTGTGTAGGCAAACGGAGCGTTCACATCCGTCACAAACGTATTTTCATACGCATCGGACAAACAGGTGCGCGTGCTTTCCCATGCATAATGCTCGGTTTTTGCAATGCCCGCATCGCTGCGCAAAAAGTTTGTGTGCAGCACCCTTCCCTCGGCATCGGGGATGGGATCGTCCCACGTCACGTCCACGTGATAGGGCGTGCCGCCCAGTATGACGATATTCCAGATATGATTCATGCTTTGACTGACGGCAACGTCTGACGCAATGCCAAACCGCGACAAAAGCGCCATATAGGTCAAGGTATATGCCTGACAAACGCCCTTACCCTCAATCAGAAACCGATACATATCGTATATTTCATAATCGGTATCGTAGGCAAAATGCAAGCAAAGATAGTCGTGCAGATACAGCGCGATCTCAAAATCGCTCCAATTTTCGTCCACCCCTGCGCAGATCTCATCCAGTCTTTGGTCGCAGTCCGCTTGGGCCTGTGCCAGCTCCTCACCCGTTATACGGTACGAAGGCTTCAGAGTGACGATATACCCGGCCGAGGTATAGGAATAGGAAATACCCGGATGCACGAAAAACAGATCGGGATGGGTATTCATGATCTCGGTATATAAAAGCGTGATCTGATCCGTGGGGATCTTGTAGGCAGAAATATCGATCTCATCCTGCCCTGCAAGCAAGCCTTGATATATGTACTCCCGAACGCTTTGCGCGGGTGCGAGATACTGCTCTGCCCGTGCGCTCCCCTCGACAAGCTCGCCACTTGCGCTGCAGCTCAGCGGTACGGGCGAGGTTGGTGGGACGCCAACGCTCTGATACTCACGGGGAGCAGGCGCGCTGCACGAAACAAAAGCAAGCAGCAAAGAAAGCAGCAGCATGACTGCCAAGCATTTGCTTTTCATACGCACACCCCCGATCTCCCGTAAAATCATATTCTCGTTTTTCAAACGGTATGCAATCCCGTTTGCTTGCATATGCATTGCACGATCATTTCCAAAGCCACGGGATTATTCCCACCGCCCGGAACGATGACGTCCGCATAACGCTTGAAAGGCTCCACAAACGCTTCATGCATGGGCTTAACCGTGGTCAGATACTGAGAGATGACCGAATCCAAGCTTCTGCCGCGCTCCTTGGTGTCACGCAGAATGCGGCGCAAGATGCGCTCGTCCGCATCGGTATCCACAAAAATGCGCAGATCCATCATATCGCGCAAAGAGGTATCCGAAAAGATCAGAATACCCTCCAGCACGATCAGCGGTGACGGCTGTACGCGCACGGTCTTATCGCTTCTGTTATGGATTGTGTAATCATATACAGGCACGTCCACGCTCTCACCGCGGCAAAGCGCGTCCAGATGCGTGCGCAAAAGCTCGGTTTCAAACGCGTCGGGATGGTCGTAATTGGTCAGGCAACGCTCCTCATAGGTCTTGCCCACCTGCAGGTGATAATAGCTGTCGTGCGTGATCACGGTCACGTTTTCGCCAAACGCCTGCGCAATGTGTGCGGCCAGCGTGGTTTTGCCCGAACCCGTACCGCCCGCAACACCGACGATCATGGGCTTATGCATGATCAGCCTCGCTTTTCTGCGCTGCGATCGCCTGCTTCCAGCAGCTGTGGCACATGGCAATGTAGGAATCGTTTCCGCCGATCAGGATCTGGCCGCCCGTGGTGACCACGCGTCCTTGCTCATCAATTCTTGCATTGACGATTGCCTTTTTGCCGCAGGTGCAAATGGTTTTGATCTCGGTGATCGAATCCGCCACCTCGAAAAGGCGTCTGCTGCCCGAAAACAGGTGCGTCATAAAATCGGTGCGCAGGCCGAAGCAAAGCACGGGAATATCCAGCTCGTCCACAATGCGACGCAGCTGATCGATCTGTACCTCGGTAAAGAACTGGCACTCGTCGGCAATGATCACGTGGCAATCGCGTCGCTCGCCAAACTCCTGCCAGATGTCGGCTTCGGCTGCCATCACCTGCGCTTCTGCCTCAAGACCGATGCGCGAACGGATCACACCTGCACCGTCGCGCGTATCAATGGCGGGCTTGATCAGCCACACCTTCATGCCGCGCTCCTCGTAATTGAACTTGGTGATCAGCGCGTTTGCGGTCTTGGAGGAGCCCATCGCACCGTATTTGAAATATAATTTAGCCATGCTTTACTCCTTTGCTGCATTGAGCAGGATTCTTTCCACGATGTCAACGACACCATCCAGCGACTCGATCGACAAGAACTCAAATCTGGAGTGGAAATTCTCACCGCCCGTGCAGAGATTGGGGCAAGGCAGACCCATAAAGGAAAGTCTTGCACCGTCGGTACCGCCGCGAATGGGCGTGACGATGGGCGTAATGCCCAGCTCCAGCATCGCTGCCTTGGCACGCTCGATGGTGTACATATGCTGATCAATGATCTCTTTCATGTTATAATAGGAGTCCTTGACGCTCAGCGTACAGCTGCCTGCGCCGTAGCGTGCATTGATCTCCTCTGCCGCGGCTGCAATGACCTGCTTTTTTTCTTCGAACAGCGCGCGGTCGTGGTCGCGGATGATATAGACCAGCTGTGCGTTCTCGCAATCGCCCTGCATATCGCACAAATGGAAAAATCCTTCATATCCCTCGGTCTTGGCAGGGATCTGATCGGCAGGCAGCAGTGCGTTGAACTCCATAGCCATCAGCTGCGCATTTTTCATCTTATCCTTGGCAGAGCCGGGATGGATGGACACACCCGCAAACTTGACCACAGCGGCCGCTGCGTTGAAATTTTCATATTCCAGCTCGCCCAAGGGGCCGCCATCCACGGTGTACGCGTAATCCGCACCGAATTTTTCCACGTCGAAATGATCCGCGCCTCTGCCGATCTCTTCGTCGGGTGTAAAGCAGATCTTGACAGTGCCGTGCGGTGCATCGCTTGCAAGCAACCGCTCAACAACCGAAACAATGGCTGCCACACCTGCTTTGTCGTCTGCGCCCAGCAGCGTTGTGCCGTCGGTGACGATCAGGTGCTGACCTACGTAGTTTTTCAGATTGGGATAATCCGCAACCGTCATATAAATGCCCTGTTGCTCGTTCAGGCAGATATCTCCGCCTGCATACTCCACAATACGCGCTGCAATGGGCTGGTCCGCGCAGGCATCCGAGGTATCTACGTGTGCAACAAGACCAATGGTGGGACAGGGCTTGTCTGTATTTGCGGGAAGCGTTGCATAAAGATATCCCTTATCGTCCAGCTCCACGTCACTAAGTCCCATACTCATCAGCTCGGCAGCCAACGCAAGGCTGAGCACGATCTGCTTTTCGGTGCTGGGTACGGTTTCGGAGCTCTCGTCCGACATGGTGGGATATGCAACGTATTTCAAAAATCTTTCATAGGGCTTCATATATCAAATCCTCCTTGGAGTAATCAATCAAAGTCATCGGGCATGGCTGCCCCGCCCTGTCATCCTCAAGCGGAGAATCCCTTTTTAAGATTCTTCGCTTCGCTCAAGAATGACAAAAGGGATTCGCAGCGAAGGATCTTGGGCGGGGCTATGATCAGCCGCTGCACTTATCTACAGTATACCATATTTTTCATCTTCTATCAAGGCATTTTTCCGAAAAAATGCACCATTCCCCTTTTCTTTTTGTGCTCTTTGTGATATAATGCAATCAATACACAGGAAAGGACGCGCCCTATGAAACAAATCACCAGCTTTACGGTGGATCACGACACCATCATACCCGGTTTTTATATCTCACGAATTGACGGTGACGTCATCACCTTTGACCTGCGCACCCGTATACCGAACGCAGGCGATTATATGGACAATCTGACCATGCACTCGGTAGAACACATGATGGCAACGCTTTTGCGCAATTCCGAGGCCAGCGAGAGAGTCATCTATTTCGGCCCCATGGGCTGCCAGACCGGCTTTTATCTGCTCATGCGCAACACCTCTCCCTCCGACGCCTTTGCCCTGACTTGCCGCTGCCTTGCCGATGCCATAGCCTACATGGGCGAAATGCCCGGCAACAAGAGAAAGGAATGCGGCAACTACCAAAACCTGGACATGAATGCGGCCAAGCGCGAATGCAAGCGCTATCTGGACGCTTTGATAAACTGTGAAAAATTCAGCGAAAGGAAGGACTTTTCCTATGAATAACGAAAAAATCGGAATCATCGGTGCGATGGCATGCGAGGTCGATCCCTTGATTGCGCAGATGGAAAACGCCAACACGCTGACCGTCGGTTCGATCACCTTTACCGAAGGGGTTTTGTGCGGTAAGAACACTGTGATTGCCATCTGCGGCATCGGCAAGGTATTCGCCGCCATGTGCGCGCAGACCATGATCCTGCATTTCGGGGTAAGTGCCATCGTCAACGTAGGCGTTGCAGGATCTCTTTGTGACGAGCTGCGGATCGGTGACATTGCCATAGCACAAAGCACGGTGCAACACGACATGGATACCTCCCCCATCGGGGATCCCGTTGGTCTGATCTCGGGCATCAACAAGGTCTATCTGCCCTGCTCCGAGCGCCTTTGCGATCTGCTTTCCGACTGCGTTGCCGCTCAGGGTGTACATTACGTGCGCGGCACGGTTGCCTCGGGTGACGTGTTTGTCGCCTCCCCCGAACAAAGAGCGCGCATCACCGCAAATTTCAACGCTGTGGCTTGCGAAATGGAGGGCTCAGCCATCTGCCAGGTCTGCTACGCAAACGGCGTGGAGGTTGGAATTTTGCGTGCCATTTCGGATAACTGTAACGATCCCTCTACCATGGACTACGAAACCTTCCGTGATTCGTCGGCACGAGTTGGCTGCCGCATCCTGCTCGATTTCATGAGCCGCATCTAAGGAGGTATATATGTCTTATCCCATTAATTTTTGGTATGGAATCCGTCCCGAGTTTATCAGCCGCGAACGCGTGGCCGAGGCCGCCCGGGCGGGATTTACGATCATCGAATGCCGCTACGACACCGCCACAAACAAGAAAGTGCTGCGTTGGTGCGAGGAATTGGGCTTGCGCGCTTACGTTTGGGATGACCGCATGGCAGCCGCCATCAATGAAACCGAGGGCTGGCAGCAGACGCTTGACCAAATGATCGCGGACTACGCGGACTTCCCCGCCCTTGACCGCTTTTTCATCAAGGACGAGCCCGTGGAGGCGCAGTTCCCCATGCTTGCGCGTATTGCAGATTATTTCCATACGCATCATCCGAATGCGGATTTTTACGTCAATCTTCTGCCCAACGCTGCTGTTCCGGGCGGCAAGCAGAACAGCGACGCGCACATTGCGCAGTATCTTGACATGGTCAAGCCCTCGCTGCTTTCCTATGACCACTATTGCCTTTGCAAAACCGAAGTCGCGGCAGACGAGCTGTTCTCCAAGGGCTTGCGCGAAGCGCGCGTATCGGACGAGTGCCGCGAACGCAACGGCACGCAGAACACCGTTTACGCCGAGCACGACAGGCCGGACTACTTCGACAACTTAGAGCAGATCCGCACGCATGCAAAAAAAGCGGGCATTCCTTGGATGATCATCATTCTGCTTGTCGAGCATTGGGGCTATCGCTACCTGACCGAGGCCGAGATTCGCTGGGAAGTGTTTACCGCCTTGGCTTACGGCTCCTCACAGATCAGCTACTTTACCTACTGGACACCGGGTGTCGCGCACACCGAGCCCTGGTCTTATCATCACGGTATTATCGAAGCAGACGGCACGCGCGGTGAAAAATACCCTGTAGTCAAGCAGATCAATCGCGAGATACAGGCAGTCATGGCCGAGATCGGTAATGCGCAGAGCACGGCAGTATTCCACACAGGTGAGGAGCGCGATCCCTTGCCAGTTTCCTTTGCACCTTACGGTGGCATTGACACCATCGAAGGCGGCAGATTTGTGGTGGGATTCTTTGAGGGCGGCTATATGATGCTTGCCAACAAGGACTTCCGAGGAGAAGCCTTTGCCAAGATCAAGACCGACAAGACACTTTATAAGTTCAGCAAAGCAAGAGGCGTATGGGATCAGATGCCCCAAACCGCTGATGACACCTATAACGTCCACCTGCACGCAGGTGATGGGGCGCTTTTGAGGATAGAATAAAAACACATGGGGCTGTCTCAAATTGATTTTTTAGAGAAGTCCGTTGTGATAATTTAACAAAAAACACTTGCTTACCGCTATTGGTAAGCAAGTGTTTTTTTGTATATGCTGTCAATCAAGTGGTAATTATTCCCAAACTTGAGACAGCCCCTTTTTCATCCAAAACCTATATTCCATATACAATGAGCAAAGCAATGTGAACCGTCCGTCGGTAGGGGCTGACGTCCTCGACAGCCCGCCCTACATATGCAATCTTTTTACTATGTAATAAGTTCCTGGTACCTACCCGGTGCGTCGAGGACATCACACCCTACAGATGTACAGCTTGCACAGCCCACGACAATGCAGGGCGCATTTGCCACTGGCAGCATGGCACCGCTCCCTAAAACTCCGCTTTATTTGATCTTCTCTTTTATCTCCTTCGCACGCTCCAGCTCCATATCGCTCTCAATGTCAAAGCCATCCTTGCGATAGATGCCCGCGATCTCCATGATCGTATCATAAGCCTTTTGGTATTTTCCCTGCTTTTCATAATAATACGCCATCAAATGCTTGACCGAGCACCATTCGTCACCAAGCTGCTCTGCCTTTTCAAAGCAAGCAAAAGCCTCGTCGTAGCGTTCCATTTCACCACAACAATCACCGCCCAGCAAATACAGCTCCCAATGATCCGAATACAGCTCGATCGCGCGGCGATAGACCTCATATGCCTCTGCATGACGGTTGGCCATCAGATATGCATCGATCAACAAAATCCACTCACGTGCATCCGGCGGTGTTTTCGCTCCATCTATTTTGGCTTGTTGCTCCTTAATCACGGCCTCACCTTGGCCAAGATAAAACAGCAAGCTTTGCTTCATAGATGCAGCACGCCTGTAAGCATGCGCTTCTTTATCTGCGTCGCAGGCCAAAGCCGCATCATACCACTTCAAAGCTTCTTCCTTGCATCGGTACATCATCTGGTGATGAATGGCAGCATAATTCCACTTATCATTGAGTGACAGCTCTCCATTCTTCATCATTTTCTGATATTCCAAGCGACATCTGAGAAAATCCTCGGGATCCTCGCTTAATTCATAAACAGAAGCCAATCTCTGTGCATAGTTCTCATATGCAACCGATTGCTTTTTGAACAGATCATCCACCATCACACCGTACAACTTGGCAATTTCGGGGAGCAGCAACACGTCGGGCAGCGTTGCGGCACATTCCCATCTGGAAACCGTTTGTGCGTTGACGCAAAGCTTCTCCGCTACCTGCTCCTGTGTATACTTCTTTGCCTGACGGAACTTTTTCATATTTTCTGCAAAAACTAATTGATTCATAATAACCTCCATGCCGCCTATGGCGGCTCAAATAGTGATGGAAACTTCACCGCGGAGCTTTGCTCCAAAAATGGGTTGGGCCCCATTTTTAGGTGAAGTTTAAGCGTGAATGGTTAACCGAACGGGAGTATGACGTGAACTTTCACGCTATATCTCCTGACAATAGTTGATTCGAAAGCTTTCGATAAGATTATAGCATGGATCATGTCCGACATCAATATCTTGTTTTGTGACCAAACTCTTAAATTCTGTTTATCCATTCTCCACACCACATATTTGAGGAACAATTCACCGGAATTTCACCCATTTTGTTCCCCAACTCCCACGGGGACGACTTTTTTGCCCACTTATGCTATAATACCCCCACGGTGAGAGCCGAATTTATATAGATTGGAGTGGGTGAATGACAGTCAAGGAATTGATCGATTACGTAGACGAAATTCGCCCCAACTCCTTTGGAAACACGACCAAGATGGTGTGGATCAACGAAATTGAGGGCGCGGTGCAGACCGAAATCATGGGCATTTATCCTGCCGACATTGCATCCTACGATGCAGAAGACGACATGGACACCAAGCTTTTGGTCAGCGCACCCCACGCCAAGCTGTATGCGTGGTATCTGATCGCCATGATGGATCTGGTTTCCATGGGAGATGAGGCATACGAGAATTCCTATCGGGTATTCAACAACTTCTGGGGCGAATATGCGCGTTGGTACTTGCGTACACACCGCATGCTCTGAAACACAAACCAAAACGGGCTGAGTCGCCATGACTCAGCCCGTTCACTTTTTTATTCGTTTACCTTTTGCTCGGCAAATCGCTCTGCTCTCTTTTGGTTGCGCAGATAGACCGACATTAACTGCGGACGCACATATCTCTGCACCATCACGGGCAGCACCTGCAGCACGAAATTGACCAATGCCACGGGCAGCGCGATACGCACACACCAATGCACCTGCGGTATGACGTCCGGCCACAGCAGACGGCATGCGCACAGCGCGGGAACGGCAAGTCCTGCCAAGGCTGATATCACATGCATCACCTCGGCATAAACGGACTCGCACATAAACTTATGAATATACTCGTTGTCGTGAAAATCCAGCACCTTTTTCTTCTGAAATTTGACCAAAAGGCCGCCGGTTTCGGGAATTTTGTCCTTCCATTTGACGATTCCCAGCTTTTTATACACTTTCTTCTCCCATTTTGCCACGCGGTAAAGCTTGCGAAAAGGATCCACAGCCTTTTCGGGCAAGAGTCTTGTCAGCCATGCAATCAGGGCATCCAAGCCAAATTCCAGCGCAGTAAAGAGAACGGACACGCCCAAGCACACGAGCAATGCCACGGGTGTGGAATATCCCGGCAGGCCGATCAATCCATTTACAAGGCCTATCAGAATATTGCCCACAACGATCGCAATGATATAATAGCGGAACATAAAGAGCCTTACCCGAGCGCGATCTTATCGGGTGCCTTTTCGGGATCAAGCGTCGAATAGGTCAGCTTCTCTCCGTAGACCTCTTCGTACTTTGCTTTACACATAGCAAAGTTTTGCTTTTTCATATTCGCCACGTTGTCGTGACGGCGCAGGGCGGGGTCGGGATAGATCGGCTGCATCACATGCACAGTCAGATACATCTCCTCGATACCCTGCTCATTTACCTTACCGCTTGGGCGGTAAGTGATAAACGTCGGAATAATGGGTACGTTGTTCTTGACGGCAAAGGTGTAAGCTCCGTCCTTATACACGCGGGGCTTTTTGTAATTCCACCACATTGCCTGCTCGGGATAAATGACCACAAAATTGTCATGCTGCAAATACCAGTCCACAGCCTTGGTAAAGTGTCGCATAACTGCGGGATCATCGGAAAGCGGCAGCATACCGCCCGCTCTCATACCCTCACCGAATGCGCCCTTCATATTGTTAAAGGGAGCTGCTACGGTGTAAATTTTACCCTTGATCTTGCGAAACGCATGCTGCAAGGCAAGGCAATCGAATTTGTTAACGTGGTTACAGGTGATCACGGCACTCTTAACGCCCTTAGCATTTTCAATGCCGTACACCTCGGGCTTGATCATGTCGCGCACTACCTGACGGCGGAACGGCTTGACCACGAATTGATACTTGAAAAAGGTCTTGACCTTATCAAAGCCGCGACGTACGTACGGAAATCCCTTTGTCACGGGCTGCACGATGCTCCAGTCAATGGGATCAACGTGCTTGTCAAACTCGCCCGAAAGCTCGTATTTCTCTATGTCAGCCAGAACTTGAAGTCTGGAATCGGCATCCATCATGGGATACTCACCTTCCTTTTGTGAAATTCCCGCGCTCAATCGCTACCCACGTGCTTCTTCCCTTTTGGGAGAACAACGCGCGCCACATCACGGGGATATAGCCCATATAATATATGGGATGTGCAAAAATCAGCAGTATTTTTCCGGGGAAGGAAAGCTTTATCACTTTCCAATCCGAAAAGACGGCAATCAGTGTAGGTACCAAGAAATATGCGTAGATCGCGCCGATGCCGATCACAGCTCCCAGCAGCGCCCACCACCAAAGCGGATGCGCAAGGATAGCAAGCACGAGCGTCAGCACAAGGTTGATAGCGGAATATGCAAGAGCCGTACCAACCAAGCTGTATACAATGTTCAGATTGGTCACATAAAAACGCATTTTCCAATCACGCTTGTTTCTGACCTTGGCGTCGATGCGCGGCGTATACAAGCGCTCACTGTCCACCACACCGGTCATCCAGCGCTGTCTGCGATTGTTGGTCACAGAAAGCTTGGTGGCTTCTTCCATATAGATGATCGCATGCTCGTAATAAGTGGTTTTATAACCGGACAGCACCGTGTCCATCAGCAGCTCCACGTCCTCGGTCAGTGTGCTCTGATACGGCCAACCACCGTTTTTTCGCACCAGATCGGCACGCATGAGAAAGCCTGTACCTACGATAAAGCAGGGGTATCCATGCTTGGATTTATAGTAGTTGCCCATGTTGTCCATCAGCGTCCAGATGATACCGTTACAGCAAGCCGACAGGGTTCTTGTGCTCTTATCACCAAAATAATAATTCTTGACGCGCTTTTTGGACACCACGATCTCGGTATCCTTAATCATGGCGTTATTCATCTCTTCCAGATACGCATCGTCCAACACGGTATCTGCGTCAATGACAATGTATGCGTCGTACGCGTCGGAATCCTCCATCAAAATGCGCTTGAGGCAGCCGTCCAGCGCATCTCCCTTTTTGGTCTGTCCCGACACGATCACGGGATTATGCCCTCTCTGCTCGGTCATGGCAATGGTGGGATCGCTCGGATCGTCCACTACAACGTAAACGTCGAAAAGCTCCTTTTCGTAGGTCTGTCTGTCCACACTGTCAAAAAACGGGGTGATCGATTCACTCTCATTTTTAGCAGGAACAATGACAGCCAAACGGTTTTTCTTGGGATTATATAACTTCTCCTGATGTCCGAATGCATAGAACCAGCATTTCATTCTGGGGAAGAACAAGACAATACCGATCAATGAAACGCCGCAAAATACAGCGAACAAGCTATACAGCAAAATTTCCAAAATGAGCCTCCTTACCCGAATGTGGTTTTCGAAACCATTTTATCACGCTTTTTACACTTTGTCAATAGTTTTTCTGAATTTTTATAAAAATAAACTTCTATAAAAGATAGTATGGCATAAAAAAACATTCCCAAACAAAGCATGGATTTTTCAACGCTGCACTCCGAAAATCCACACGTCAAGTCTCGACACGCTTCGCTTGTATTCGTCATATACTGCCATTGAGCGCATATGCTCAATCCATGTACAGGAGGACAAATCATGTACGCACAAAGAAGCAACGCAGGACGCGGCAGAGAGCGCGCACCATATGCAGCGTTGCGACAATACCAAAACACCCGGGACTGTTGCTGCGAGGCTGACGTTCCGGTCATGAACACAAGCCCCAACCGCCCCGGCAATCCCCCCTGCCTTGACACCTATCCCCTTGCGATGGTGTACGCGCCCGCTCAAGGCTTTGAAAACCTTTACGATTGCGAGCAATGGCTTGAAAAGGGCACCCTTTTCAAGGATCTTGACTTCCCCTTCAAGGGCTCGCGGAAAGGACGGTAAGATATGGAACAGACGCAAAACAGAGATTGCAAAAATCTTTACGCACGGCTGCAGCGCTTGGATTTCGCCATTGTGGAGCTGGCACTTTACCTGGACAGTTACCCCGACAACGCCGCCGCACTGGACTATTACCAAAAGCTGACCGCTGAGCGCGAAACGGTAGCGGAGGCTTACAAGCAGAACTGCGGCCCCATGACCATTATGGACAACAAAAACCCCACCCTTTGGGAATGGGGTCAGAGCCCTTGGCCCTGGCAAAACGATATGTAAGGATGGTGCATTATGTGGATCTATGAAAGAAAGCTGCAATACCCCGTCAACATCAAAACCCCCAATCCCAAGCTCGCCACCGCCATTATCACGCAGCTGGGCGGCCCCGACGGTGAGCTGGGCGCATCGCTCCGCTATCTCAATCAACGCTACAGCATGCCCGATAAGGAGATCATTGGCACACTCACGGACATCGGCACCGAAGAGCTCGCACACATGGAAATGATTGCATCAATCGTATATCAGCTGACGCGAAACCTTTCCGAAAAAGAAGTCTCCGAAAGTCCGTTCGCTGCGTATTTTGTGGATCATACCACAGGTGTTTACCCCGTCAGCGCAGCGGGCGTTCCCTTTGATGCAAAATACCTGGCAGTCAAGGGCGATCCCATCACCGATCTGAACGAAGACTTGGCGGCAGAGCAAAAGGCGCGCACGACCTACGACAATATCCTGCGCCTTGCCGATGATCCCGACGTCAAGGACGCCATCCGCTTCTTGCGCCAACGCGAGCTCGTACACTATCAGCGCTTTGCAGAAGCCCTGAACAAGACCCGCGAACGCCTCGACAGCAAGAATTACTACGCATACAACCCTGCGTTTGATAAATAAACGCCACCGCACGAACACGCAAAAACCCGCCATGGCAATGTGGCACCACGAGCCGAAAAACGCTCCGTGGCTGTTTGAACGCAAAAATAACGCCCCCGAGCCCGGGGGCGTTATTGATCTTCATTGATTTTTATGGATCAATCGTTGATCTGGCATCAATCACGCATTGATCATTTTTTCTCGTCTTCCTGTTGGGCGCGGAAATACATTCTCAAAAGAATGACCAGCAAGACAATACCACCGATGCCAACCACGCCGATCGTGATAAAGATCACTGGAATGGGCAGCATCCAAGGCTTCTCCTGATCGCCACTCGTCTCGCTCTCCGCAGGACTCGTAGTCGCAGGCGCATCGGTTCCCGAAGCCGCAGGCTCAGTGGTCTGATCCTCGGTTACGGAACCGTCGGGCTCAGTCGTCACCTCTTCGCTTTCGGAAGTATCCGGCTCGGTAGTCACCTCACCACTCTCCGAAGTCACAGGCTCGGTCGTCTGATCCTCGGTTTCAGAAGTTTCAGGCTCAGTAGTCTGCTCTTCCGTCTCGGAGGTCACAGGCTCGGTTGTCACTTCTTCCGTGCTTGGCTCGGTTTCGGGCTCAACAGTAGTTTCTCCGGGAGTACCAAATTCAATATCCTCTCCATAGTTGCCATCATCGGCACTGATCGTCACAACAAGGCAGGCGCACAATGCCAACACAAGCAAGACAAATTTCATTTTTCGCATAATATACCTCACTCCACGGGCACGACAGGCAAGCCGTTCTCGTTGACAATTTCAATTTTTCCGCAAACGCGACACGAATAAAACGAATAACCGCCTTTTTCCGCGTTCGGTTGATCGGGATAGTCATGCGGCCCCTGCTCTGCAAGCTGTTCACCGCACTCGGCACAATACTGCACGTGTTGGCAGTCTGCACCGTCAGGCACATGCTCATGCACCTGCTCATTATCATTACAAGCTGCCAGCATACACGCCAAAAGCATGCATGTTAACACTATTTTTTTCATAGTTAGTCAATAGGTACGATGACAGAGCCGTCAGAGCTCTTGATCTGAATTCGTCCGCAATCGTCACAAGTATAATACGTATATTTGCCTTCGCTAGCTACCTCGGAGAAACTATGATTCTTGAGGTTTTCCACAATTGTTTCGGTTTTCGAACAGTCACTACATTTATACTGCTTCAAACCAATTTGTGCGCAGGTTGCCTCTTGCTCATAAAAGAGTTCCATATTCGTGTGCGGACAATTCAAATCTCCAGTATTATTCGGTGGGATAACAACTTCATCATCACCAGGCTGGTAATTACCGTTGTCAAATCCACCTTCAACATAACCGGGGCCTACAGCATCATAAATCATTCCGCTAATGTCAGGGTTTCCAATGTCGTTATACTCGGTCCTGTCCTTATCATAATAATTATATCTTCCGTCATCTTCATAGCCAATGATCAATTTAATATTGGCACCGCTTTCAACGATGGGATCTACAACAAGTCCTTCCAAGGGAATCTGATATTCAGTCGAATACAGGATTGCAAAATATATGATATTTCTGAGATAATTCTCATCAGATTCTTCCTGCGCACGGTCAATATAAATTGAAAAACTTGCCACCGCTACCGCCGCAAGGATTGCCATAATCGCTATGACAACAATCAATTCGACCAGCGAAAAACCTTTATTATTCTTCTTCATAATAAACCTCTCATACTCCAATCGGGGCTGTTGCCGAGCAACAGCCCCTTTTTGCCTATATAGGCTGTTTTGGATCATTTGGATGGGTTTCCCCACTCATCATTCGCCAATCATTGCTGATTAGACGTCATTTCTTCGATGTCGTTGACAGCTTCGCCAAGCTTGAGCAAGCTCACCAGCATGTTCACATACTGCTTAGTCTTTGCTCCGGTTCCATCATCACCCGTAACCAAATTCATATGGTATACTGTGCCGTCCTCATTCTTGTATTCCATATATCGATATACAGAATAAGTCAAATGAGCATGGATTCCATATTCATATTCAGGCGCCTCGATGATAGTGCCATCAGACAATGTGACCGTCATCTGTACGGTTGTACCGGCCTTTGCCAAATCACTTGCGGGAACAGGATAAATGACGTAATACCGATCAGGAACAACTTGTGTAGTTCCATCTTCCAGTGTCTTCACCTTAGGTTCAATTGCTAAACCGGTGTACGGATCGTCAAGCATTTGTCCGTTCGCATCCCTAACAATCAATGTTGCGGTCGCATTTTCCGCAGTGGCTCCCTCCGGAAGAATCAGTTCAATTTCATATCGCATACTGTATTCTTCGTCAAATCGAACGTTAGCGCCCATCCAAGAGAAGGTTCCCTCAGCGTTCGATTTTTGCGTAGGTGCTACACTGTTAGTATAATTTGCAATATCGGTATAACCCTTGAAATCCCAATCACTGGGATCTTCATTCTCGAAGTAAACCTGTACAGTCTTACCGTAGTTCAGCACTGCGTTAATCGCTTTTTCCTGCGCTTCGCCATCGAGATCGCCACCGTTTTCCGTCAAGTAACCTTCAAGAGCCTTCTCATAAGCAATCAGAACACTATCGATCACCTTATCGGGAGCTTCACCGTTCACGGAAACGCCGGGGTAATCTACCGTAATCTGGACGTTGGTTCCGCCCTGCGTGATCTGTGCTGCGGACAAGTCAATGCTGACAAACCACATCATAATCGAAGAGTCAATCTCTACCAGTTCCTTCTTTTCACCGCCAAATATGACTGTGGGCTTATACTTTTCATCCAAAGAATCCACGTAAATGAACAGGTCAACCGTCATGGTCTTCTCGGAGTTGGCTTGATCATAGCTTACCGACATCATAATCGCGCCGGGCTTGACCTTGATAGCCTTTGTTGCTTCGGTAACGGTCAACTCTGTCGTATCATCGTTGATCTCAAAGGTGCTCCAAACATCAAACGGGTGAACCGTCTGATCGCCAACCGTCCAACCATCATGCTGCAGTTCAAGAACGGACGAGGTTGCATACTTCAATCCGAGGTCGGAACCATACTTAGCATCTGCTATAGTGGACTTTCCTTCCCAATAACCAATCACATGGATCGTATAGGTACGGTCTTCAATCTCACCTACCGTTGCCAGGCAGTTCACGCATTCATTCCAGCGATACATCTTATCGCATTTAGGAACCGTTTCAGTATGTTCGCACACCAAATCACGATTGTAACCGCAAGTATTACACTCAGAGTCTTGGTCGTTATCGTAGGCGTGGCCTGTTGCAGGGGTGATCACCTGAGCAACAAGGATTTCTTTACATACCGTACAATGCTTGCCTTCGGTCTTACCAACAGCTGTACATGTTGCATCAGCCGCTCTATCAATCACAATTGTATGTCCCTTGACACGAATCGTTGTCGTTGTGCGGCTGAGTTCTTCACCGCAAACGGTACAGTAAACAACAGAATCGTAAGAGCCTGCAGTTGTGCAAGTGCTTTCAACTCTATTCTCCATCACAGGCTGTGACTCGGTATGACCAAGTGCATCAACAGTTTGGGGTTTTCTGCTGAGTTCGACTCCGCAAGTGGAGCAGTATACAACGGATTCATAAGAACCGGCAGTCGTACAGGTTGCTTCGGTCTCATTTTCTATCACTTCCGATGCAGGAGAGTGAGGCAGTGCATCAACCGTCTTCTTCTCGCGGCTGAGCTCTTCACCACAAACCGTACAGTAAACCACTTCTTCATAAGAGCCGGCCTCTCCACAGGATGTGGCATTAGAATTCTCAACTACAGGAGCCCCCTCGGTGTGACCAAGAGCATCCACAACAGTCTGCTTGACAATTACCGTGTCACAAACGTCACAATGCTTGCCTTCGGTCAAACCGCTCGTGGTACACGTTGCATCGACTGCTGCGTCGGTGATCTCATTATGGCCAAGAGCCTTGATCTCTTCTTGCGCAACGAGAACCTCGCCACAAACGTTACAGTGAGAACCTTCGGTCAAGCCCTTTTCCGTACAGGTTGCCTCGACTGCTGCGTCTACCACTTCGTCGTGGCCAAGAGCATCAATCACGGTCTGTTCAGTAATGACTTCACCGCAAACATCACAGTGTGCGCCTTCGGTCAAACCGGTTTCGGTACAGGTAGGTTCAACCGCATCATCGGTCACTTTGGTGTGGCCGAGTGCATCAACAACGGTCTGTTCAACGAAAACTTCATCACATACAGAGCAATGCTTGCCTTCAGTCAAGCCGGATTCTGTGCATGTGGGTGCTGCTGCTGCATCAATGACTTCAGTGTGGCCAAGTGCATCAATAATCACCGGATCTCTCTTCGTTTCTGCACCACATACGGAGCAGTATACAACAGAATCGTAAGAGCCTGATTCGGTACAAGATGCTTCAGTTCTATTCTCTTCCACAGCGGTAGAATCGGTGTGAGGAAGCGCATTAACCGTCTTATCAACACGGCTAAGTTCTGCACCACAAACAGAGCAATAAACAACCTCTTCATAAGAGCCCGCCTGGCCGCAGGATGCAGCGGTCGAATTTTCAATAACTGCGTCCGCCTCGGTGTGACCAAGTGCGGGAACATCGGTCTGTGCAACAAGGACTGTATTACATACAGAACAATGCTTACCTTCGGTCAAGCCGGTTGCAGTGCAGGTTGCAGCAACTGCTGCGTCAATGACTTCGGTGTGACCAAGTGCAGCAACTTCAGTCTGAGCAGTAATAACTTCACCACATACGGAGCAGTGCTTACCTTCTGTCAAACCGGTTGCAGTACAGGTTGCAGCAACTGCTGCGTCTACGACCTCGGTATGACCAAGGGCAGCTTTCTTATCGGATGTGTACGTATCACCGCAGTTGGAACAGGTGTTGGTCGTGTAACCCTCTGCTGTACAAGTCGGATCGGTTACGACCGGCGTATAACTGTGACCTTTTGCTTGGATCGGCTCCGTATAGGAATCACCGCAAGTACAAGTAAAGGTCTTAACGCCAGCTACAGTACACATAGGATCAGTAGTTACTACACCATCGTCATAGCTGTGCCCTGTTGCAGAAACAACCGTCTGTTTAACAAGAACAGTGCCACATACGAAGCAGTGAGATCCTTCAGTTAGACCGGTTTCAGTACAGGTCGGTGCGACTGCTGCATCATTTACTTCCGTGTGATCGAGAGCTTGGGTTTGGTCAGCAGTATAGGTGTCACCGCAAACAGAACAAGTATAAGTCGTGTAACCGCCTTCGGTACAGGTAGGAGCAGTTACGGAGTTTTCGTACTTGTGCCCATCAGATGCAATCTCCTTATAGGTCGTATAAGTACAAGAGGAGCAATGCTCATATGCTTCATATCCCGCCTCGGTACAGGTAGGAGCCTTGGCGCCAACCTGAGTCAATGTGTGACCGGTAGCGTTGATTGTCTCGGTATAGGAATCACCACAAGCAGAACAAGTATAGGTCATCAAGCCATTTTGTGTACAGGTCGCTTCAGTAGTAACTACAGATTCATAATTGTGAGGGAGTGCGTCAACTGTTTTTTCTTCACGGCTGAGCTCTACACCACAAACCGAGCAGTAAACGACTTCGTCGTAGGATCCCGCATTACCACATGTTGCATCGGTAGCATTTTCTACCACAGACTTGCCGGCAGTGTGTCCCTTTTTATCGGTTTTGTCACCCACATAGGAATCGTCACAAACCGAACATGTGTAGGTTGTATAACCATCTTCAGTACAGGTCGGAACAGTCACAACGCCTTCGTATTTGTGACCAAGTGCGTCAACTTCGTCACCCACATAGGAATCGTCACAAACCGAGCAAGTGTAGGTTGTATAACCATCTTCGGTACAAGTCGGAGCAGTTACAACGCCTTCGTATTTGTGACCAAGTGCGTCAACTTCGTCACCCACATAGGAATCGTCACAAACCGAGCAAGTGTAGGTCGTATAACCATCTTCGGTACAAGTCGGAGCAGTTACAACGCCTTCGTATTTGTGCCCCAAAGAAGCAACCTTATCGGATTGGTACGTATCACCGCAGTTGGAACAAGTGTTGGTCGTGTAACCCTCTGCTGTACAAGTCGGATCGGTTACATCAGAAGAGTAGTTGTGCCCTATGGCAGGAACAACCTCGGTATCAGAGTCTCCACATTTGGAGCAAGTAAAGGTTTTAACACCTGCCTCGGTACAAGTCGCAGGCGTGGTAACCTCGCTTGTGTACTCATGGCCCTTTGCCGCAACAACTTCTTGTTTAACGAGAACTTCGTTACATACGGAGCAATGCTTACCTTCGGTCAAACCTGTTGTGGTACAGGTTGCAGCGACTGCTGCGTCCACCACTTCAGTGTGGCCGAGTGCAGCAACTACTTCCTGCGCAACGAGAACTTCGTTACATACAGAACAGTGCTTACCTTCGGTCAGACCTGTTGTGGTACAGGTTGCAGCGACTGCTGCGTCAACAACTTCGGTGTGGCCGAGTGCGGCTACTTCCGTCTGTGCAACGAGAACTTCGCCACATACGGAACAATGCTTACCTTCGGTCAAACCGGTTGCGGTACATGTCGCAGCGACTTCGGCATCAATTACTTCGGTATGGCCGAGTGCAGGAATCACAGTCTGCGCAACGAGAACTTCATTACATACGGAGCAGTGCTTACCTTCGGTCAAACCTGAATCGGTACAGGTTGCGGCAACTGCTGCGTCAATTACTTCGGTGTGGCCGAGTGCAGGAACAACAGTCTGCGCAACGAGAACAGTGCCGCAAGTCTCACAGTGAGAGCCTTCGGTCAAACCTGTATCGGTACAGGTTGCAGCAACTGCTGCGTCGATCACTTCGGTGTGATCAAGCTTATCAACTACACTCTGTGCAACGAGAACTTCGTTACATACAGAGCAATGCTTACCTTCAGTCAGACCGGTTGCAGAGCAAGTGGGAGCCACTGCTGCATCTACTACTTCGGTGTGGCCGAGTGCAGGAATTACTTCCTGTGCAACAAAGACTTTATCACAATTCTCTCTGCCGCAATGCTTACCTTCGGTCAAGCCGGTTGCGGTACAAGTAGATGCAACTGCTTTGTCAATGACCTCGGTGTGACCGAGTACAGCTACTTCCGTCTGTGCAACAATGATCGTATTACATACGGAGCAGTGCTTACCTTCGGTCAAGCCTGTCTCTTCGCACGTTGCACCAACTGCAGCGTCGATGACTTCGGTGTGACCAAGTGCGTCAACAACCTCTTGTGCAACGAGAACGGTGCCGCAAGTCTCACAGTGAGAGCCTTCGGTCAAACCTGTATCGGTACACGTGGGTGCCTTTGCTTCATCAACTACAGAAGTGTGGCCAAGTGCGGGGACATCGGTCTGTGCAACAAGAACTGTATTACATACAGAACAATGCTTACCCTCGGTCTTACCGGTTGCGGTACAGGTTGCAGCAACAGCTGCGTCAATCACTTCGGTGTGAGCAAGTACAGGAATAACTTCCTGAGGAGTAGTAGTTTCACCACATACAGTACATCTCGCACCTTCGGTCAAACCGGTTTCGGTGCAGGTTGCAGCCTTTCCGGACACGGTCTCGGTAGTCGGGTGCGTACACGTTCTGGTGGCTCCACACGTATTACACGTCTTATCGTATGCACCGCCCACATCATAAGTATGGCCGGTTGCGGGAATTTCTGTCTGTGTAACCGTAGTTACACCACAGACAGTACACTGCTTACCTTCGGTCAAACCGGTTGCGGTACAAGTTGCTGCCTTACCGGTAATAGTTTTTTCAGTGTGACCGAGTGCATCTACAGATGTTTGCGCAACGGTTACGGTTCCGCATACGGAGCAATGCTTACCTTCGGTCAGACCTGTTTCGGTACACGTGGGGGCTTTTGCAGCATCAACCACTTCGATGTGACCGGTATTAGCAATTGCTTCGGTATAGCTATCACCGCAAAGACTACACGTAAAGGTCTTGACACCGGCAGTGGTACAAGTAGCAGGAGTCGTCACTGTCCCGATATAGCTATGTGTGCATGTGGCATCAGTGATGTAATAACAATCGTAAGTGGCCTGAGAACCATCGTCCAAAGTGACAGTCACCGATTGGGTGGTCGCACTGAGCTTCATGCCTTCAGGGTAGATCTGGCTTGCGAAATTACGAATTGCATACCCCTGCGTTCCCTTGGCACTATGGTAGTAACCACCGGAAATCAACGCGGTTGTCGCATTGTCAGCAGTATACAGCGCATATCCGCTGCTACCCGTGGCAATTGCAATAAGACCCTCTCCCAGTTCATCAATCTGGACGGCAGCGTAATCCGCATTGCCATCACCGTTTTTGATAGCGTAGGTAGTACCAATGACCACCACGTTGTTGATAGTGCCAATGGTTGCACTTCTGTAGTCATTGGTCGCCAGCATTAAGCCACGATAGTTATAAATCGCAACACCGGCACTTGCCTTGATCAACGTAGACTTTCCTTCTTCGCTATCGATGCTTTCGATACGCCCATAATTCATCACCACATTAGTAGTACCGGTGATCACGTTACCTTCACCAATGGAGGTGATCACAGGCAGTTCTTTGTTGGTGGTAGAAGGTGCGGCTGTTATAGGCTCTCTGGTTCCGGTGTCTTCGTCCAGCTTACTATACCATGCATACTTTCCTGCATCTTGATCATAGACAAGATATTCGCTAAGATCAGGCTGGTACTCAATAGACGTACGCAATGCAGATTCATTGCTGATAGCACGTTCGCCTTCAGATTTGATCTTGCTGTTTGTGATATTCTCGATCTTACCACCATTAACAACCACATAACTGGTTGCTTCCAAAGTGCAGCCATCAATGATACCAATAGAAGATGCACGGTAATTTACCGTTCCCTGATTCGTTTCATTAAACTGTTTTGCACTGGTTGCAAACAAAGATGCACCGAGATACCATTGAATAGTATTTCGTTCACCGGAAAGCGCTCCATCGGGCGAATTATATATCGCATATCGGCCTTTTGCGCTTATTTTCGCATTTTTAATGCTTTCTATATGACCGTAATTATAAATCGCTGAAGACTTGCTGGCTGAAGTTCCGGTGCTCGTGCTCGTAATTGTTGCACCTTCTATCTTGGTAATCGTAGCCGGTTCTCTATAAATATACGTGCGGTCGTAAATGGTAAGGAATTTATCAGTCGCATTCACATCCGGCGCACTTGTGGTAACTTCGTGATATCCATATCGACGTTCATTATGGTTGTATACAGTGTAAGTGTTTGCCGATACCGTAGTTCCGGAACCAATCAAATCAATCTGACCGGCATTGTAAATGCCGTAGCTTCCGGTCACTGTGATAGAAACGACATCGTCAGCACTCTCACCGATCGTACCAATGTACGGAAAAGCATACGTATAGGTGATATCCTTTATTGTTTCCTTGCCATCATCACCGTACGTATAATGATCTTCCCTTTTCGTTGTGGTCTGGGAAGTATTGGCGATACCATAACTCGGAGACGTGATCGAAACCGAGCCAATGTGATCAATCTCGCCACTATTGTAAATACCGTAGCTTGTTCCGACGGTAATAGTAACGTTGCTGATCGAACTAATATGCGGAGTGCAATACTCGTAAGTAATGTCCTTATCCGTAATTAACTGTCCTGCGTCATCCTTTTCAATGACTTCGTGTCTGGTCAAATATGTATAGGTATACCAAACATTGTGAATACCATAGCTTGTCGTGACATCTATGGTTACTTTACCGGGGCCAATTTTTTCAATTGTTCCGGAATTGTAAAGGCCATATGACGCATTAGCCTTAATGGAAACGACATCGGTAGAAACTCCTGCAATCGAACCGATATACGGAGCCGAGTAGGTATAAGAGGAATCTTTTTTTGTCTCCGCTTTACCATCCGCAGCATAGTCAATAGTTTCTTCTTTAGTAAGTATTGACGGACTGCTGCTATATCCATTACAAATGGCATAATTATTCGCTTCAACAGTGATAGAACCGATACGATCAATGGTGCCGACATTGAAAATACCATAATTTCCACTAACTGTAATAGAAACGGAATCGTTAGCATCCCCGCCAATCGTACCAATGTGCGGTGCAACGTAATCAGTGTTTGTTTCCTGTTTGGTTTTCGTTGTTCCGCCAGCAGCATACGTAATCGTTACTACGTTTTTCAGCATTGACTGAGAAGAATTACTAATGCCGTAAGATCCGGCGTTGATCGTAACCTTACCGCCTATACTATCAATCACACCGGAGTTGCCAATACCGGTGCTGCCGGTAACCGTGATCGTGATTACATCCGAAGAGGCATCTCCAATCGAGCCAATATAAGCCGACTTATACGTGGACTCGGTAATCTTCTTAGTATCGACATCCTTCTTTGTTTCTGCATTGTATTGAACGGTTTGGTCAATGATCTGCTTCTCCAACGGGCCGGTACTGCTGACAGTAATACCGTAAGATGCTGCACTAATTGTAACATTTCCACCAATGCTACCGATCTCACCGGCATTACTGATACCGTAACTACCTGTCACGGTAATCGTGATCTGATCCGATGCATTCGCGCCAATGGTTCCAATACGGTTAGGAACATACGTGGAGGTAGTCACAATCTTCGTTCTGGTCTCTCTGCTAGCAGAATCGGTATATGTGTAAACAATTTCCCTGGTTGACAACGCACCCGTACTGTGAATCGCAATACCGTATCCGGTCGTGCTGATGCTGACCTTGCCACCGATCGAATCGATCTCACCGCCGCTGGCTAAATAAATGCCGTAAGAGCCGCCCGAAGTAATGGTAATGCCGGTAGCACCGTCGCCATTGATACTGCCAATAGAAGACGGGTTGCCGTATTCGGTTACCGTTTTCTGTACTACGCTGCCTGCAGCATCCTTATAATCGGTAATACTCAAGGTAGGCTGGCCGGTGATATAAATCACAGGACAACTGCTGTATGAACCTGTTGCAGAAGAAATTGCAACGTTTCCGCTGATTGTCCCGATGCGACCACCGGTTTCAATACGGATAGCGGTTTTGCAGGCAGCGGATATAGAAACGTTCCCGCTGATCTCGGCAATGTATCCAAGATTGTATACGGTGCGGTTATCCGCCGTCGCCGAAGTCGTGCTGATCTGCACGTTGTCCGTAATACGGGCAATCGTGGGCAATCTCAGTTTCTTAGTGCCGTTCAGCAAAGCGTCTGCCGTAACACCGTCAAAGTCATAATCCAGATCGTAATAAGAGGTTACAACCTGACCATCAGAATCAGTTACGGTTTCCACAAAATTCTTGTTCGTATTGTAATACCATCCATTACTGTTGTAAATCGCGTATGTATCCGCAGTAATCGACGTACTACCGCAAATGGTACCAATCGTACCATAGTTGTAGATACCGTACTGCGTAACAGTGATGGTAACATCCTTGATCTCACGGATCATTGCCTCATAATCTACAACAAGGCCTTCACCCACTTTCTCAGCTCCCGAACGGATATTCTGGTTGTAGATACCGCGATAGCCCACAATACTTCCACCGGAAATCAGATCAATCGTACCGCCAAGGTTATAGATACCGTGGCCGTTCACGTGCGTTATAGTGACATTATCCAACTTAGTAATGGTAGCACCCTTGAAGTTGATGATAACGGAGCTGTTGTGCAGCAGTGCGTTGCTGGTGTTCACCTGTGCCTGCGTTGTCGCCAATGTCACGCCCTGTACAGACAGCTCTGCATCCTCGCCCTCATTTCGAATCGCGGAGACGAACGAAATAGTTGTACTTGTCGCACCAACAGAAATTCCTGCCGTAGAGGATGCATGATTCGTAATAGTACCGGGGCCTGTGATATCCATAGAACCATAGTTCACAATAGCAGAGAGCGAATTGTTTGCAGTAACGCCCTCAACGCCTATGGTAATATTGCCACCGCCCAAGCGCAGTGTCATGGAGCCATGGTTTTCAATCACGGAATTCTGGACGGTAGAGGCTTTGCCCGTGCTGGCATCGCCAACTGTGATATCTCCGCCACCCATATCCAAAGTCATGGTGCCATAGTTGGCAATCACGGACTGCAAGAGAGCCGTGGTTGCAGTGGCATCCGTATTGGAAACGTTTCCTACGGTAATGTCACCGCCGCCCATATTCATGGTCAACGTGCCGTAGTTGTAGATAACGGAGTCGTATGCCACGGTAAGGTCGCCAATGATAAGGCTACCGCCATTGGTGTTCAGCGTCAGCGTTGCGTTTTCGCGGTTCTGAATGAACATCACGTAGCTGCTATATTCGAAATCAATACCGCCAAGGTTCACAGTCACACCACCGTCGTTGACGATCAGACCGTAACCCTTGGGGTTACTGATCGCATGACCGCCCAGATCGATGGTGAGATTCTGCAGAGTTTCGGGAATGTAGAGAGGCTCCCAAGAATCAAGATCCTTCAGAAGCGTGATCACGTCACCCGACTGCGCATAGTTGATTGCTGCCTGCAGGCTGGGATATTTGGTTACAGTACCACCGCGCGTGATGCTTGCAACGTCACCGGTAGGAACGGGAACGCTGTCGCCTGTGTACCATCCACCGCTTACAACTGCACTCAAGGGATCGGTGACACTTTGAGTTTCCGTCGGAGTTGTCCATAATGTGTAAGTATACTCCAACAGCATGGCATAGCCCGTTGTGCTCTTGTAGGTCGTTCCCTGTGTAATGTTTGTCAACTTACCGGTTGCAGGATCTATAATCTGAGCATTTAATGCACGCCGTGTCTTGCCGGCAAAGTCTTTGCTCAGTTTTCCAAGGCCCGTTCCTCCCAAGCCCATATCAACGGTGCATGACGTTGAACCGTTAATTCTTAATTGACCTGCAGTTCCACTCGTTTGAATTAATCCGCCAAAATTTCCTGTGTTCGTCACAACCAAATTGCCGTTAACAATAAAATTGGCAGTACCATTTCCACCAAATGTACCACTTTGAAGCATATCGCTTATCGGATAACTTTGATTAGAAGTCTGATGAATTGCAACGGGTGTGCTTGAGTCACCATATTCCCCGGATTGCGTATGTTCATAAAACCCATCAAATACCATAAAGGTACTACTAATATTCAAAGTTGCTCCTTCTTCAACCGTCATAGTTGCTCCGGGAAGAAGTGCCATAGCATTCGGAATACTATACGTTCCATTTCCGTACGTTCCGTCTGCATTGCTAACAGCACTCAAAGTAATATCAAAATTGTATGGAACAGGAAATACAATGCTCTTTGTAGAAACTTGCTCTGTTTGCCCGGCAGCAGATACACTCAATTCCAAACTGCCAAATGAGGCGCCGCCTGTTATATGCAGAGACAGTTTTCCTATGTCTTTGCAATAGTTATTAAATGACGCCACATAGGTAGAGGAATCATACGTGGAACGAAGAACTGCTCCCGAAGCTAACTGGATCAAAGCATCTTGACTCCCATCTCCAATAAGCAAAGGAGTAGAACAGTTATGCTTAGCTGCCATAACTTCGACTCCAAACGCAGAATATGAACCGGTGTACAAATCCGCATATCCGTACATTTTCGAGCCACTATACATTATCACATCGCTTTGTATATTCTGCACAGCGAAACGAACAAAAGGAGATATCGTACCGTTTGTTGATACAGTATAAGAACCGCCGCGGTAATCCAATACGATAAACGGTTGATAAACACTGGCACCTGAAGCAACCTGAAGCGTACCGTTTCCAAGTATGTATCCGGTAGTTGAAAGTTTTGATCCTTCCTCAAGAGATATCGTACCATTCAGTTGAATATTAGAATGAGTACCGCGATCGCCTCCGGCAGTTACTCCGGCAGCTTTACCACCGGCTGCTGAATGTATCGTTCCTCCGACAACCAGTCTACCTCCGGAAACTGCTACATTAGCATTTTGCGGAACAGTCAAGGTTAAATACAAACCACTACTAGGATCTAATACGCCTGTGCTACTATTGTTAACCGTTGTTGTATTGGCATACGGAAAATCTTCATTTTCACCCTTAATAGTAGTATTGTCACTTGAGTATGGAATCAACAACGTGGCTCCGGAAGGAATAGTATACGTAATCTTTCCTGTTGTTGTATCATAAGATACGTATTTGCCATTAGAACCCAATCCGTTACCAGCCAAGTCACTTGGCAGAACATAATTTTCTGACATAATAACAGTGCCTGTTCCTGCAGCTATAAATGCACTGTCCCATGTCCAATATTGAGTACTACCTACCTTAAACGGAGCTACTCCATTCTCATCATAAATAAAGATAGGTGTAATAGTACAGGTTTCACCGGGGGAAACCTGATTGGCAGAATTCAACGCAAATTTCCCGCTTTCAGTACCATTTGTCCAGTCCAAGTAGATGCAGTAATAGTTAGCTTTGCCGCTAGTAATTGTATATATATCGCCAGCCTGCCCTGTAATCTCAAGCGGAGAAGTAGACACCTGCGTACCGTTAACGGAATATGGTATTCCATCCACAGGCATAAAGGAAATTTTCGTATCGGACTTCTCTACCAACTGGATATTCGTCAAATTCAAGGTTGTCTGGACGCTATTCTCAGGACTAGTTATATAAATAGCATAAGTTGCACCCGCACTGAGTTCTACAGATTTAGCGCCGCTGTCATCATTAATAGCCTCCCCCCCAAGAGTAAGAGTTGCTTTATTGCTTGCGACATAGTCAAATGATAAAACAGCATTTTTAGAATAGTTATTTGTGAATGTGAGTTTACCCTCTTTGGTATCCCAAGAAGTGGTACCACAACTTGTACTCGAAGTAGATGTCATCGATATGGATGCGCTGGTTCCATTCAAGGTCCATGATACATTTGAAGAAGTACCACTCGAACTCACACCCAAACTGGGCACCGACAGGGTTCCCTCCGCTGCAACGCGCATTACCGGAATCGCAATCATCAGCAATGCCCATACAGCACATACTAGCATCAATATAATGCTGAGCTTATTTTTTTTCTTGAATAAGCGCATTACTCTGCCCCTTTCTTTTTTGGATTATTATCCATAATACTCCCACAAGTATTGCCGCAGCAGAATACCATTGCCCTTGGCTAAATAATAGCCAGTTTTTGGGAGTATCGCGCAAAAATTCCACAAAAAAACGTACAACGCCATACAATATCATAAACCAAGGATACAAACAGGCGTTATTAACATTGCGCCCCTCTCTACGTAGAAGAAACGCCAAAATTATAAAATCACAGATACTTTCAATTGCTTGCGTGGGCCACTGAAAGCACACATTTCCAATGTTTGCCTCCCATCCACCACAACAGCCTTGAAAAAAGCAGCCCACACGCATACAGCCGATCATAATGGCAACGCATGGGCCGCTGATATCCATCGTTTGTGTGGAAGATAACCGAAACATCTTGCCCGCCAAAGGCATAACAAGCGGAATCAGGAACACCGCGCCGAAAAACGAAAAACCACCAAGAGTTAATCCGTTTTTCAGCGTGTGTTCAAGATTTTCCAATACATGCAAGAGTTTCGTACCCGCTATTCCCACTATTGTCAAAACAAGTGTAAAAAGCGCACTTTGAATCCACGACAGTGAGAAACGCTTTCTCCTTTGCATTAAACACACAAACATTCCGATAGTACCAACAGCCAGCATCAACCAGTACGTAGAGATCGACACCGAGCCGAAGGAAAGATTCGGAAACATAATTATTCAGCCTTTGCAGTGCTAACGACGATTAATTTGCCGTCTACTTCTTCAATATAGATAACGACACCGCCACCGGTAACTGCATCAACCAGACTGCCAAGATTAGAGAAGCAATTATCTGTACCAAAATTCTCTTTTACTTGCTGATCAGCGCTTGCTACAGAAGTCAGCATATCAAGATATGCCTGCATATCTTTGCCGGCCTGGCCTTCGCTGAAATACTTAGCCATTTTTTCGTTCAAACCTTTCTCATTTGCCTTACTTTGAGCAGCATTGAAAGCTTCAAACACTGCAGCTACTGCAGCATCTTGATCTTCATAAGAATTCGTACCTAAAGCATTAACTTTCTCATTAAAAGCATTTGTTACATCTGTATCGCCAAGGTAAGTACACATACCTTCCGCCAAGGTATACAAGCTTGCGGCTGCGGAGACCTTGGACATTCCTTTATTCACAAAGTAAGCCAACGCATCAGTAGACGAACTGAAACTAACTGTCGAAAGCCCGGAAACCAATGCCTGCTTGTCAGCAGTCTTCATCTGAGATACTTGATTTGCCACATAGAATACAGCTGCATCGGATGCCACATCAGGATCTTCTTTATCGACGCCAAGATCGTCCATATATTTTTCAAAATTAGCTCCACCCAAATCAAGAATCGTTTCACCGAGAGCATCGGTCAAATTATCAATTTTCCCAATAAGCTCCTGCTCCTGTCCGTTAAAGGAACTACCCTCAAAAGAGGACATCCAGTTTGTCTTCAACTGCAAACTTTCATCTTCTTTCCAATCATCGCCAAATACAGCCGCCATAGCTTGTTCAACGCCTTCGCCTTCTGCATACGCGTTAGCGCCATAGGAAAGAACAACATAGCCATTGCATACATCATAACCAGACTGATGGCCTAATTTTAATGCATATCCAACGTCGCTAAACAGTTGCTCATCAGCAGCCTGTTGAGCCTTAGGGATGTAGAAGCTAAAGCCGGCTACAGCAACAGCCGCGAGGATTGCCATGATCGCAATAACCACGATCAGTTCAACCAGCGAAAAGCCTTTATTGTTTTTCATAATAATCGTTTCTCCTTAAAAAATTTGTGTATATATTTTCGGAACTTGTCCTAAAATATCAAAATTTATGTTTCTGTTTTACGCAAAACACAGCGAAAACCGCAACGGTCTCCCCCGTTGGGCCTTCGCTGTATCCGTGGGAATCCGTTTATCTACGAATCAGATAGGATTCTCGGGGTATGTAATTTAATTAGTGGTTATTAGCCTTCTGCGTTATCGTCAGTATTTGTAGCGGTTGCCTTGGTGATTGTAACACCGTTGACATCGGTAACGCCATTTGTCTTCAACTTGTAGTCGTTATCAATGGTTGCATAAATCAACTCTGCCACTTTATCATCTTCAACAGCAGCACCGTTTGTAATAGCAGGAACGTCATCGCCATTCTCAGTCAATTTATAGCTGAGATTCTTAATGCCCTGACCATCGCTGTTCATTTCGACAGTAACAGTGACGGCTTCTTTACCCTCTTCAGTCAGAGCGAGGTTAACAGCATACTTAACACCATTAGCGAAGTCTTCATCAGAAGCTACGTTAGCCTTGTTAATGAAGCTCGAGAAGGTAGGAATAGCCACAGCGGCCAGGATTGCCATAATAGCAATTACAACGATCAGCTCTACGAGAGAGAAGCCCTTGTTGTTTCTCATTGTTTTAATTCTCCTTAAAATAAAAAATTTTTGGGACAGTATCCCTGTGCTTACATTATATTCGCGCATGAAAAATTTTGCAATACCCTTTGCACCATCTGCATTTTTTATTGCACGAACTGAAAAGATTTTTGATTTATGCTTGAAAAACACGAGCCTTGTCGGTTTGCGTTGTGGGATGGCCATTCTCCGCTTGCAGCTTGACGCCGGGCCTTACGGATTTCAGCAAAGAGGAGGAGCAATCCCGCCCTGCTTTCAAGAACGCGGCTTGTGGATGTTGTGCATCCGCAAAACAAAGGAGCTGTACCAAAGATACAGCCCCTTGTTTGTTTTTGAATAATTCGCCGGAATTACTCTGCGGTCAGACCCGAACGCTCGATACCCTCAACAAGGTATCTCTGACCGAACAGGTACAGAACGATCAGCGGTGCGATGATACACAAGCCGCAGGTGTTTCTGATTGCTGCGTAATACAGGCTCTGGCCTGCATAGTCGGTCTTGAGCGACTTAGGAATGTCAATGATGTCAGGCATCAGTACCGTCTTGGTGGTCGTGAAGAACAGCTCCGTGTAGAAGTTGTCAGTCCACTGCCAGCAGAACGAGAACAGGAATACCGTGATCAGCATAGGCACCGACATGGGCAGAACGATCTGAATGAAGGTTCTGAAGTTGCCTGCACCGTCGATATACGCGGATTCCTCCAGGGAGTCCGGGATACCGCGGAAGAACTGTCTGAGCATGAAAATGTACAGACCGTTCTTGAACGCCAGACCCGTTGCCGACAGAATCAGCAAAGGCCAGTAGGTGTTACACAGGTTAATGCCGTTGGGCCAAGGCAGGATCTTGATCGCGCCGAGAATGTTGTCGATCGCTTCAATGCCTACCGATGCTCCGCCACTGAAGAAGGACAGAATTCCGAACAGGTCGAAATAACGGAACTTCATGAACAGCGACAGCTCCAGCGTCTGGTGAGGCACGATCATGGTCAGCATGACCAAAAGGAAGATAAGGCCGTTACCCTTGAACTTGTACTTGGCAAAGCCGTAACCGATGGTTGCGCAGATAAAGGTCTGCAGCAGTGCGCAGCTGCCGGAGAGCAGCAGCGTGTTGCCAAATGCTTCCCAGTAATCCAGCTCGGTCAGAACGCCTTTGTAAATATCCAGCGTCCAGTTCTTGGGGATGAGTCGTACCGTTACGTCAACGAAATCCTCGGGTGCCATGAAGGAACCGGAGATCTTGGTGAAGAACGGGAACAGAACTACGTAGGCAATACCTACAAGCAGTACCAGTCTGAATACAAACCATACTACCTTAGTGAGGAAAAAGAAACTGATGAACTTTTCCTTAAAACGCGTCTTTGCATCGGTTCTTTCGAAATCAACCTTGATGCGTCTTTTGCTTTCCTTAAGCACCTTGGGCTTATCTTGCAAGTTTTGTGCATTCATTCTTTCCTCACCTCCTTAATCTCTTCTTTGATAGAATACGTAAGACGAGAAGATCAGAGCAACCAGCGATACGATCGCAATAACGATCAGGAAGTACATCCAGGACATTGCAGATGCGACAACGTCACCGTCTGCTGCCGAGCTCTTGACACTCTTGATAAACGACATAACCGAGTTGGACTGGGTCGTGAACGCGTCTACGATCGTGTAAACGCCGTTTACAAGGATCATCGGGCTGATCATGGGGAAGGTGATCTTCCAGAAGGTCTCCCATGCGGTTGCACCGTCTATACGGCACGCTTCATAGATCGCGGGGGAAATGGACTGCAGCGCAGACAGGAAGATCAACATCTGTACACCAGAACGGTTTACAATATCGTAAATGTTGTTGATCCAAGTCAGCGCGGTTTCCATTAGTCCCGTACCGATCTTCATGTTTGAGAACAATCGTTCAATATCCACTGCCGTTACGATCTCGTTTGCGGCACTGGAGCCCGAACCGTCGTCAATACCGTTTGCGCTATCCATGTACGAGCCCAGAATGTTCTGCGCTTCAACCGTCTGCATCAGACCGGTTGCAAGAATAACGGGGATAAAGAAGATGGCACGGAACACTGCTCTACCGATCATCTTCTGGTTCAGCAGAACTGCCATGAACAAGGAGAAGATGATGATTGCGGGAATGTCAAACGCCAATTCCTGCATGCCCGATACCAGAATCTGGGCAAAATCGGGGTCTTCAAACAGTGCGTATTGGAAGTTTTCAAATCCGACAGGGGTCAGCGAGTAACCGCCGCCCTGCAGGATGTTGATCTTGTAAAAGCTGAGCTTTACGGAGTCGAAAATTACAGGAAGATAGATCAGAATGAAGCCGATCAGGAAAGGCAACACGAAATACCAGCCCACGCGAGACTTACGCTTATCCAAGGAGGCAATCTTTCTCTTCTTGGGCGCAGACTTCTTGGCCATGGTATTCTGAAGCTTTGCGTCATTAGTCATGTTCTACACCTCCCTTTCTTACTGCATGACAACAACGTAGCCGTATGCGGGCAGCGTGTAAACCATATCTTCGTACACGATGCTTACGGAGAAGTTGTTGTAGTTGAGAATTACGGACTTATAAGGATCGGAGTCTACACCGTTCTTGCCACCGTAGGTGACGATCACGATGGAGCCTTCTTCAACCGCATACTTATCAAAGGTTTCTTCCTCTTCCTCTTCGTCAGTGCCGGTGGAGGAACCAACGGGAGTGATACGTTTTGCGATATCTTCCTCGGTAATGTACTCCTTAACGACTTCCTTTACAGCCTCAAACAGGCCATAAGCGTCATCGGAGTATGTGTTGAAGGAACTCTGAGTGAAATCCAACACGGTCTTTTCTGCAGTTGCTTCATAGTCGGAGTCAGCACTCAGCAGAATGCCTGCATAATACTTAGCAAGATCATCCAGAGCTGCGTTGATCAGCTTGGAATAATCATACTCGTAGTGGCAGAGTGCGTAAACCTCACTCTTCTGCTCTGCAGTCAGAATGCATGCGGACAGAACTGCACCGTATGCCGACTCAACTGCCTTTTCATAGGTTTCCTGTGCCAGCTTCCAGGTTTCTTCTGCTTCTGCCTTAGCTGCATCGTCAGCATCGCCCTGCATGATCTCGTCATACTTGGTCTTAGCGCTCTCAAGTGCAGCCTCTGCCTTAGCCAGAGCCTTTTCAAGAGTTTCGAAGTTCTTTTCCTTCTTTGCGTTGTAGGTTTCGGTTACGTAAGTATTTACAAGAGCTTCAATGCTTGCAACGTCTTCCTCAACGGAATAAGTGCCGCCTTCTTTCTTGTACTTGTCCTTGAGAATGGTAAAGTCAGTACCGGTGATATACAGTTCAGACAGATCTCTGTACTCCTCTGCTTCGGTGATCAGATCAGGCAGCATGCCTTCGGTGTTTGTGATCAGTTCCACTGCAGCCTTAGCGTTTTCGAGATGCTCTTCTGCCTGCATCAAAGCGGTCTTTGCTTTTGCATAGTAGTTGTAAATGTTAACGATATCGTTCAAACGTCTGTTTCTGGTGGTGGAGTATCTGCTTCGTGCGGTTCTGAAACTCAGATATTCCTGATACAGAGCGTATTCCTCGGAGTCTTCATCATAGTCTACGTAATCCGCAAAGGATTCGTATTCTGCTTCGGTTCTGATCTCCAGGAGTGCATCCAGTGCAGTCTTATACTCAACCAAAGATTCACAGTCGGCCAAGAAGGGTGTGTACATGTCATTTGCCTGCTTGAACGCAGCTGCTGCATCATCCAGCGAAGCGATAGCTGCTTCAGCAGCTTCTCTTGCCTGCTTTCTTGCAATGCTGACTGCCTGCTTATCCTTCAGAGCAAGGACTTCGCCTGCATTCTCTTCTGCATAAATGTAAGCATCCAGGACAGCCTGAATATCGTTATACAGCTCGTCGCTGTCAGGAACACGGGTACCGTTCCAGAATTCGTGATCAATGATCAGCTTATCCTGAACGTCGCTCAGTACTTCGTTGAGTTCGCCATACAGCTCGACAACGTCTTCCTTCCAGATGTCGTAACGTACCGAGTAATAGTGGCTGAGCAGGTAGTAATCCTTCAGGTTCTGGGTGTTCTGGTAGGACAGGATGTAATAAGGAGATGCGCCGTTCTCAATTGCCTTGAGCATTGCATACTGGATATTACCTTCCATGTTCAAAGGAGCACCGGTGAAGTTGATGTAACCGTGCAGTACAACGCCTACGAAAGGAACTGCGTGTGCTGCATCGTTGTTACGGGAGGAGTCAAGAGAAACGTCCAGCATGTGGTCAAGGAACTTCCATGTGAATGCGTTGCCGCCCTCGCTCATCAGCTCGATCTCTTCGCCCTGATTGTTCTTCATGCCGGAGAGATATTCAAGCGCGGTAGCTACGAATTCCTTGGAGTCCTCGCGGTTGTAAGGATCGTCCTCGTCAAAGTCGGAGTTCAGCGTGCTGCCGAGTGTGCCGACCGAAATACCGTTGACATTGTCATACTTCAGGTAGTTCTTTGCCAGCTTCTCGTAGAATTCGCTGAAGCTTGCGGGAGAGATTGCCATCTGGTAATGGCTGACGTGCTTCTGCTCGGTTGCAGAGTACTCACGGTAGCTTGCATAACGGTCGTCGATGGTTCTGACTGCGTGCCAACGCAAGGAAACGCCGTCAAACATCGAGGTTTCGTTGATGTAAGAGAAGTCGAAATCCGGGAAAATACCCAGATGGCTGCCCTCGGTCTTATTGACCTCTGCAGCGTAGTTGACCAGCTCCTGGAAGCCATCCTTGCCACCGACTGCCTTTTCCCACTTAAGTTTGGAGGGCACGATGGAGTACATACCGCCATTCGCATAACCGGTCAGCTTGAAGTTGATGTTGGTAATACCTTCAGCTGCCAGCTCGTCATACATGGTCTTGACATCCTCAAAGGTTGTCAAGGGAGTCATAACGTCCACGGGAATGGACATGATTCTCTGGGTTGTCTCCAGAGCACCAAAGGTTTCAATGTACAGAGGAATGTCATCCTCGACGTCCTCTGCGGTCAGTCTGGTCAAAAGGCCATTGCGATCCAGATAATCTCTGTACGCCAAAGCCATACCCATCCAAGAGGTTTCGTAATAATCCTCCACGTCATTTTCCTGAGCCTTTTCGCTGTCGGAAAGCATGACGTAACGGATCTTGTAGTTACCTACGTACTTTCTTTCACTTACGACCGTCCAGGTAGCGTCCGAACCTACCGAAATGGAGTCCTGCAGGTTATAGGAGTCGCTGGGTCTGGGGTTAAAGATCATCTTAATGGTGTTGTAGTCACTAAGCGATCCTGCATGATAGGTCATGATATCGGTCAGCGCGTCGCCCTCTTCCATGATAGCAACGTAGCCGCGATCGATTTCCTTCTTGGTGACTTCCATTGCGCTGTTACCGACCAAAGAGCCGTAATCCTGCACGAGCTTGGGGATCGAATCCGTAGGACCGCTGACGGTCGAATTAAACTTGGTGATCTGATCCACAATGGTGCCGGACAGCGTGGTCGTTTTCTTTTTCATTTCGCCGGTTTCAGAATCCTCGGTGGTTTCTGTGAAATCGTAGTAAACGGAATTCTCAACAACACCGAATACGGGATATCTGATGGGCTGCTGGTAAGTACCGGTGATGGTATGGTACGCAAAATCGGTACCGTAAACCTTACCTCTGACCGTTCTGGTCTTGGTATCCTCGATGTCGTCAAACTCATACAGAGAGCCTGCACCGTCGGGATAGAAGGTATAGCCGTCGTATGCGCTGTTACCGGCGCCCATATAAGGCAGAACCTGAATGGACTCCAGCTGATACAGCTGCTCGTTGAAACGAATACCGTTTGCGGGAAGTCTGACGGTCATGCCGTTCTCATCCAGCGTGTATTCCAACGCCAGCTTGAACAACGGAGGGTTCTTATCCTGGCTCTCGAACTCGGTTTCCGCATGGTCCGCATCAAGTTCCTCGTAGGTGTACTCGGGGCAATAGGTCTTGATGTAGCCTTCGATCTTGTTCTTCTCGGTCTCGGATGCATTCTGGTCGAATACGTAAACGTCCATCTTTTCTACGATGGGGAATGCATCGATCAGCTCTGCACGAGCTCTCTCGGAGAGGCCTTCAAGCGTGAGCTTGAGGTAATAAGCAGTCAGCTTATTATAGTCGAATTCGGAAATACCGTTTTCCAGAGCGCGAGCACAGATCACTTCCTCGAAACGAGCAACGGTGATCATACCGGGAACCAGCTTTCTTGCCTGTTCTCTACCCAGCGTATACTGTACGCGGATACCGTTCTTGATTCTCTTTACGGTGATCTGGTCCTTCAGAGCTGCCATTTCGTAGCTCACGAAGACGGGGGATGTATTGTTATCGGTGTACTGGATGATGATCTGAGAAAGCAGCTCCTGCTTTGTCTTCTCGGAACCCAGTGTAGAGGAACCGATATCGTAGGGGTTGGTGAAAAGGATTTCACCTGTTTTTACGTTCTTGTATGCAACCTCACCCGAGAAGGTGTCAACGTACAGCTGGTAGTTGCCCTTAGTCAGGTAAAGCTCCATGGTTTCGAGCTTTTCCTCGGGGTTAGTATATACCTGCGTGGTATAATCGATGGTCTCTTCTACTTCTTCCTTCTTGTCGGTGGTCGAACCGGTACCGGTGCCGGTGCCTTCTTCAGCAGCAGATGCGTTGACAACAGACAGCACGGTCATGGATCCCAGCATCAACAGTACAGCTAAGAGTAAAGAGATAAATTTTGTTTGAAGTTTCATATAAATTACCTTTCCCTCCTATCTGTAGCGTTACATGCGGTACTGCAGCTCGGTGACGATGTTGGTTCCCAAGGAAATCAACTTACCGACGAGCGTGGAGAACAGGATCGCGATAAACATGATAAATACCATGCCGAGCACCGTTCCCAGAATGGTGACTGTGTTCTTCAAGATGGAGTAGTCGTGTGTGACCTGCGTGCCGAAGAAGATCAGTACGCCCATCCACAAGAATGCGATGGTGGTCAGCAGAGTAAGAATTTCAACCTCGGTAGCAATTGCGAAGTTGGAATAAATGGTTGCGGGAATAACCAGCAGCGGGATAGGCATCATACTGTAAGAGCATGCGATGTAGATATCCTTGAAGCTGCCTTCACCTTCAAACAGGGTGGTCAAGCACCAATTTGCGGTGATGAACAGGAACAGAGGTACCAGCACCGAAATTGCCTGCGCCCAGATGGTGGAGTATCCACCGTAGGGATTGAGCAGATAGCCCTGACCGATCGACTGATAGAAGAAGGTCAGAATGACGATCAGATTGATGGTCAGTGCACCGCGCAGCGAACCGCGACGCTCGTGCTTGAGGTCCCAGAAGCCGTCGAACGGATGCAGCATTACGTAGAATGCATACAGCAGCTCTTCCCAATAAGTACGTCTTTGGTCTGCCTTCTTGATTCTCTTGTTGACCTTGGTAATGTACTTGGAAACAAGCAGCAGCACTACGATCAGTGCAACAATACCAAGAATGAGGAACAGGAAGTAATTGGACATGAATTCTTTTCTGATGTCCTTATAGGAGGTAGACCAGTTAATCGTATCGTATGCAGCCTCGAAATATTCCAGCGATTCCTCAAATTCACCGTTACGGTACATTGCCTGACCGATACCGATGTAAGCTGCGTCAAAGTTGGAGTTTCTCTTCAGAACGTCGGTCCACAGATTGATTGCCTCTGTGTAATCCTGACGGTTCTCAGCTGCGATTGCGTCCAGAAGCACGTCGCCGTACTCGGTACGCTCAAATACCGTGATGGTATCCTTATCCTTATCCAGGATCAACATGGTATCGCCCTGGTAGCAGATCGCTTCAATACTGGAAATGTTACCCAGCATGTTACCTTCCTTATCACCAAAAGCAAACAGAAGGTTACCGTCAAAGTCGTAAGTGTAGATCTTACTACGCTTTTCGTCGATGATGGACCAGGTCTGTTCGGGACCACTGGCTACGTCGATCAGCGTGGAAACGCCGGTAGGAACACCCTTGCTGGCGTCGGTGGATTTTGCACCGAAGATATCGATTTCACCGGAAGGCGGATAGAAGCCGTTACGACGCATGATCTCGTCACCTGCCTGGTTGAGCAGCTTAACGGGTGCATACTTACCTGTCTTATCCTTTGAAGCGATGGTTCCCTGTACGGAAGCCTCATCGATGGTGGAGGTGGTTACGTAAATGAAGTCGCCGCAAAGTGCGATGTTGTTGTACTCGGTTGCAACGTAGGTCTCGGAGTTTTCTCTCTGTTCATCGGTCTGGAAACGTCTCCAGATGATATCCCAAGCAGAAATGGTAACAGCCTGTGCACCGATAAAGCCGGTGAACTCGCCGCTGCTGGTCATCACGATGATACCCTGATAGGTGGTGGAGGATACTACGTACAGCTTTTCGTACTTGTCTACTGCGATAGCAACCGGCTTATATACCGAGTTGTCATCAAACAGCGGGCTTTCGGGCTCTTCGATCACGCGGTCGAAGTTACCTTTTCTGTCAAATACGACGATACGGTTTGCACCCGTGTCGCATACCCAGATGTACTTATCGGAAACGAACAAGCCCTGGGGAGCAGTCAGGCTGTCCATAACGCCCTGTCCGTTACGGAAAGTGGAGATAGTGAACTTGAGCTTGTAGTAACGGTCGAGCACTACGATACGGCTGTTTGCAGTATCCGCAATATATACGTTGCCCTGATCGTCACAGATCAAGTCGCCGGGGTTATCGATCGGAACTTCCAGACCCATATAAGCGGAATCGATAACCTTTTCAGCTGTGTATGCGTCAGGCGAATACAGTGCGTATCCGTCGATCGAGTAGGTGTAGGTCTGATATGCCGAGCTTGCAGAAGCGGGCAGGATCATGCAGGAAGCAATCATCATGACCGAGAACACGACACATATAATAGTTGTAATCTTTTTCACGATTCTTACCTCCTGTCTTAGTCTTTCATACCGGACGAGCCCATGGTTTCAATGATGTTGGACTGAGATACCACGAATACCGTGATAGGCACCATCATCATAATAACCGTGGACGCTGCGGATGCACCTGCACGGGCGATACCGCCGGCAGTGATCTGTCCGATCGCGTAGTTAAAGGATTTGAGCTGCTCGGAGTGAATGTACATCGAAGCGCCTGCGTTCCAAAGTCCCTGGAACGAGTAGATGATCAGCGTCAGCCATGCAGGCTTAACCATGGGCATTGCGATGACCCAATAGGTCTTAAGCTCGCTTGCACCGTCAAGTCTTGCGGACTCAAGCACCGAGTCGTTGACGTTGGTATCCATGAACTGCTTCATCAGGTACAGACCCAGCGAAGAGCACCATGCGGGCACGATAATTGCCAAATATGTATCCAAAAAGCCCAAAGCGGACATCAGGATAAACGAAGCGGTTGCTGTAACCGTTGCGTTGAACATCAGCGAAAGCTGTACAGCCTGGAACATCCAGCCTCTGCCCGGGAACTTGATCTTTGCAAGCGCATATGCTGCAAGAGAAGCCAGGAACAGGTGTCCGAACGTACCTGCCACCGAGGTAAACACGGTGTTGAAGATGTAACGGGAGAACGGAACCCAAGAGGTGTTCATCAGGTTGAACAGGTCGATGAAGTTATCAAGTGTGGGGGACATTACGTAAAATCTGGGGGGATACATCCAAAGCTCATCCAAAGGCTTTACCGATTGCATCAGAACGTAAAGCATGGGAAGGAACATGAATGCACCGAGAATCACGAGAATAAACGTGATACCTGCGTCGCCTCCCGCAGAACGGGCAAGTACGACTTTATGTTTTCTTGTTCTAAGTCTTGCCATATTACGTACCTACCTTCGAAAGCATTTTCTTCACTATGGAGTTAGCGCCTACCATGATAACGAACAAGATAACCGCGATTGCCGAGGAATAACCCATTTCAAATCGCATGCCGCCGTAGTCGTTAAGGTGATGCATGATGGTGTGCGCTGCGTAGTTAACCGAGGGGAATCCGCAAAGTGCGTCAACGACGCCGCCGAAGCCGAATGCACCGGTGATCGCCATGACCGCACCGAACATCAGCTGCGGCTTCATGTTAGGCAGCGTGATGTAGTACAGCTCCTGCCAACGGTTCTTGATACCGTCAACCGCGCCTGCCTCAAACTGTGCTCTGTCGATACCCTGCAGACCTGCGATGAATGCCAGGAACGAGGTACCAAGCGAGATCCAGAGAGCAACTACGATACACAGGGGCATAACCCAGTCCTCATTCTGGAAGAACGCGATTTCTTTTGTGATAATACCGAATTTTTTCAGTGTTGCGTTTGCCCAACCGTAGGAGTCAGCCGAGAAAAGCGTACCCCAAATCAAGTAAACGTTACCACCGATGGAGGGTGCATAGAAGATCAGAGTTACGATAGCTCTGATTCTGGGAGGCAGCTCGTTGATGAACCACGCTACCAGGAAGGACATCAGGTAGGACACAGGTCCTACGATGACTGCGAAGATCAATGTGTTCTTGCAGGCAATGAGGAAGATATCGTCATCGAAGAACAACGAAATGTAGTTGTCCAGGAATACGAAGTTCGGCCATTCCAGCAAGTTAAAGTCTGTAAAGCTGACTACAATAGACAGGATAACAGGCATTACGGTGAACATTGCGAAGAGGATCATGTAAGGTGCTACCATGCAGTAAGCCACCTTATTACGCCACATCTCCTTCAAGATCCACTGAGTCCTGGTAAGGTCTTTTCGAGCAGTAGCTTTTTTAGTTGCTGTGTTCTTAGACATTTGCTCTTTTCTCCTTTTCTTGATCTTGATTCGATGTGTGATTATTGATAGGATTCCAGTGCGGCAGAAGCGTCGCCCAGGAAGTCAGCCAGGCAGTAAGCGATCAGCTCGGGGGTCTCTGCCTTCAGGTATACCTGATAAGAGTAGCAGGGATCGGTGGGATCGTTCTTGATTGCTTCAAACTGCTCAAGGATCTTTGCCTCGGTGCTGATCTCATACGCTACCTTTTGGAAAGCAGCGGATGCATTTGCAATATCAGCAATGTTTTCACGTGCGATAGCGTCCTTTGCGGAAGCGATTACGTCCGCATACTTGCCGGCAGTATCCAGCTCTTCAAACTGAGCAAGCAACTGCTCACTCTGCTCAAGACGCTTGGAGGCGAGGTTTTCGTCTACCTCAAGAGTTTCCAGACCGAATTCCTTACGCTTTCTGGTGATCTCTTTATTAATGGTAGTAATGTAGCTCATCAAAGCCTCGGAGGGGTTGGCATTGTCGTTATACGCTGCCAGGAATGCGAACTGGGTATAACGGCCCAGAATGTAAGAACCGGGGTAGTTGGGAACGGATGCCAGGTCCTCGAACTGAGCCTGGATCTGCTTAAGCTCTGCGGTGGTCCAAGGCAGCTCTTCAAGAGCCTCTCTGTTCGCGGTGTTGTACTTAGCAGCGGGACCGATGATCGCAACCATCTCGTTGGAGTATTCCTGCTGGCAATCGGAGCCTGTGAACCATCTGACAAAGTTCCAGGAACCTTCCTCATCGCTGCAGCCCTTTACGATAACGCTTGCGTTAACCGAGGATACCGTCTGTCTGTTGATGTAGGTTGTACCGTCTTCGTTGGTGCAGATCGTACCGGGCATCGGATAGAACTTCCAAAGACCCTCGATTTCGGTTGCGAATACCTTGAGCTGGTTGTACATACCGGTGTAGTCTGCGATCAGGATGGGCATTTCACCCGTTCTGAAACGGTTTGCTGCATCGTAGGTGTAGGGGAAGTTATACTGTGTAAACATGTTACACATCTTTTCAAATGCGGTCAGACCCTTCTTGGAGTCCAGATTGATTCTCATACCGCCATCGGCATACAAGTCACCGCCGGCCTGGTAGAGGTAAACGCTGTAGTCGGTGGAAAGACCGATCAGCATGTTGTTTGCCTGCAGGTCGGGAATAGCAGCGAGGATATCGTCCCAGGTTTCGGGAACGGGGATGTTCAGCTCTGCCAGGATGTCCTCACGAACGAACATCATGGTGAAGCCCTGTGCCTCGGGCAGACCGTAATAGTGCATATCACCGTCGGGGTTCTCAACACCAAGCACCAGCATTGCAGCATCATTGAAGCTGCTGATAGTGTCGACCCACTCGGTATTGGTGGTCAGGTAGCCGTCCTTTACCTTCTGCTCGCCGACTGCGTCTGCAATCTCGTCAACGGGAAGCAGAGCGGAACGGATCGCGTAGTTGATAACGTCGCCCTGGGCAAGGCCGAGGTAAACGTCAGGACCCTGGTCAGCCAGAATCGAAGGAAGCAGCGTGCCGGCAGCGACCAACTTCAGGTCAACCGCTGTACCGCCGATGTAATCGCCCTTGGAGTTAGTGGTCTCATTGGGGGAGAAGTCGTTGTTAACCAGGTTTCTGATAACCTGAGACTGGTCACGACCGGTAGCCAGCCAAACTTCAACTGCGCCCTCCTCTGCTACGACGGACATGGAGCCCATGCTGTTGTAGTCACGGAAGAAGGACATGATAAAGCTCTTGATCTCGTGCCATGCAGCCTGGAAGATGTTTGCATTAGCCTTGACCTTATAATTATAATCGGAAGTGTTTGCGCCATACTGCTCACTGCCGCGGATGACAAAGTAGTCAACCTCCAGAGGCTGCGTCTTAGCGCTGGAAAGGAAAGTACCCAAAGTACCGATATAGCTCTTCAGAGTTTCCAGGTTCTTTGCGATCTCATCCTCATCGGTACCCATATCATGCAACAGGTCAGCAACCTTCTGCAGAGTACCTACGTTGGAGGACTTCTGTCCTGCCATGTTGGTCAATCTCTCAGCAATCGAAACACCGTACTTTTCGGGGTTGTCATTGTCAAGTCTGCGGGACTGGACGACCATGTCAACCAGAACGTCGGGCATAACGCGAGAGAAGCTGTAGTCGCTGTACTCGTCAGGGGTGGTACCTGTGAGCTTGATGATCTCCAGGTAGCAGTCGTTGACGATATCCAGGATCTCCTCGACCTCACGGACGATATCGCCCATGGTACCGAGTGTAACCTCAAGTCTTACCTTATAAGTAGTGTTTGCAGCCAGATATACGGCATATTCTCTGATCTCTCCGTTTTCGTCATACTGATCAGAAGCAAGGCCGGTAATCTGCCAGTTGGAATCGTAATTGTACTGCAGCTTCTGTGCCTCTGCGAAGGGAGCACCGTTATAGTAGCCGGCCTCGCCTGCAGCAAGACCTTCGCTGTACAACTGCAAAGAGCGGCACACGAACATACCGTCCAGCAGGTTCTGTCTGAAGCGGGTAATGAAATCGTACATACCCGCACCGTCCTCAGAGGTGGTGAAGGTAAATTCGATCCACTGACCTGCAGTCTGCCACTTAGCGCCGCCCACCGTATTGAGCATCACGCGGGTGGTATCTGCGGGGGAAGTCACTGCACTGGTTCTGTCCTCAATCGCGTAAATGGTCTTGGAGGACATGTTGTGCATATTTTCAGCTTCCAGCTTGATCTCGTCCTTACCTGCACTCAGCGAACCCAGCTTAGCGGTCAGATCAGCGATGTAATCATCATAGGAGTAAACATCCTCTGCAGGATACAGCGTGATCGACTTAATCACCATAGGCTCGTTCTGGCCCTGGATGGTCAGCTTTCTCTCGCCTGCCTCCAGATAGAACTCGTACTCACCGGTGTAGTAACCGGAGGAGTCGCGCAAGCTGTAGGTGATCCATTCGGGAGACTGTATTGCGGTGGGACGCAGTTCGTTCTCTTCAACGTCTTCCTTGAAGAAGCGAATGCCCTTTTCATCCACAAATGCAGTGTTTTCCTCGGTCCAGATCTCGGGGAATCCAACAGTCGCATAAACGTTGTACTCCGTCTTGATCTTTCCGAACAGATTCTTCGTGGTTTCTTCCTTGACCGTCCAACCGGCCTTCAAGCCTGCTGCCTCAGCCTCAGCCTTGAATTCATCCAGCTTTTTGCTGATTTCAGCGGGCAGTTCGCCCTCGGTGATCTCGGATACGTCCTTAGAAACGCTGTCCAGAGAGCCTACCAGATAAAGGCCGTCAAGATACTCACTGGTCCAGGTCTTGGAAAGCGTCAGATAACGCGCTTCGCCAAAAGGCACCTTGTCATCAATTTTGAAGACACGCTCAATGGATGCTGCCTTACCGATCACGGGATAGTACTCGATCTTGATCGCATATTTCGCGCTCTCGGGTACGTTGACCAGCCAGGAAACCTCTCCCTCGGATGACGTGAACAAGCCCTCGGCTACGCCGTCCTTGTCCTTATCCGCAAGGCGAATATCCTGTTCGCCGCTCTCGGTGATGTAGCCATTGGTCGCATCGATCGTAATGGTCTGCGTGGCCTTTTTATAGCCCTCGCCCGAATACTTTGCACTGTATTCGCCATACGAAATTGCGTTCAGAAGCTCTTTGATTTCCGCCAAGGTATCTTTCGATTCCTCATCTGTGACCTCATCCTGAGTCGTTTCCGCAGCAGAAATTGCCACGGTTCCGCCACCAACCAGGAGGGTCAAAGCCAAAATCAAAGCCATCAGCTTAGTAAATTTCGCTTTTCCCATAAAATTTCCTCCTACCAAGATTTTCTGTGAGTTGCCGATATGAGAATTCGGCTCACATTAGGGGTACGGTGCTCGTCAATAATACCATGCACTGCGGGCAGAATCCGCCCTCGCGGGACTCCGCTTGCGCGGAAATTGCCCTGCTGCTCCGTGCGCGTGTGACGTGGCGGTTCGCGCGCGCATGAGGAACTGACCGAGCATCCGTTTCGGAGTGCCTGTTTTACACTCCCGACTTATCCGCAGAGATCAGAGCAGGCGCCCTCACCTCTTGCAAACAGCCCGTGGCATCAGCATTATTGCTATGCAATTGTCTTCGGCAGCATCGACTGCCGTTTTAGATTTTCACGCTGAAAAACCTTTCATCGATTATATCAGCGGTCAAAAATAAGGCCATTGCAAGCAACCCGGAACGGTCCGCAAAATGCCCTAATATTGATGCGTTTATTATATAACAAAGTCGGTTTTCTGTCAAGCAGAATTCATGCTCCGATCGCACCGTATTCACCTAATTATTATATATTTTCGTCGTTCACGATTTGTTCACACATTAATATTTTAGGATTTCCGAGCCTGTTCTGCAATTTTGCATATCCTTGCATTTTAGCCATTGTAATTTTTATTTACTCAATTTTGACCAACTCTTACGGCATGTCGCCCTTGTATTGGCCGTTTTTGTGCATTTTTGTTCCAATATTTTGTCGTACAAATAGCGTATGTAATTTTTATTTACCCTTTGACAAAAGATGATTATTCATTTTTTATGCATTTTTTAATTTTTTTCTTTGTGATTGTTGCACAATTTTGGGGCTTGTTTTTTTACGTCTTGACATTTTGCACAAATTTGCCAAAATATCTCGTTTCGTTCCTTTGACTTCTTCTTTGTTTCTTCATCTATTCCCATATTTTAATTATTTTTCCTATTTTTCCCTTTTATTTTACAAACGGAATACCTGCGTATTTCAGCAGTATATTTTCGAGCTTTTTCTGCCTTTCTATTGCACAATCGCACATTTTATGGTATACTGTTGAACAGATAAAAACACGGAGGTTTCTATGCTCTCTTCTCTTTGTAAGATCACCATCACAGAAAAAGGCGAAAAAATGCTGCGTGGCGGCCATGTTTGGGTATTTGCCGACGAGGTCACAAGCATCGAGCGTCCGGTCGTCGACGGTGATATCGTATACGTTTACTCCACCAAGGGCAGATACCTTGGCGCGGGCTTTTACAACTCAAATTCCAAAATTCGCGTGCGCATCCTTTCGCGCAATGCGAACGATACCTTTGATCAAAAATTCTGGCAAAGACGCCTTGAATATGCCGTTTCCTATCGCAGGAGCGTCATGAAGGGCGACGATTTCAAATGCTGCAGACTGATATTCGGAGAAGCCGACTCTTTCCCCGGGCTGACCGTGGACAGATTTGACAATCTCCTTGTAGTACAAGTGCTTTCTTTGGGTATAGAGCGCATCAAGCACACCCTGATTCCCGCCTTGGTTGACATTTTGCGCGGCATGGGCGAGGTCATTGACGGTGTTTACGAGCGAAACGACGTGGAGATCCGCGCTAAGGAAGGCATGGAGCAATATACCGGCTGGTTTGAGGGATTGAAGCCCGAGCAGGACGATTCCGGCCTGACCAAGATTACTGAAAACGGTATAATTTACGACGTTGACGTCGTAAACGGCCAAAAAACAGGCTTTTTCCTGGATCAGAAATACAACAGAGCCGCCATCCGCGCCATCGCAAAAGGCAAGCGCGTGCTGGACTGCTTTACCCACACAGGATCCTTTGCGCTCAACGCAGCCGCTGCGGGTGCTGCGCACGTCACGGCAGTGGACATCTCGGAAGAAGCCATCCGAATGACGCGCAAAAACGCCGAAAGCAACGGTCTTGAGAGCAAAATGGACTTTGTTTGTCGCGACGTTTTCGAGCTTCTGACCGACATGGCGGATAAAAAAATCCCCTGTGACTACGATTTCATCATTCTCGACCCGCCTGCCTTTACCAAGAGCCGCGACACGCTCAAAAACGCGATCCGCGGCTACCGCGAGATCAATTCCAAGGCCATGAAGCTGCTGCCCCGCGGCGGTTATCTCGCCACCTGCTCCTGCTCGCACTTCATGACCGACACCTATTTCAAGCAAATGCTGCACAACGCGGCCGAGGACGCCTCGGTCTCCTTGCGCCAGATCGAAGCGCGCCAGCAATCCCCCGACCACCCGATTTTGTGGAACGTTCCCGAAACAGACTACCTGAAATTCTATATTTTCCAGATCGTATAGCGCATTATTGTTTATTTATTAACCGTTAATTAAGTTTTTGGGTAAAAAAGAGCTTCGTTTTGCCCAACTTCTCATAAGGAAGTTGGGCAAAACGAAGCTCTTTTTTTTGTTACGATCTTACAGCCCCAGCACTGCCGAGCCAACGATGCCTGCATCGTTGCCGAGCTGTGCGATACGGATATCGGTCAGCTTGACGATACCGCCGCCGTACTGCTCTTCTCTGACCTTGGGAACCAGCATGTCAAGCAGATACTGTCCCTCACCCGACACACCACCGCCAAGAGAGAGAACCTCGGGCTGAAAGATGTTGATCACGTTTCCAAGGCCAAGTGCCAGATAATCGATATAGGAATCGACCACTTCCTTGGCAGCCTCGTCGCCTGCACGCAACGCGTCAAACGCGGTTCTGCCGGACACCTTGCCCTTCTCTGCGACCATCTGTGTCATCAGCGTTTCTCTGCCGCTCTGCTCGCACTCCTCCAGCTTCTCGCGCGTCATGCGGATCAGCGCGGTTGCCGAGCTGTATGCCTCCCAGCAGCCCTTTCTGCCGCAAGAGCAAGGAACACCATCCTTGACGATCACGATATGGCCAAGCTCCGCACCTGCATAGTTAAAGCCGGAATACACCTTGTTATCAATGATGATGCCGCCTCCGACACCCGTGCCGAGCGTGATCATAACCGAGTTTGCACTGCCCTTTGCAGCACCCGCGATTGCCTCGCCCCATGCTGCTGCGTTAGCGTCGTTTTCAATGTGGAATTCCTTTGCAGGAAAATCCTTCTTGATCAGATCGCAGATCGCGAACTTATGGAAAGGCAGGTTGTTTGCATATTCCACCACACCGGTATCATGGTTGCAAATACCGGGAGAAGCAATACCGACAGAGTCAATATCCTCGACCGTAATGCCGAATTCGGTGCAAATGCGGCAGCACAGCTCTGCAATACTTGCAGCGATCTGCTCCGCAGGGCGCTGTGCCTCGGTAGGCACACTTGCCTTGTGTACGATACGATATTCACTATCAACAATTCCGGCAGCAATATTGGTTCCGCCAAGATCAATACCAATTCTGTACATAAGCTTTCCTCTCTTTTCCGGCGTGCTGCTGTCGAGCACGCATCCTTCATAATTTTATTATACTAAAATCTTTTGCTTTTGTCAATGCGCGTCACAGACTTTTTTCTTGATTTTGCGCTCCTGTTCGACCATTTCGCAAAACACCTCGCAAATGCGCTGCACGTTCTGCGGTGCGTAGTAAAAATGGCTTGAATGCATCAAAAATTCACCGCGCGCACGGGGATTTTTCAAAAAAGGCTTGATGGATCTGCGCCCCACCACCTCATCCTTGTAGGATTGCAGAGCGGTCATGGGCAGATCGTATGAGCCAATGCGCTTGCGTGTATATCTTGAGATGGCAAACAGATCCAAAAATCGCGGAGCACAGGAAAGAAATTCCCAAACGCTGATCTTATACACCTCAACACCGCAGCACGCGCGTGCCGCCACCATGCCGTCATCCTCGTTCCCCGGCTTGCAGTTGATCATACGGATCGCCGTGCGTACGATGGGAGGATCGCACTTCGGGTAAAGAGCAGCACCCAGAAACAGCATGCCTGCGATCTTTTGCTCCAGCCCCAGCTTCACAACGGCATTGGCTGTCAGCATACATCCCATAGAGTGCGCCACGATCACCACGCGATCATACGCAGCGCAAACGCGCGCCACCTCAGCACACACTTGTGTTTCCCATTTTTCCCGACTTGTATGCGCAAAATCACGCAGCACACCGCCATGTCCATCCAACAGAATGCTATGGACATCCCAATCTGACGGAATATGCGGCAGCAGCATATCGAAATGATGCGGACTGCCCAAAAAGCCGTGTACCATCAGCACGCAAGTGCGTGCGCAGGGCACCTCTATCGAAAACGGAGCGTGTTTCATTTACGCCACCATGCTGTCATAGGCATACTTGGGTACGTAATACAGCACGATCACCTGTGCCGTGTTCTGCACGCTCTCACCGTTGACCAGATCGCGACGCACTACGGGTACGTAAGGTGTCGGATTATAATCATACTTGCTCGAGATCTTACCACCACCGGTGATATTGCCAAACATCTCACCCCAGCCGCCCTCGTAGTTGAGGTACTCCTGGAAATCGTTGTAGTGGTTATAGGTATAAAACAGATATCTTTCGTTGATATCAATGATCTGATCCCCGTTGGCATCAAAGCGCGCGTACACGATACGGGCTGCGCCGCGCGTGATGCTGACACCGTTGTTATACAACTCGGGACGGTACTTGGGATCGCAGTCGGTGCCGGTTGTGCCGATATCGATCTCATAGTAGCGCAAGCTGCCTCCGCAGCCGCTGATATCGGGCAGCTCGGGCTCATACGGATATTTGGACGTACTGCCTGAGAATTGCGTGTGATTCACGCGCAGATATTCTCCCCATACGCTTTCGGTGGGTTTGGTCTTTTTGGACGTGGAATAGTTCACGGGAACATCGCCAAAGGCAAACACATACGCAGCGACCTCTTCCAGTGACACGTATGCCCCGCACTTGAATACCTGATTGACCACCTCACCGTAACCGTTCACAATATAATACGTATTCCCATCGGATGAGAAGGATGCATACGTATTGCGCACATACTGTCCATCCTCCATGGGCTGATATTCGGCAATTGTGGGCGCCTGATCCTGCGGCTCGATCGAGCCCGACATGAATCCGTGCTGTGTGCGCCAGTAGGAATCCCAGTAATCATCCGCAGGCTCATAGTCACTGTAAAACTCAGCAGCAGACATATTGACGTAGGGATCCTCGGGCGGCTCGCTCGGGGTTTCGGTGGTCTTTTCCTCGGTTGTGGGAGGTTCGGTCGTATTCTCCTCGGTGGTCGGTTCCTGTGTAGTCACATCATCTGTCGTGGCATCCGAAGGTGCCTCGGTGGGCTGCTCCGTTGTAAATTCCTCGGTCTGTTCTGTGGACTGTTCCGTGTCAGTCAGTACAGATGAGATCTCCTCACCGCCCTCGGGCAGCGTTGTACAGCTGCAAAGCAAAGTAAACATGAGCAGCAGCGCTCCAAATATTGTAACGAATCTTTTTTTCATGATCTCTATTCCTTATTAAATTTCGGTTCTTCCGCAGTATTTCATATCCAACCCTGCGGCATAAAGATGTGACATATCCGAGTAGCAAAGCAGACGCGGAACGCAATATCCCGTCTTGGAATTTTTGAATTCTATGACGGTCACGCCCGAATGGGTATAGTTGAATCCTGCCCACATCATATGCAGCGGAATGTGCAACAGATGCGCTACCAGGATCCTTCCCATACCGGCATGGCAAAACAGCGCAACCTTATCATGGTTGGGTTCGAGAATCCGGTACACACCGTTTTCCTCCCGATATCCCAACCGCTCCAGGAAATCTCTTGCGCCGGCAGATATGGTATCCAGCGCGTCCTTCATGCCCGAGGTCGAAAAGCCCGGAGCTTGGAAGGCTTGCTCATAGGATAAGTCAATGCCACCGTCACGGCGGAAATGCACGCGGTCAACCAAAGATACCGATTTCAGCTCCCCGTCCGGGTATGGGGTCAAGCGGTGCTCGTCGCCAATCTCGTGCGCCCAGGGCTCGACCGTGTAGTCAAGACCCAGCATTCTGCAGGTCGGCTCTGCGGTCTGGCGTGCTCTGCCCATGGGTGAGGAAAACACGCGGTTGATGCCGGCATCCGCCATACGCTTACCAACTGCCTCGGCTTGCGCCCAACCGCGCTCGGTCAAGGTGTCGGTAGAATAATCGGGATCGCCATGGCGAATGATGTAGAGTAACATAACGCCCTCCTTTATATAACAGTATCAATAACCTCCGCCAGCCGCGCAACAACCGATGCATCAAGCAAAAGCACAGAGGTATTTTGCGGCAGCGCTCCCAGCAGAGTTTTATACAGCGCAAGCCCTGCCACGCAGCTGCCCGCATAGGACGGATGCGAGAGGTCGGGGTCGTACAGCTCAATCTCGGGGCAGGTCGCCCCGATGGCCGCAAAGCAACGCCCCACGTGAGCGCATTCCCCGCCAATTGCTTGTGCCACCTTTTCATAGGCGTCGGCAAGCGCTGCGGTCATGCCCTCGGACGTCCAACCGCGCTCAGCCAAAAGCGCACTTCCCCGTTTTCTGCCCCACGTGGCATACAGGACGGTACGCCCGGCATTCACCAGATCGGCACAGCCGCGCACTCCCTCCAAGAATGTTTCATAATCCACAAGAGGAAAACAGCTTTGCTCCTGCAATATCACCGCATCATACGTTCCTTGCGCGCACAACGCCTTGATGTGCTGACAGGACGCGTCCTCGGGGGTAAGATTCTCATATAGCTTTCGGCCACCGACCGTCACCGCATCCACCTTGCCGTCTACGCCGTTGGCGTTCAGCAACTCCGACACAATTGACGGCATGTCCGAAAAATAGGTATAGCTGTTGCCAATGCACAGAATCCTCATACTCACGCCTCTGTGGGCAGCCAGACCGCAATCGCAGAATGCTCCTCGTTCCAATGCTTTCCGCACCACGCGTAATCGGTCAGCAGCACCTGTCCCTTGTCGGTTTCCAGTATGAATCGCACCATCTCACCGGGCTCGGTATCGATTTGTTCCAGCACCAAACGGCCATCGTTGACCACGGGTGCAAAGGGATCGTTGATATCGGCAGACTCTTTTCTCTCGTCACGCGCCAACACGATATTGCCGTATACGTACGCCTGCTTGCCGTTCAAGGTCATGCGCTCGACCTCGGGATGCAGACAAAGCGTGATCACGTCACCGTCATGCCAAGTGCAGCCGATTTGGTTGTAGCCCTTGACCGCTGTCAGCTGTTCGCCGCAAACGGTCAGCTCGGCATCATGGCTCCATTCGGGCACACGCAGCTTGATGGCGAAGGCTTCGGGAGCGCTAAGGCCGATCTTGATTCTGACCTCACCTTCTTCGACGTATGCGCCCGAAATTTCAAAGGTAACCGTGTTGCCGCCCGGAGTGGTGGCGGTCACGGTACCGTTCTGGTAGCCGTTGAATACAAAGCCCTTGTCATAAGCCAGCACCTGGATCAGCGGGAACAGCGCAGTTCCTGCCGCACCGATACAGGCACAGCAGCCGTAGTAGCCGCCGGAGCTGAATTTCTTGTAGCCACCGATGCCAATGCCGCGCGGTTGGTAAGTCAAGGGGCTGTAGCTGTCAAACGGCACACCTGCCACGTAAGTCTTATCCTCAAAGCTGAATTGAGTTTGGTTAAAGGGGTTCAGACTGCCGTACAGCGCGTTGTATGCCGAGCGCTCGATATCCTGCACGTAGGATACGTTACCGGTCAGACGCAACAGACGCTCCAAAAGGCGCATCCAAGTCACGGTCACGCATGTTTCCTGCATAATCCCTCTGTCGGGTGCAGGCTCTGTCTGCATGACAGCAGAGTGGTCAAACAGCTCATGGGTGCAGCCGGAGCAGCCGATGATGGTAATATCACTCTCTCTGACCGCTTGCACGAATTTTTCTACAATACGTAAGTAGCGTTCCTCACCCGTTACCTCATACCAAGCCAAAGCGCCCTCGAAATAGGACATCATTTCATAAGCCTTGACCTGCGGATACTGATAAGGATATATCTCGCCAGCCTCGGCAAGCTCCAAGAGGTTGCCGCCGTGACAGCCGCCCTGATCCAGCACGTACTTGCCGAAATCCAGGAATTTCTGTTTTCCGGTCAGCTTGTAAAGCTCGATGACGGGCTCCAGAACGGTGCTGGAGTTGAGTCCCCCCCAAGCGGCAGAGGTGTCCAGAATCGACATCTGCCCCTCACCGTCACCAAGACGCCCGATCAGATAATCCACGTGACGCTCAAGGCAAGAAAGAATGTGCGATTTGAAGCCCTCGTCACGGCAAATGCCGTAAAAATACAGGCAGCCTACCAGCACGTACTTGCGCGTCCACATATCCCAGCCGCGGAATTCACAGTCCTTGGGATAAGTGGTAATGCGCCCATGCTCGTCCTGCGTGTCAAGCAGCGCCTTGACGGTGTCAAAGAGAATACCGTACAGCTCCTCGTCCGGCGCGTAGCGGTAGGTCAGGCAGGCACCGCGCATCATTTTTCCGAAATATTCACCGCGCCAGCCGTGATCGTGATGATCGGGACGCTCGATAAACACCTGCACGAACTTTTTCCAAAGCTCTCTGTCCCCCAGCTGTTTGTTCAGAATAAAACGCGCGTGCGCATCCACAACGCTCTCATAGCGTGCCGCTCCTGCGGGCAGGTAATGATACTTGTAATTCATGATGGACTCCTTTCATGATCCGTAAAGTCAAAATGTGATATGAACCGTGTATTTTTATAGCACGAAATATAAACCGTTTGATATAAGCAGCGCGCCCTGATCACCTTAGCAAAGCCCGAGATCGGCGTATGCCCGGCCGGATATGCGTAATAATACTTTTCCCCGCTCTCATCGATCAGCACAACGCATCTGATCCAAGACGTACCGCGATGCCCGGGGATCATCCAAAGCTTGATTTTTTGTACGCAGACTTTCTTTTCTTCTGCAGCCGAGGTCATGATTTGACGCATCTTTCGATATACGCTTGCGCTGCGAAATGCAAAGCAGGCAAGCAAGATTGCTGCCGCTGTCGTAGGGATCGTACCCACCAAAACCGCAGGCCTCTTCAGAAACGCACCGACAAGGATCACAAGGCACGCCAACGCAAGGAAAAAAACGCTAAGGATCACATGATCCCGCAGATCCTCGGAAAGGCTCTTCTTTTGCAGCAGCAAAGTTTCCTTTTGCCGCACGGCATACTTGTATTGCCTGATATTCTCGCGCTTTTGCTTTCTGCTTGGCATGTGCGGCTCCTTTCTGTGATTTGTCGGATATTTTCGTTTTGTCCGTTGACGGGAAAAAGCCCCTACTACCTTGTTTCATCTAAAACTTGACATTTCACTGCACTCCCCGAAGCAAAATACTGCATGAATTGAAACGGATATGCATAAAGACGGATTCGCGCTACAAAGGCGTCCCCCGGGGGGAAGCTGGCGCGCAGCGACTGAAGGGGAATGCGAATACTTTGGTTTATGAGCGTTTCACCCGAGCGGTCAATCGCACCGTTTTGCCCGCAAATCCCCTTCAGTCGCTGCGCGACAGCTTCCCCTCGGGGGACGCCTTCGCAACGCGTGTCCGTTCCTATGGTCGTCCGATTGGGTGAAAAAGTAACTCTCGATGATATGCTGTTAATGTCAAGTTTTAGTTGAAACAATGTACTACGGCAAAGCCCTACTTATCCCCTGCCAAACAGCAAATACAGGACAAATGTCAAAACGGTGACAACGCCAATGACAGAAAAGGTCACGATTTCGGTTATTTTCTGTCTTTTTTCCTCCGCCGCCTTGGCTTGGGGCAAATAATCCTTGATCTCTTGATCGCTCAGCACCCGTTTGGCAAGGATCTTTTGCATCTGCTTGCAGATACACTGCGCGTCATAATCCATCTCATGCGCACAGGACGGGCATTTGAATTGATATTCGTACTTCTCCACGCTGCCAAGATAATGCGTATTGCCGATCTTGCTTTCTCTGAACCAATCGGGATCGCCCGGATGCACCGTGCGTTCCTTGACGGGCGTGTTTTTCAACTTCGCACCGCATTTATGGCAATAAAACTTGCCAAACACCATCCCCATCGGGATGGAATATGTTTTTCTCGTTCCCATACTCGCTCCTTTTGAAAGCTTATGAAAAAATGATGCCTGTCAGCAGTGCCGCAAGCTCCCGTGCCTCCTGCTCGTCCAAGGTGTTAAATGCAACCTCGCGACCGTCATGCAGCAAGAAGATCACCTTATCCTCATCGTTTTCCTCGCTGCCGCCCGATTTGTGATAGGTTTTGATCTCTTTGATCTGGTCAAAGCCGTGAACCTCTTTATTTAAGTGATGCAGAATAATCTGCCGCTTTTCGCGGTCGATCACCATTTTCCAAAGCAATCGCACCACAAGCACCGCAGTGCTGCAAAGCTCTGCTGCGACGGTTACGATCCACAGCATGGGCGTATTTCGCACCGCAGGCAAAAGCAGACAAGCCAATATTCCTGTAAGCAGTACCGCACCAAACAGCGCATACTCCCAGGTATACATCCGCTTTTTGACCGTAATCGTTCCTTGGCGCTCGGTCACCTTCAACCTGCTTCGGTTCATACCCCTACCTCAATCTCTGTAATATTGCAAAAATTCCTGCACGATCTCCTCGCGGGCGCGGATATTGTTGTCCTTGTCTGCCAGACCGCCGTTTTTCAGGTTGTCGATCCACTCGGCATCGATCATGCTGCCCACGTCCATATTGACGCTGTATTTCGCCTTTTCCAAGAGTGGCACGTCCGAAGCGTCACCAAGGCAATACAGATAACCGCACAAAACGCGCAAATATTCCGCACTACCCGGCCAAGGGCTTTCAAGCTCCTGCTCCAACAGCTGCACGATCTCTTGCTTTTGGATATTTTCAAAATCAAACCCGTATTCCTGAACCAATTTCAAGGCTCTTTGCTCGTTATGATCAAGACCGGGATAATATGTATACGTATCAAAGCCCTCTGCCCATCCGATCACGTCAAGCAAGCGTGGGCGGCAGACACGAAGCACGCGTCTTGTTCGAAACCCATCCCGCGTATCGCAAAAGCCCGGCTTTTGCTGCAAGTCCCCAATCACGGCAAGTGCCTTTTCGCGGGTACTGAAAATGCCGATCATCTTGCGCTCATAGTGATCCTCCAATTTGTGCTTGTGCGTGACTTTGTAGAAAATCATAGCGATCATTTCTGCTCATGATCAATCACCTTGACGATCTCAATTTTCCCAACGATATGGTCATTAAAACTATCCAGCTCTTCTGCGGGAATCCAAAGCTCCTGATGCCGGGATGCACCTACTGTCTGCACGGGAAACGCAGCTATGTAGTCATCCTCAACTTCAAATTGCGTCACATATCCCTTGTATCCGGAGTCGGCATCCTTGGTATTCCATTTGCCGGCAATTTCTTCCGCGTATCGCTGATTCAGCACGGGATAAAAGATGGGTTGCCAATCAAGCCTGGGCGGAAACCTTGTAAATCCGCTTTGCTCAATCAGTTCTTTTTCCTTTTCGCCAACAGGTCTGTATAAAATCATTCTTCTCTCCTTTACGTTCATTCCGTCCGGTGCGCAAACGAGGGCAGCGGAATATCGCCCCGCATAAAGCTGTCAACATCCTCGGCAGCCTGTTCAATACTCTGCGGATGCCAATGCGTATGGCATGTTTTCATGCCTTTTCCAAACAAAGTCCTTTTTTGATACTCCACGGAAAAGACAAATTCAATACCGTGCGGCTCTGGAACGTCCGCGTCGGCATACAGCCAGAATCTCGCTTGCTCACGCTCACCGCAGATTACGGGAACACTCCACGTAAACCCGTCATCCAAATCAGACGTATTGGTCAGCGTTAAGCGATACTTGTCTTTTACTTTATCATAAATCAGTTCAATATCGTTCATGGATGCACCTTTTTTCTTACTTTTTAAGCAGGATTTTTCTTATTCTTTCGATAATTCACGATATATAAGACGGTTGCTGTCAAAACACATACCCCCATCATGCAAGGGCCTGCTACGTAAGATGTGCGTTGATTCTTCAAAAACTCAGCCTCTACGTCGCCAAGCGCCAAATATTCCCTGCCCATATATTCAATGGCATAGATTCGTTTGGGGCTCATGCGGCCATCATGGTAGACCAACGTGAGTCTATCTCCCGTTTGTAAGGCTTCAAACAACGCTTTGTCAATACAATCATAGCAAATGCCCGTTGCTTCAAAATATGAGCCGTCCGAAAATTCGACCTTGAAATACGAGCCTTGTGTGTAACCGAACAAGTTATGATACCACTTATTTTCATATTGATCAAAGCTTGCCACAGTTCCGGTTTGTGTCCGCAAATCCGCCGGCATTTCATAGGTAAACGTAAGCAGCAAGCCAAGCAAAACCGCGATCACCAGCCCCGCCGTTATCAATACGTTGAAGCCTGCAAACTTGTTTTTGATCAGGCGTGCTATGAAATTTACGTATTCCGTCATTTTTGCTCCTATCCTTTCGTGGGAGTAAAGATTATGATCTTCCCGATCCTATGCTCGTTTGGATTGTTAAGGTACGTTGCTTGATTCGGCTTGGTTCGCTTCCCATAAGTTTTTCTGTACCCAACAAGCTTCGCATTTGTTTCTTTGGCAAGTGCAGCCTTGCCATATATCAGTTTGGCAGCCAAGCTCCGCAAGAGGCGTATTGATAATCGGTGTCAAAACGCTTTGGATCGCCCCGTTCAACAAGCAATCCAATTCCCCGTCTGTCATCAACTGCCAATTATAAATCCCTTTTCCATTGGTATTGAGGCGCGTTGCGTAGCACTGCGGAAATTGCACCTCTTTATGGTATACGCTTACGTTGAAATAATACTCATCTGACCATCGGGATTTTTGGGCTTCAAATTCCAAGCAAAAATCACGATCCAAAGGCTTTGTCCATTTCGTCCCCTTTTTCTTGAAGCCAAGCGGCTTGAGCTTTTCGGCAATTTTTTGCAAAAACTGCTTTTGCCGTTCTTTTTTTAAGGACAGTATTTCGTCTTTTGATTTATCAAAATATGCTGCATACACGCTTTTTACGGCATTTGCAACATGGGCCTGATCTTGCTCGTTTTTGATAACCGAACAAAAGCGCAATTTTACAGAATTGTTGTCCTCGCCATAATGCTTCAAATGATCTTGCTCTGCAATGGACGTAAAGCCATAGGTTACGCCGACGTGATCGCCGTAATCCTCCAAATTCACAATAAAAGCAACGTTTTCAAGCGTACAACGGTAAAAATGAAACTGTCTGAACTCCCACTCGGCTTCGCAAAAATTTGCATTCAGAAGCGCCTCTCTGAAAGAAAGCACGGTATCGGTATAGCGCAAAAATTCCTTTTCTTTGTCGGGATTGCTTGCAAAAAAGCTCTTGATTTTCAGCAGATCTTCTTTTTCAACAAATTGATAGGTTTTCAAATCTGTCAGTTCAATAGCAAAACCGTCTACGTTGACAGACTGTTTCGCATAAACAAATTTATGGTCGAAGGCTCTTTTGATAACGGCATACTCGGGTGTCCGCTTGATGATTTGATAATATCCGCCATGGCTTTGCTTTACCCAATCTCCGATTTTGGCTTTGGCCATTTCTTTCTCATTCAAGCAAAGCTTGATAAGTCTTGCAAATATTCGTCTGTCAGCATCGGTTTTGCAAGCAGATTCCAAATGGCGTATGACATGGTAAGCATCTGAGAATCTGTTGCTTAATAAGTGTTCAAGCCCCTCGGAAAGGCGAATTTTATTCGCATAATCATCGCCAAAAAGTGTATCTATATCCTTCCCGAAAACTTTCCTGTACTTTTCCCACTTTGTTTGAAAATCATCACCGAGAAGCAATTGTTCTCTTACAAGTCTCTTTTGCTCTTCTGTCATCATAACATGATCCTTTCCGGGCAGACAATGGCTTTAATGTGGGGTAAGATTCTGAAAGGCTCCAAAATCGGCTAAAAATGGGAGAAGACCTTAAAGTCTCATTTTATGGAAAACACGTCTGCGTTTTCCTTTAGCAGATTTGCTACCATGTCGATTCGTTGTATATTGGTTGCCTTCAAAAATCGTTCTGTAAAAGATTCTCCAACAAGTGGATTATTCGTAATATTCGATCTCGGAAAATCCTTTGTCCGTATTACACAATCAACTGCATAACCGGTGAGATACACCTCTACACAACATTCTTGTAAAGTATACACAAACTCTCTTTCCCAATTCTTTTGATAAAATTGATACTTGTATCCACTGTCAACCAAGAATTGAAACCGATTTTCAATATATTCCTTGTTCACTTCAGTTTTATCAACAATATATCTTTGCTTTTTATTTCTTCTGAAAAAATCGAACAATCCCAAACCTGCCCCTTTTACTTCCTTGTCAGACAAACCACACTTTCAACATGGGTCCAAACGACAAAAGGTATATTTACTTATCCTTTTTCTCAAAATATTCACCGCTACGACAATCCTTTTCGCCAAAGAAGCAGTTACTTAAATGGTTTTTGTTGTACAGATAACGGTGCGAGAATTCAAAGATTTTGTTATCCTCACGGATTCCACAGCCCATTCTATTCAAATAAACACAATATCCGTTCTTATCTTGCGTTGTGTAAATATAAAATGATGCGCTTTCATAAGTGCCGAAATGCTCTAACGCCATTTCAAAACAATATGTTCCTGCATATAAAACGATTTCGCCTGCTTTTTCCTTTTCACGAAGAAAGGATAAGACAGAGTAAAAGTCATTTAATTCGGTTAATTTTTGAATCGTTGTAGGGAAATTATCCATACTTATGCCTTTCTCGCAAGACAAACGACGGACTCGACGTGTCCCGTTCTCGGGAACATATCAACCGGTGTCACTTCCCCAATCTCATATCCGTTCTCCCTGAACCACTTGCAATCTCTCGCCAGCGTATCGGGATCGCAGGAAACGTAAACCACGCGGGGGATCTCCAGCTGCGCAAAGCACTTGACCAGCGCCTCGGTGCTGCCTTTCCGGGGTGGGTCGATGACGGCGACGTCAGGGCGTTTGCCACCGCAGGCAGACAAAATGACCTGCGCGTCGCCCGCGTCGTTACAGATAAATGTAGCATTCTCCACACCGTTTCTTGCGGCATTCTCGCGTGCGCACTCCACCGCCTCCGGCACGATCTCAATGCCCACCAGCTCTTTTGCGTCCTTGGCCATCGAAAGACCGATGGTACCGGTGCCGCAATACAGGTCAAGCAAGGTTTCGCTGCCCGACAACGCCGCTTTCTCGCGCGCCAAGCCGTAAAGCAGCTCCGCGCCTTCGCGGTTGACCTGATAGAACGAACCCGGCGAGATCTTAAAGGTCAGGCCGCACAGCTCGTCCTCTATGTAATTCTTTCCCCAAAGCGTGCGGTATTCCTTACCCAACACCACGTTGGTATTTTTCTCATTGAAATTGAGTACCACGCCCACGATCTGCGCAAACTTTGCCGTCACCTCTGCGGCAAACTTTCGCTCTGCGGGCATATTCTTGCCGTTGAGCACAAGGCACAGCATGATCTGCGCGCTGTTCTTGCTCTGTCGCAGATAAATATGGCGCAAAAGCCCCTTGCCCGTCATTTCATCATAGGCTTTGATGCCGTGCGCATCGCAAAAGGCGCAGACAAACGCCACGATCTCTCCAAAAATCGCAGGCTGCAACGCACACTTGTCCGCTTTGACCAGATTGTGTGTTTTGGACGCGAAAAATCCTGCCTCCATACCATTCTTTCCTTGCTTGACGGGATATTGCCCCTTATTGCGGTACCCACTCGTAACACCCGTATTCCGCACAGGAGCTACGGCCACGTCGGGCAATCCCACCTTTCGAAAGGCGTTCTGCACGTAATTTCTCTTACATTCCAGCTCGTGCGCATACGTCACGTACCTGTGTACACAGCCGCCGCACGCGTCGGGCGCATGACAAAACACCTCGCGGACGCGTATGTCCGAGGCCTTCTCAATACGCAGCACTCTTCCTACGGCATAAGTAGCGGTGTCCTTGATGATACCGATGCGCACCACGTCCCCCGTGACCGCACCGCGCACAAACACAACCTTGCCGTCCACGTGTCCCACACCGCTGCCAAGATTATTGACCTCGGTGATCTCCACGGTATATTCGCTCCCCTTTGGGAGCACGATTCTGTCCTTTTTGTCCATCAGACGTAAAATTCCTTCATATCATCAAGACGCAGGCAGCCAAGATAGCCACCGTCCTTGACACCGCAGTTGATATTGACGCCACCGTTGCCGAAATAAATGCGGCCGTTTCCACCGTTCTCCTCGGTCATAGGCAGATGTCCCACCACCACGGTTTTATTCTTGAAAAGACGCTTGGAAAGATCCAAAGGCTCGGTCATAAACACCTCGGGCTCACAATTCTCCAGCTTCATGCCGGGCTGATAATCCTTGATGCCCGCGTGTACCAAAAGGTAATCCTCACCGTCCACGCGCACCTCTTCATAGAGTGCAAGATCGGACAGATAGTCGATCACACCCTCGCGCATTTCGCTGTCCAACTCACGGAACGCATCCAGCGTTGCCTGTCCGCCGTTCGCCACCCATTTCTGCATGTCGGCAATGAAATCGGCATCCGGAGTTGCTTCTCCCGAAAGCATTTTTTCAAAGCCTGCCAGCATGCGAACTGCCAGATAATCGTGCTCACCTGCGATGGCGTAAACGTTGTAGCGCACGGAGAGGTCACCGATCAGCTCCATGGTCTGCTCGCCATAATCCACAATATCGCCCAGCACGTACAGAATGTCTGTATCCTTTAAGCCGATCTTGTCAACCAGCTCCTTGAATTTGTCATAATTGCCATGTAAATCCGAAACTACGTATGTCATGATAACCTCCTTATACTACGGTAACTTTACAGCTTTTTTCGATATCGGTCTGCGCTTCGGGACAGACCTCCTTGACCAGCGCGCAAAGGCGCTCACAGATGGGATTCTCCGTATAAAAATGACCTGCAACCAGCAGATTGATCCCGGTCGGTTCACTCAGCTGCGAGTATTTGAGCTCACCTGTCAGGAAGGTATCCGCCCCTGCAGCCAAAGCCACACTGATTTCATCCTTGCCGCTGCCGCCAACCACAGCCACGCGCGACACGGGCTTGCCTGCATCCGAGCACAGCACAGCGGGACAATGCAAAGCATTCTTGACGCAAGCAGCGAACTCCGCAGCGCTCACGGGCGCAGGCAAATTGCCAACGCGCATAATGTTTTCAACACCTGAGGTTTCCACGTTCTCAAGCCCGACCAGGCTTGCCAGAATATCGTTGACACCGCCCTTTGCCGCGTCGATTCTGGTATGGAAGGATATCGCTGCCACACCGCTCTTGCACAGCTTAACGACCTTTGCGCCAAGAGCATCATCGGCATCCACGGTCTTAAGCCCATCCCACAGCATGGGGTGGTGGCTAAAGACCACGTCATACCCCTCGGTGATTGCCTTGTCCACCACGGCAGCCGTTGCGTCCAGCGCAACCAAAACCTTTTTTACTTCTCTTTCGGGCTCCGGACAAACGTTCAGTCCGTCCTTATCCCAATCGCAGCCCAACTCGCGGGGTACGATAGCGCAAAGCGCTTTGTATAATTCTCTTACGGTCATATTCTTACTCCTTGTTTTGGATGCGGCTAAGCAACGCGTCGATCTGCGCAAGCATGGAAAGCTCAAAGCCTGCGTCCTTGCCGCCCATTTTTTTGCCGTCCGCGCCCGTTTGCAAAAGACGGCGTTTATTTTCCAGCAGCTCACCCAAAAGGGGGGGCATTCTTTCTATATTGTGGCTGCCGAACCACAGTGCCATGTCTTCCTCGGAGCGTCTGACTCCGTCGTATTCGGCACAGATGATCTGGTAGACCTTATCCTCCTTGACCAAGGTCTGGTCAAGAATACAAAACCCGTTTTCAAGCAGGTAAGCACGCAAAATCTCGGCATGCGACATAGGCTGCAGCACAAGACGGATGCGCGCGTCGCGCGTCCAGGGAGCCGCATCGATAATGGATGCGATCAGCTCACCGCCCATACCGAAAATCGTAATGTCCTCGGGGGCATACTGCTGTATGCCGTCAAGTCCGGGGGTGCATACGGTAGCGATTTTGTCCGAAAGCCCTGCGGCTGCTATATTGCGGCGTGCGTTTTCCACAGGGCCGCGGTTGATGTCCGAGGCGACCGCACGCGGACAAATGCCGTTTGCGCACGCGTAAATGGGCAGATGAGCGTGATCCGTGCCCACGTCCGAGAGCACCTTGCCCTCTCGCAGGTAAGGGATCGCGCCTGCCAGTCTTTGATCAAATCTTTTTTCTCTTTTCATGTGATGTTATGTAAAACTATAAGGGCTGCGGTACGCTCTGCGCTCAATTACCGTAGGGGAGGATATCATCCTCCCGCACGCAACAGAGCGGACAAGCGTTCGGGTAACGCGATCAAAAACCGTTTTCGGGCGGGAGGATGATATCCTCCCCTACGGTCGTGCGAAAATCCTCTGCCGCAGCCCCTCTTTTTGCTTACTTGTCAGCCAGGTAAGCGTTGAGCTTTGCTACCAGCTCGTCTGCGTCGGTGCCGTGTACTGCACATGCGTCCTCGATGCTCTCGCCTCTGGATGCGGGGCAGCCCAAGCAATGCATGCCGATCTCAAAGAAAAAGCGTGCAGTGCCCTGATCGTAGTCCAAAACGTCGCCGATAATGCTGTTCTTGGTAACCTTCATTTTTTTATCCTCCGTAAAATGAATATAGTTTTACGTATACTATTATACAAATTTCCGCTATATATGTCAAGCGTAATTTTTTCCCACAGCCAACAAAAAGCATCCGCTACAGACAATGCCGATAGCGAATGCTTTTTGCAGTTCGATTTTAGTATTTGCACACATGTTTGGTATTTTAATCAAATCCCGACTCTTTTGAAAAACCTCGTCTTACTTTTTGGCCGATAAAGACACTATCCCTGATTTTTGCGGAAATAAGGGATCTTCCTTCGTCATTGATAAAAGCCGACAAGCCGCTCCCTCGGGGTGATTTCTTCCAGATTCCCATGCCTCAACAGTTTTTACGGAAACGCCCAAATAATTGGCGAACAGCTTTTGCGTCAGCCCCGTGCTTTTGCGAATTTCTTTTATTTCATCTGGGGCAAAATGGCGTATAGGTTCCACTCTCAGAACGGTCGTCTTGGCTTTCAATTCGCCCTTTTCATGCGCAATTGCTTGATCAAGACCTGTTTTAATATCATCAAACAAGCTCATATATACCCTCCTTTATTCCTCATTTTCACGTAATTGATTCTCAAGAGCCTGAATCATTTGCTTAATCTCCGCTCTTTCTGAATCGGACAAATTATCCTTCACATTTTTAGGATATGCTGTAATCAAGAATATTTTTTCATAGACCTCAAAATCTACGTATATAACGCGAGCACTCCCGCTTTTTCCTCTTTGCTCAAATGCAAATCGCATCTTGCGAACGCCGCCCGTTCCGCGCATGACCGCCCCAACCTTCGGGTCAGACAATAATTCTTCTTGCAATCTTCTCAAATCATCGTCTCCCAGCCCCATCTCTTTCCATCTGGAGCGAAAAATCGGAAGTTCCACGAATGTTCTTGTCATATCTATCTCCTGATTTTTATTAATATCAACATTATTATACCCTATTTAATAGGGTTTGTCAATACCCCGAACAGAAATCCCAAAGTTATTGTGAACACTTTTGGGATAAATGGTAATTTTTAGGGATAAGTGGTATTTGACTGCCCGATCACCGCATGGTATAATGAATTCAGATCGGCAACAGCCATTTTTTCAAAAGCCACCTCACCTTTTGCGATTTTGGCGACTATTCAAATGAACAAAGAAGTCAACGCGATCGCAACAAAGCCTTTCAATCACTAAACAAATACGGAGGAAAAACATGAACGAAAACAAAAATACTATCACAAGTGAAAACAAGATCACCACGGCCGAGGTCTGGGAGCAGATCAAGCGTCTGCAGGAGCAGTTGTCGTCCTTGCAGGAAACCACGGACAGAATGTTTGCCGTCAACGACACCAACGAATACGACGGTGACCAGCCCATCTCCGAGGTCAACGCAGAGGTCGCAACAGCCAAGATCGAAGCCATCAAGGAGGTGTTTACCGAGCGAGAAAAAACGCTGCAGTCGTTGCTTGAGCTGTACAAGACCATGTATAGCGATCTTGCAAAGGATCCTTCTTGATAACGTCGTGTACAAGATCATCCATCCAATTTTCAATTCGAAAATTCAAAAATGCGGGAACATTCCCGCATTTTTTGCTTTACAAATGCGCAAATATATGGTATAATATTATGATTATACCTATATGGGAGAAAGGAGCTGTTGTCGTGAAGGCGAAAAATGACGCACAGGTCGTCAAAAACACACCTGTTTTGTTGATATTCTCCACACTTTGCGCTCTGTTCGGCAGCGGCGCCATTGTTGGAGTGACCATACTGAGCAATCCTACGCTTGGCCGGATGCTGTTTTCGGGGCTGCTCTCCTCCTATATCGTATGCTTTGTCGTGCTGTTCCTGCTGGTATTCGGCTACGGCTCGATTTTGCCCGAGCTTGTGTACGTGACGCTGCCCGTGACCGTGCTTGCCTGCGGTGTGCGCACCACGTTCGCCTCGGCAAGATTCGTCAATTCCTTGGCCATCGCGCTTGTCTTTTTGTTGCTGACGGCTGCTTCGGTCACATTTGGCCTGTGGGCATGGAACAAATACCCCTCGCCGCATAAAAAGCCGCGCAAATCACGCGCCACGCTGCTTGCCGTATTGGGTATGAGTGCTGCCGCTGCCCTCTCCCTGACGCTTTTCATCACGGTTTTCCACGGACGACTTGACTCGCTGCAGACCGACAAGGCCATAGCCGAGATTGGTCAGATGCTATACTACATGCAAAACAGCGGACAACCCTTTACCACGCTGATCACGGGTGAGCCGCAAAGCTACTTTACCGTGCAATTCGCACCGCTTTGGTACCTGCTTTTACCCGTCTACGCCATTTCAAAGCACAGCATGCTTGCCGTGGGGATCGCCCTTTACGCGCTTATGCTGACAGCTCTCATTCCCCTTTACCGCATCTGCCGCAGGCTTTCGCTGTCCCCCTTGCAAAGCTGTGCGTTATGCATAACGCTTGCATGCTGTCCCTTGCTGTTTGGCGGCAGCTCCGCGGGCGGAAGCCTTGGCATGCTTTCCCTGCCCTTACTCTTATGGGTGACCGACGCGCTGACGGGCAAACGTCCCTATCTTGCGCTGATCCCGCTGATGCTGTGCCTTGGCATCGGATTTGAGGTCACGGTCTGGACGTTATTTATCTGCTTGTATCTTGCTATGAGCGTGCAGCGTGAGAACAGACGCGCGGGTTTGACGTGTACCGCAATCACAGGCATCGGGCTGATCGCCACGACTGTGTATTTAGCTGTGACGCAAAGCCCCGTCTTGACGCAACCTTTCGCCAACGTCGGGCTTCAGATCGGCTCAAAGCTGCTGTTCTTGCTGCTTTTGCTTGTCCCTTGCGCATTGCTTCCTCTGCTTTGCAAGCAGAAATGGGCGCTTGTGCTGCTCATCCCCCTCATCTTCTTCCATTTGGTGGCAGATGCCGCAACCTATAGCGGTGTATTCTGCACCTACGCATACCCTGCATTGGCAGCCGTTTTCCTGCTTTCGGCACACGGTGCTGCCAACCTGCAAGCCACCGTCAAGGGAGTTCCCTTGCGCACGGCCTTACCTGCATGTGCGCTGTGCGCCTCTCTGTTGCTTGCCACGCCCTACGTTGCCGTGCTGCACCAGCTTTATGCAGCCCCCGAAGAGCAGGAACAAACCGACACCGACCGCATGCACGAGCTGCTTGCAATGCTGCCGCAAAATGCATCGGTCACCGCGTCCGATTCCTTGCTATGCGCATTGCACGACCGCACGTGGTTGTTTGCGCTCTTTGCAAATCCCGAATCCCCGCAGACCAACGTAATCGTGCTGGATCTGCGCGAGGAATTCATTCCCACGGACATGGAGCAATACGACGTTGCCTATTATCAAAGCCTTGGCTACACCTTGCGCGACGATCTGAGCCGCGAGGGGATTTTGGCGGTGTTGTTCAAGTAGCCGCTACAAAAAATTGTTTTCCCATACGGAGAAAGCCCATTTTTCACACCCGGTAAAAATAAATTCTATATAAAGGACAGGTAAAAAACATGATAGTTGCACTTGAAGAGGCAAGACTTGCCTTGGTCAATATGAGAGCTGATCTCAAGGAGCTCGGTGAGCAGCTCAAGATTGAGCAATCCCGTGCTACGGTGGAGGAGCTGGAGCAGCAGACCTCCGATCCCGATTTCTGGGGAAATACCGAAAGATCTTCCAAAGTGCTGCAGACCATCAAGCAGCAAAAGGATAAAATCGAAAGCTACGAGGCACTTTGCACCCGCCTGGAGGATGCCATTGTGCTTGCCGAAATGGCCATCGACGAAAACGACGAGAGCTGCGTGGACGAGGTACAGAGCGAGCTTGGCGAGATCACGGCCATCACCGAGAAAAAGCGCACCGAGGTACTGCTCTCGGGCGAATACGACAGAAACAACGCCATCATCTCCTTCCATCCCGGTGCAGGCGGCACAGAGGCACAGGACTGGTGCCAGATGCTTTACCGCATGATCACGCGCTGGTGCGAGGCCAACAACTTTAAGGTCAAGCTGACCGACTGGCTGGACGGTGACGATGCGGGACTGAAATCCGCTACCATTTTCGTGGAGGGCGAGAACGCTTACGGATTCCTCAAGAGTGAGAACGGCGTGCACAGACTTGTGCGTGTTTCTCCCTTTGACTCCGCAGGGCGCAGACAGACCTCGTTTGCCTCTATCGAGGTCATGCCCGAATTTGACAAGCTGGACGACGTCGTCGTGCGCGAGGAAGACTACGATTTTGTAACCTTCCACTCCAGCGGTGCGGGCGGTCAGAACATCAACAAGGTATCCTCCGCAGTTCGTCTGATCCATAAGCCCACGGGTATCGTGGTGGCTTGCCAGACCGAGCGTTCGCAGCTGCAGAACAAGGAAACCGCTATGCGTATGCTCAAATCCAAGCTCATGGAGATCAAGATCAAGGAGCGTCTTGACACCATCGACGAGATCAAGGGCAACAAGACCAAGATTGAATGGGGCTCCCAGATACGCTCTTACGTATTCATGCCCTACACGCTTGTCAAGGATCTGCGCACAGGCTTTGAAACCGGTGACGTGGAGGCGGTTATGGACGGTGAGCTGGACGGCTTTATCAATGCATATCTGAAATCCATTTCTCAATAATATATTGACTTAACTAACTGACGTTCGCCTTTGGCGAGAAAGGAATGAATGATGAAATCCTTGCTTTCTGTAGATCAAGCCAGAACAAATGACAACTATACGATGAACACGGTCGGAATTGGCGAAACTGAACTGATCACGCGCGTGGCAAAAAGTGTGCTCAGCGTGCTGCAGAACGGTGCTTATGATCTGACTCATCCTTGCATCCTCTGCGGCTCCGGCAACAACGGAGCAGACGGATTGGCACTGGCGCTTATGCTCAAGGAGCAGAACTATGCGGTCAAGGTGGTCTATCTCGGCAAGCTGTATGCCGATCCCACCGAGCAAAAGCCGAAAAAGAAGAATAAAAAAGATGCCGAGCCTGCAATCGCGCCCGAAATGAGCGGAACACCCGACGTTGAGGCTATGAGCGCACAGTGCCGTTCCCTGTTTACGCACGTGCAGAATGCCGGCATTGAGATACTGACCGACGCACTGCCCGAGGATGCCACACTTTACGTTGACGCCATCTTTGGCATCGGATTCCACGGCACACTCGACGCAAGAACGGCAAGCATGATCCAAGCTGTCAATGCAAGCTCTACTCCCGTTGTTTCGGTCGATATTCCCTCCGGTGTGAATGCTGACAACGGCCAAGCAGCAGAGGCAATCTACGCTACCGAAACGGTCACAGTGCAAGCATTGAAGATCGGTCTGCAGGTTTATCCCGGCACGGAACACACGGGAAAGATCACTGTTGCGGACGTTGGTATTGAAAACGATCCCGCCGCTGCAGATCCGCAATGCTCCGTACTGGAGCAAGAGGATATTGCAGCCCTGATGCCGCCCCGCCCCGCACGCTCCTGCAAGGGCACCTTTGGCAGGGTGCTTGTGGTATGCGGCTCGGTTGGTATGGCCGGTGCTGCATATCTGGCAGCAAGCGGAGCATTCCGCATGGGCGCAGGACTGGTTGAGATCTTTACCCCTATGAAAAACCGCGTTGTGCTGCAGCAGCTGATCCCCGAAGCAATCATAACCTGCTACAGCAGCAACAGCAAAAAGGACATGGTCAAATCCCTGAAATACGCCATTGGCCGTGCAGATGCCGTGGTGCTCGGATGCGGCCTCGGACGCAGCAAGCAAGCCAAAAAAATCGTAGCGACCGTGCTCAAAAAGACACGCGTACCGCTGGTGATCGATGCGGATGCACTCAATATCATTGCGCGCAAGCCCGCCCTGCTCAAAAAGATCAAGAAGGAGCAGAAGATGCAAACCGTCATCACCCCGCACGCAGCCGAAGCGGCAAGATTGCTTGGCAAGAGCACCAAGGTGGACGCGGTGCTGGAATGCACCTATGCATCGGCTGAGCAGCTGCACCAAAAATTCGGCATCAACGTGCTGCTTAAGGATACGCACAGCGTCATTTACGCAACAGATGGGGCTCATTACGTCAACACAAGCGGCAGCACGGCCCTTGCCACTGCCGGCTCGGGTGATATTCTGGCCGGCATGATCGGCGGTCTTGCAGCAAGCCAAACCAACCAGAATCCCATCAGCAAAACAGCCGCGCTGGCAGCTTACCTGCACGGCAAGGCAGGAGAAAAGGCTGCAGAGAACGTTGGTGAACACGCGGCTATGGCAAGAGATATTCTCGAAGGATTGAAAAAATCATAAAACACACAAAAGGACTGAGTCACGACTGACTCAGTCCTTTTTCGTCGGATCGCTGCTGTGTTGACAGCCGCTTTTCCTTTTACGTTACGATCTTCTGACGTTGATCTTCAAAAGCTCGTCGACGAGATCGTTATCAATGACCTCGTTGGCAGACGCACCGGCGTAGCGGGCAGTCTGATAGACTTCAAACAGCTGCTTTTCATCGTCCTCTATCGCAATCTCACGGCCGATCTCATCGGGCGTCTGGTGATACTTCATGCGATATCCCTGCTTAATCTTGCGAATCATATAATCCACGAAAATAAAGCGCACGCGCGAGGCATTATCGGGCAGCTCGTGCCATTTGCCCTCGTTGCGCAGCTTTTTGGCCTTTTTTGCCTTTGCCGGCTTTTCCGTATAGACAAAGCTCTTTTCATCCTTGCCCTTGAGCCTTTGCTTGCCGATCTGAATTCCTACAAGACCCAGCACGCGGTTGACCGCCTTGAGCATCGGCTTGGCAACGCGCTTGCCGATTTCAAGCACCTTGAGCGCCATTTTACGCTTGAGCGACGGAGAGAGCATTCGGTAAAATTCGATCAGCGCAAATACCGTGCCGCCGATCACCATCAGCACGCTGATGCCGCGCAGCTTGTCGCCATGCAGATACAAAAACTCATTCGTGGGATCAATATTATGCGCTGCAAAGAACGTAGAGCCCCACAAGCCAACACCGCAAACGATCAGTCCGACAAAGCCCAAAATCAACCTTTTTTTATTGATCGTGCGCCAGATCTCCAGATAATCCACACCGCTGACGCTATCCTCGGCTTTCGTACGCTTTTTGCGCACGATCTGCCGGGCATCGGGGCCATCGCCCTCCGCGGACGGGGAATTTTGGACGTCGCCCCCTGCGGATTTCTTTTGCTTTTTGGGTGCGCTTGACTTATACTTTGAGGCAGCTTTGTGAGCGGCTTTGGCAAGCGTTGCGCTGTCCGAATACTCGGGAATCTGCTCAAAGATCTCGGCAGCCTCTAAATATTCCGGCCCCGACTGTGCTTTTTCGTAAAGCTCCAGCGCAGCCGCATACGCGCACTCGGTATAGTGCTTTTGATATCGCTCGGTAAGATCACGGGAATCCTTGTAGCCCTTGATCCTGTTCATCTTATAATACGCCTCGCGCATATCCTGCCAGCGTCCCTCACTCTGCTCGTAAAGAGCGATCGCCTCGGCATAGCAAAGCGCACTCGCCTTAGCCTTATAGGTACGCGCCCACTCGCGCGCGTCCATGTAATCCGAGATCTGCGAAAGCACGGAGGCGGCTTCAAAGTAATCCTCGCTTGTCAGATCGGTGCGCTGCGAAAACTCGTCACGGTACTCGCGGTACGCGCCCGCAGAGGCAGCGCGGATACATTTGGTATAATACGTAGAGGCATCCTTGAAGGTGTCCAGCTCGCGGAACTGCTTGGCAAGCTCCAAGAATTCGCGCCAGGTGGAGGTGCTTGCAAACCGATGCAAAAGCTCGGTATACTGCTGGTTCAGTTGTGCTTCATTCGCCATCCCAAACTTCCTCCCCTTCCAGAATGATGACCTGCACCGAGTTACCCATACGCTCCAGCGTATCGGTTCTCGCCTGCACGTCGGGGTTTTCGGCAAAGGCCACGATCACGATCTCGGTATCCGAGATGCCCTCTGTCACCGCACTCTCCAGAAGAGAGGCAAACGAACCGCCCTCACGCGGGGTGATACATGCCATTTCCTTCAAGATCTCCAGCATGTGCGCCTGTCCGCTCTCACACGGGAAGCGTAAGGACATCTCACCGTTCTGCGACTTGCAGTTGGCGGCAAAGCCCACGCGAAAGCCCCCAAAGGCCGCGTCCCTGACAAGTGCTGCGCAAAAGGAGAGTCCCTGCTCACCGCGACGGTTATACTCTGTTCCCTCCATGCTCTGCCCCATGGGCAAGTGGAAATCCATATAGATCATCATGCGTCGGCTGGCGCAATATTCGCGCGAATTGACCTTAAAGGGCGAGGTGGACGCACCACCGAACGGCACACGTGCCGAGGCCTTGAAGTTGATTTGTGAGATCTGATCGCCAAAGCGGTAATCGCGAATCCCCGAAAACGAAAACGGATCGCTGTAAAGCGGACGGCGGCTGACGTAATCGCCCTGCAATCTGCCTTGCGCAAAATCCTGCATATCCAAAGGGATCGCCTTGGGATAAACGTAGATCTCGGCAGGCGCATCCTGCGCGATGGGACCTGTTTTGGAATAAATGGAGGCCACGTGCAGCGAATAGTGTCCTCTTTTTTTGCAAATCACCTTATGCCTGCGGCGGATCTGCATATACGGCCACAGGTTGAAGCGGCTGATCAGATATTGCATCTTATCCTTTTCGGCAGGATCGCGCTCGTATTCCTCCAGCTCCAGCTCGTTATAGAAATACGACTCGATATCCACCCACAAAAGCGGAAACGCACCCGTGTTGCGCACGGTTTCGATCAGCTCGACCTCGTCGCCTTCGTATACGCCAACCTCAGAGAACGAGCGGGAATACTCGATCCTGCCAAGACGTTTGTTACGTAAGGCGATATAAATGCGGTACAGCACCAGTGCAAGCAAAGCCAGCACGACAAGGGTGACCAGAATGTAGAACTGCGGAGTTTTGGTAAACTCCTCTAACTGATCCACCATGTTGGTGATATACTCGGCAACTCCTTTCAATGCATCAGGCGACATTATCTCTCCTCAAACACCGCTTCGGTAGGCACGGTGACTGTTCCGAGAATGTCCTCAATGACGTTGAACGCAGCATTTTTATGAATACGTGCCGAATTTTCCAGCATGATTCTGTGATCCAGTACGGGGTGTGCTGCACGCTTGACGTCATCCGGAATGACGTAATTTCTGCCTGCAATGGCAGCATAGCCCTTGGCCGCCTTCATCAGAGAAAGCGCCCCACGAGGGCTGACGCCCAGAATGACCTTGGGATATTTTCTGGTCCTTTCCACGATGTTGGTAATATAACTCATCAGCTCACGGCACACGTATACCTGCGGCAGCTCCTCAATGGCACGGCAAAGCTCCTGCTCGGTCACGACAGGCTGCAAGGTTTCCAAGGGACTGGATTTATCAAAGCGCGCCAGGATATCCACGCCCTCTATGTGGTTGGGATATTCCATACTGCCCTTCATCAAAAATCTGTCCAGCTGTGCTTCGGGCAGCGGGAAGGTACCCATATTCTCAACCGGGTTCTGTGTTGCGATGACCATAAAGGGCGCGGCCAAACGGTAGGTTTTGCCGTCAATGGTGGTTTGCCCCTCTTCCATACACTCCAAAAGTCCGGACTGGGTCTTGGGCGTGGCACGGTTGATCTCGTCCGCCAGCACGATATTGGCAAAAATCGGGCCGGGCACGAACTCAAACTCGGACTTTTTCATATTGAAAAAGTTGATGCCCGTAATATCCGAGGGTAAAAGGTCGGGGGTGAACTGGATACGCTTAAAGCTGCAGCCGACGCTGGCAGCAAGTGACTTGATCAGCATGGTCTTGCCCGTGCCCGGCACGTCCTCCAGCAGCACGTGACCACCGCAAAGCATGGAAACCAGCAGCATATCAATGGTATCCTCTTTACCCACGATGACTTTCCCGATATTGTCCTTGATCTTGGTATAAACCTGTGTAATATTCTGCGAAACAGAAACCGACATATTTGCCTCCAAAAAATACTTAATCAGTTTATTATATCATAATTTCACATATATGTCAAGGGAAAGAACCTCTTTCCGTCTCCAAAACGAAATGCAGGCACAAGGCCTGCATTTCGTTTATAAGTTATTAAATTATTCGGTCGCCGAATCCTAATAATACTGCGCCTGGGCATGCCACAGCTCATAGTATTTTCCGCTCTCATCCGAGAGAAGCTGCTCGTGTGAACCGCGTTGGATCAAATGCCCGTCGTCAAACACAGCAATGTCATGACAGAAACGGCAGGAAGACAGGCGGTGCGAGATAAAGATGGCGGTGCGGTCACCCACAATGCTGTCGAAGTGGCTGTATATCTCAAACTCCGCTACAGGGTCAAGTGCGGCAGTCGGCTCATCCAGGATCAGAATGGGAGAGGATTTATACAGCGCACGTGCGAGTGCGATCTTCTGTGCCTCGCCCCCCGAGATCTCTACGCCGTTCTCGTCATATTTACGGTAAAGATAGGTATCAAGTCAGTCGGGCAAGGTGTCAAGTCTATCTCCAAAGCCTGCAAGGCGCAAGCATTGCTCGGCTCTTGCACGTTGCTCGGAATCGGCAGACTCACATATGGTGACGTTTTGAGCAAGAGTGAGAGCAAACAGCCCGAAATCCTGGAACACCACCGAGAATACGTCAATATACTCCCGATAAGTCAACGTACGAATATCTACACCGTTGAGCAGGATCTGCCCCTCTGTGGGGTCATAAAGGCGGCAGAGCAGCTTGATCAGCGTGGTCTTGCCCGAGCCGTTCATGCCCACGACCGCCAACCGCTCACCCGAGCGGAATGTCATGTTAACCTTCTCCAAGGCGTAACGCTCTGTACCGGGATATTTGAAGGAAACGTCGCGCAGTTCAAAGGTATAACCGCCATGCTCGTCGGGAGTGATCTTGCCCTTTCCCTGCTCCATTTTGTTGGGCAGGTCGAGATATTCAAACATAACCTCCAAGCATTCGTTTTTAGCGCGCACATAGCTTACGATATTGATCAGCCCCGAGATCGAATCGGTCAGTCGGATGATACCCTGCGCATATTTGATGATATTCCCAACGCCAAGCGCTCCTGCGGCGGCACGCACGGCAACCAGCAGATAGATGCCAAGATCACTCAGTCCGCCGATCACGCTTTCCGAAATGCTATGCGCCGCCATGCTGTTTTGCATGCGTCCCGCGGCATTGACCATTTTGGGATACTCGGACATCATGTCCTTGGTAATCACATCCTGCTGGTCATACAGGCGGATATCCTTGCCCGCCTGATAGTTTCCCACATACTCACCCGTGTAAAACTGGAACAAGCGCTTGAACGGCAGCATATCGATCACAGCCTGCTGGCTTTTTCTGGTTGACGAGGACGTAAAACGCACACGCACTACGCAAAGAACCACGATCAGCATACAGATAATGACCACGGCGGGAATGGAATTGAGCCAGGATGTGCCATATCCGCCGCTGAACACGCCAAGAACCAACAGCTCGGCAATGATACCCACCGAGAAGCAAATGCTCATCAGATTACCCGTGATTTCAATCAAGCCGTTGGCAACGGTGGGCAGACCGCCGTGCATTTTGGTAAACAGCTCTGTATATCGGTTGAACAGCTTGTGTGTTTCGGGATCCTCGATCGATGCGTAGTCCAAATCGAACATCTTCATATCGTTATGAATGCCAAACTGCTGATAGAACAGGAACACTCTGCCGCCGTCGTTGATGTATCTGCCGAATGCCTGATTGAGCAGATATATCAGCAGATTGGTCGCCAGTGTGATACAAACCAGCAAGACCAACCGATCGGGACGTCGATCTCCCAAAAGCTCATTGAGAATAAATGCGCTCATATAAAGATTTGCGAAGGGCGACAGCCGCTGGAAAAATGTGCGGATCAGCATCAACGTCAAATATCCGGGGCTGGCGCGGTGAATGACACCGATGCCGCGTATAAACAGGCGGATATCCTTCCAAAGCGTGCGCTTTTTGGAATCTTTTTTATTACGCTTCATTTGCCGTCACCTCCTCGCGGTAGTAGTGTGCCTGGATATTGAACAGCTCGGCGTACTTGCCGCCCTGCTGCATCAGCTGCTCGTGCGAGCCGGATTCCACCACTTGACCGTCAGCCAACAACAGAATACGATCGCAAAAACGGGTGGAAGACAAGCGATGCGAAATAAAGAGCGCGGTGTTCTCACCAATGAATTTGTGATATTCCAGATACATTTTATTTTCAGCGATGGGGTCAAGTGCGGCGGTGGGCTCGTCCAGGATCATCAAGCGGCCGCCCTTGTAGAGCGCACGCGCCAAGGCCAGCTTTTGCTTCTGGCCGCCCGACATATCCACGGCTCCGTCACGCACACTTTTGACAAGATACGTGTCAAGTCCCTGCGGCAGCTGATCGATCCAGCCCTCAATATCGGCCTCATGCATGCACCATGCAAGACGCTCTTGGTCGATCTGATCCTCGGGACACAGCGTGATATTTTGTCTGACACTGAGCGGCAACAGGAAAATGTCCTGGAACACCACGGAAAGCGCCTTGAAATATTCGTCGCGGTCGTAGTCCTGCAGATCCTTGCCATTGATCAGGATCTTGCCCCGGGTGGGAGTCAGAAGACCGCACAAGAGCTTGACCAGCGTGGTTTTTCCTGCACCGTTGAGGCCGACAAGCGCTAATTTCTCGCCCTTTGCCATGGTGAAGCTGACATTTTCAAGCACCCAAGGTGCGGGCTCAGCGGGTTCAGTGCTTTCCTGCCCGGGCACCTGCTCCACGGGATAGCGGAAGGAAACGTTACAGAACTCCACCGACCAGGAATCCTCGGGCAACGTGACGGTAGCGGTTTCCGATTTGCTATAGCGGTCGGGCAACTCCAGATACACGCGCAGATCGCAGAACTGTCTGCTGTTCTGCTGTGCCGAGGAAAGGCTGTACAACACACTCTGGAACCAGCCTGCAAAGCCGGTTATGATAGAAAAATAGAATACAAACGATGCGGGATCCAACGTGCCGCCGATCACGCGGTAAATCAGAATGGCATATGCCGCGGCATTCTGAATCAGAATCAGAACGGCTGTGACAAGGTCAATGCTGAAAAACGCGATCCGCGCCTTTTTTTGACGAAACGCCACTATACCGTGCACCGCCTTCCAATAAAGCGAGAGTAGAAGATCGGCAGTTTTATAGAAAATGGCGTCCTTGACCAGACGAAAATCACTTTTGGTGGTTGTGGTATACACCATCTTTCGGGTCAGTGCACTATCCTCTTCCCTGCGTGCATGGCAATACTTGTTGAACCATTGATTGAGCAGGTACGGCACGATCGAGGATACCAACAGCACCACGATCAGAAGCGGATTGAGCACCACGAGAATGGCGGTATACGAGGCAAGGCCAAACAGACTGGAAAACAGACGGATCAGTCGCCACGGCATAATGGCGGCGTTGGAATTGCCGTAGGTATCGTCGGGATTGACGTTACCGAATGCCAGATTTTTCATATTCTGTCCGTGCGGTGACTCCAACGTGGCATAATCAATCACCATAGCCTTGCGGTTGAGCTTGAGCAGGTATGTATAATTGAGTGAAAAATAGTATTTCTCAGTCCAACAATTCATCAGTATACTGAATATCTGCAAGCCCAGCGCCGCCAGAGTCACACCGCCAAGCGTCAAAAACAACATAGTATCCTGTGCATGTTGCTCGACAAGAGAGACCACCAGCGAGGGGATCAAGCTATAAAGTATGGATAAAAGCGGCGACAAAAAGATCAACAGCAAGCCCGCCAGCACCACCGCTTTTTTTGTCATCCAGATTTCGCGGAAGGTATAGACGGTATTGCTCAGCAAGGAATAAGGCGGTTTTTCTTTTGGGACACGCTTTTTTTTAGGTTTGTTGTTCATGCAGTCCTCCTTTTCTTCGGTTTCCGTACAGCTATATAGTCAGTCATTTTTCGAAAGGTGAGGTGGCTTGGAATTGTTTTCATTATATAGGCTTGCCCCTTTTTTGTCAATGGAGCATTGGTTGAGCAATTCCCGCCCCACGGTTTAGCATGCTGTCGGTATATACCAATATGGGATATATTTATAATACCAAAATGGTATAATAATGTCAATAGAATTAAGCAAAATATTCTGATTTTGGGAGAGGAAGCGTATGGAATTCCGCCTCAAGGCATTACGGACAGAAAAACAAATATCCCAGCTGAAGCTGGCTCTCGATTTGAACATGAATCAGAATACCATCTCTCGCTACGAGAACATGGAGCGCCAGGCAGATTATAAAACACTGATCCGCTTTGCCGATTATTTTGACGTTTCGCTGGATTATTTGCTTGGAAGAACAGATCAAAAATAACAAAGGGTTGTCAATGGGGCTGCGAATTTAGCGGTAAAAAGAAGAAGAGAGAGCTATGCGGAAGTGAAATTTCGCATAGTTCTCTCTTACTTTTGCTGTAATAGTGCTATTCCGACTGCGTCGGAGTGATATTATTGCTGTCGCAATAGTGATATTGAAGCCTTACGTCTTCAGTGATATTCTATTCGCCTCCCAAACTTGCGTAGCGAATACCACTCGTCGTAAGACGAATATCACTGCCAAAGGCAATATCACTCGCCGAAGGCGAATAGAACTGGGGAGATGCTCCGCTTGGAGTATCTCCCCATATGACAACCCTTCATTATTTCATTTCAACCTCTCAACCAGCATAGGCACAGCCTGTTCAAAATTGACACCGTACCAATTATGCCCCGGCTCGGCCTCGGTCAGTCGAATGCTCTCGCAGGTGTAATCGGCAGCCAGTGCCAATGCCTGCTCCAGCGTTTTGCCGCGCATCAGCGCACCCACGCAGGTGGATGCGAACACGTCGCCCGTACCGTGATACTGCACGGGGATACGGTCGTGGTAATACGAGAAATATTCTCCCGTTTCGCTGTCGTAGGCCATCACGCCCGTGGTGTGCGCATTCAGGCTGACGCCCGTCAGAGCCGCTTTTTTCGCGCCCATGGCGCAAAGCTTGACCAGCACGTCCTTGACGTACGCCTCGTCATACCCCTCCGCTACGTAAGGAATTCCCAGCATAAACGATGCTTCGGTCATATTGGGTACGATGATATCCGCCACCGCGCAAAGCTCTGCCATTTTCTTGGCGAAGGCTTCGTCAAAGCCGTAATACAGCTTGCCGTTGTCACCCATGGCAGGATCAACGAAAAGCAGCGCATCGGGGAAATCCTTGGACATCTGCTTCACCAGATCGATCTGATCAAAGGAGGCCAGATACCCCGTATAAATGGCATCAAAATCGATCTCCTCGCTCTTCCAATGCGACGTGATAGGTGCGATCTCACAGGTCAGATCATGTAATGTAAAGCCCTTTTTGAACGCCGTGTGCGTGGACAGCACGGCAGTGGGCAATATAGCCGCCTCCACGCCCATAGCCGAAATGATGGGCAACGCCACAGTCAGTGAGCACTTTCCTACACAGGAAATATCCTGTACGGTTACAATTCTTTTCATGTCTTTATCCTCTTTTCAACTAAACTTCAGTCATAAAGCCCCGTTGACAAATATCTCTCTCCGCCATCCGGCAGAATCACCGCAATTCTTTTCCCCTTCATATCGGGGCGTTTGGCAAGCATATCAGCCGCAGCCAACGCAGCTCCCGAAGAAATACCGCCAAGCAAGCCCTCGGTGCGTCCCAACAGTCTGCAAGCATCCTTGGCTTGCTCTGTGGTCACGCAGACGACCTCATCGTATACGCTGCGATCCAGCACGCTCGGCACAAAATTGGCACCGATTCCCTGAATTCCGTGCGCACCCGCAACACCGCCCGAAAGCAGCGGGGACTCGGCAGGCTCAACCGCCACAACGTGCAAATGCGGGATGTGCTCCTTGAGGTATTTTCCCGTACCGCTGATCGTACCGCCCGTGCCGACACAGGCAACCAAAACGTCCAGCTTGCCCTCCGACTGCTTCAGCAGCTCGGGGCCGGTGGTGGCATAATGCGCTTTTGCATTGGCGGGATTATCAAACTGCCCCAAGATCATGGCCCCGGGTGTGCTTGCCACGATGCTCTCAGCCTCTTTTACAGCGCCCTGCATGCCAAGCGCGGCAGGTGTCAGAACCACCTTGGCACCTCTTGCACGCATGAGCGAAATGCGCTCCTTTGACATGCTGTCCGGCATGACGATCACAACCGAAAAACCGCGTGCAGAACCCTGTGCGGCAAGTGCAATGCCCGTGTTTCCCGAGGTGGATTCCACCACCGTGCCGCCCGGAGCAAGTAAGCCCTTGGTCAGCGCGTCGTCCAGCATGAACTGCACTGCCCTATCTTTGGCAGAGCCTGCGGGATTGCACCACTCACATTTAACAAACACCTCGGCTTGCCACTGCCGCAACGCACGCAGGCGCTTTAATGCGATCAAAGGGGTATTTCCGATCATAGTCGCTACCTCCTCAAAAAAACTGAGATATTATTATACCATATTCTCCCTCGAATTGCAAGACATCACCCAAAACAAAGACATTTTTGGCAATTTATCTATAATTTTACATATTGGGAAACACATTTTGACGCATAGGAACAAACAAAAAGTGTTGCATTTTATGGTAAGTTTGTGATATCATTGGTTGAACGCACTTGCGCTTTTGACAAGAATATGTTAGTATGGAAAAACCGTTTTTTTGAAAGGAGTGAGCAAAGAGATGTTACCGCTTGATACACTCTCCGAAAAGGCATTGCAGACACTGCAGGCAGCCAATATTGAGTCCGAGCAGCTGGACGTTGCATTTTATATGGACCTTGGAACAGATGCCAGATTCGGACAGGTCTATTTGGCCATCAGCACCAAGGACGGCATGCTGTACCGCATTGCCGAAGAAGTGGATGCCTTTCCGCTCTCCTTGCTGACCGAGCCAAGCATCGATAACTTCACCACCTCCAACCGACTGACCGCCACGCAGCACGATGCAGGCGATTTGCCCCCCGAGAAGGGCGAGATGACCGACGAGGAATTTGCTGCCCTGCAGGCACAATACGACGCGCGCGGACAAGCTGTGGTCGTTGGCTTTTGTACCAATACCTGCAAGCGTAAGCTGCTTGCCTTTGTCAACATCTGGGAAAGACTTGCACGCGGTGACAGCGTTGCCGAGGATGATCCCATTTTTGAGCAATTCAACGCCAAGTGCCCCAAATGCGGCAAGCCCTTTGACGACCCGCTGCGCCGCATCTGCAAAGACTGTACCAACAAAAAGGGCACGCTGCGCCGTTTGCTTGGCTATTTTACTCCCTTCAAGCCGCAATTGGTCATCGTCACCATCTGCTTGTTGGCTTCCACCGCCATCTCGCTGATCTCTCCCGTCATCAGCGGTCAGATCCTTTACGATCAGGTCATTGACCCCGCAGGAAGCCTACGCCAGGAGAAATACGTATACATCTTAGTCGGTGTGATCATGGGACTTGCCGTGCTTTCGCTTGCCATCAGCATCGTGCAAAACCGTGCAAATGCGTACATGTCCACCGAGGTCACCAAGCGCATGAAGAACGATATCTTCCGCGCTATGAACCGCCTTTCCCTCTCTTATTTCAATTCTCAACCTACGGGCAGGCTGATCAACCGCGTCAATTACGATGCCGAAAAGGTGCGTAACTTCTTTATCAACGGTGTTCCGTATCTGATCGTACACGCTTTGCAATTCATTGGGCTGACGATTGTGCTCATGATCCTGAACCCTTGGCTGACGCTCATGATCCTTTTGCCCGTTCCCGTAATCGTGCTGATTTTCAAGTACCGTCTGCCCCACCTGTGGCGCTCGTTCTCTCGAGCCTGGCGCGCCTCCTCCTCCCTGACCGGAGTGCTCAACGATTCTCTTTCGGGCATTCGCGTGGTAAAAGCCTTTGCGAAGGAGGACAGCGAAACGCACCAATTCTTCGGCTATTCCACCAAGCTCATGCAAGCCAATCTGCGCTCCAATCTGATCGCGCTTTCGATCTTCCCCGTCATCTCGCTGATCATAGGTATATTCGGTAATATGGTTTGGGGCGTGGGCGGCATTCAGGTCATTGGTAAGCAGATGTCTTACGGTGATCTTTCCCTGTTCGTCAGTTATATGGGCATGATCTTTGCCCCTTTGAACTTCTTCTCTCAGTTTACCAATATGCTGACCGATACGCTCAACAGTGCGACGCGTATGTTCGAGGTGCAGGACATGGTTCCCGAGATCACAGATGCCCCCGAAGCAGTTGAGCTTACCGAGATCAAGGGTGACATCGAATTCAAGAACGTGGGATTTCATTACAATCCCAACCGCCCCATCCTCAAGGACGTTTCCTTTACCATTCATCAAGGTGACCGCATCGGCCTTGTCGGCCACACGGGCAGCGGCAAATCCACCATTGCCAATCTGATCACGCGTATGTACGACGTAGTCAGCGGCAGCGTGACCATTGACGGTGTGGATATCAAGCAGATCAAGCAATCCTCACTGCGCGGTGGGATCGCCATCGTGTCCCAGGAGATCTTTATTTTCCGCGGCACCATTGCCGACAATATCCGTTACGGCAAGCCCGACGCGACCATGGACGAGGTGATTGCCGCAGCGCGTGCGGCAAACGCACACGACTTTATCATGGCACTGCCCGAGGGTTATGAAACGCAGGTGGGCATTGGCTCACGCTCGCTTTCGGGCGGTGAGCGCCAACGCGTTTCGATCGCGCGCGCCCTCTTGCTCGATCCCGCCATTCTGATCTTGGACGAGGCAACTGCAGCCATGGACACCGAAACCGAGCACCAGATCAGCAAGGCGATAGATCAGCTGATCGAGGGCAAGACCAGCATCAGCATCGCCCACCGCCTTTCCACCCTGAAAAATTGCAATTACATCATGGCAATGGAAAACGGTGAACTGGTGGAAATGGGCACGCAGGAGGAGCTGATGGCCAAAGAGGGCGTTTACTACAAGCTCTGGACGCTGCAAAACGAACAGATGACCAAGGTCATGCAAGGCAAGTAAAGAGGATTGGCGTGAAAGATCACGTTATGTTCCTGTTTACTTCAAACTTCACCTAAAAAAGGGGTCCTGACCCATTTTTGGAGCGAAGCTCCACGGTGAAGTTTCAAAACGAATTGAGCCGCCGTATGGCGGCATGGAGGTTATCATGCAAGAAAAAGCACTTTTTGATAAACGCGTATCGGTTGCACTCACACCCGAAAACGCTGCGTTTTCGCTCTCTCTGGGTGGGCTTTTGTCCCTCTCGCTGACATTGGAAGACGGCTCGGTGGAGGAATTTGAGCGCGTGATCCCGGTACGTGCCTTCCCCATTACCGATCCCGACTGCTATATCTGCATCCGCGAGCCGGACACAAGAAAAAAGGGCAAGGGCGAGGAAATCGGTATGATCGAACGCCTGGCCGATTTTGACGAGCAGGCACAGCGTCTGATCTCATCGGAGCTGGACCGCCGCTACTTCACCCCCGAGATCAAAAAGATCCATTCACTGCACGAAAAATTCGGTTACCTGTACTTTGACGTAACTACTGATGCAGGTCGCTCGGAATTCATCATGTCCAATCCCACAAACAGCTTCCGCACTCTGGAAGACGGCCGTGTGTTCATGTACGATATCGACGGCAACTGCTTCTGCGTTCCCAATACCGAGGCGCTGGATAACGCCAGCCGAAAGAAGATAGAGATCTATCTCTGATGGAGGATTTCTATGAAGCTGATATACGATCTCAAGGCCGCTGACCGCACAGCGTTTGAAGAGGCAGGCGGCAAGGACGAGAGAATACTGTACTGTATTCCTTATGAATACGAGGAGCACCGTATGGTGAACGGTTATATGGTGCTGACCCCTACGCATCTTTATAAGCTGTGTAACGGAACCATGATGGAAAAATGGGACGTTCACCGCATGAGTGAATTTTCCGTGGAGCTTTTGTATGGCTGTGCAGCCTTTTATGCAAAGCTGGACGGCAACAGCATTTTGCTCTGCCGCTTCTCCACGGGCAGAAGTATGACACGCTACACCATCTTAGCGCACGCTTGTGATATGGTCGCTCAAGGAAAAACGGACAATCTGCCCACCAGTGACGAGCCCGAGCGCTACTGCCCCAAATGCGGCAGACCCTACATCCGCAACACGCGGTTATGTCCCTACTGCCAGGACAAAAAGAAGATATACCTCACTCTTTGGCGCATGACCAAGGGAATGAGACTTTGGATCATGGCTCCGCTGCTGACGGCCGCCATCGCCCTCTGTCTGACCTTTATTGCACCCTACTTTCAGGAAATTCTGATCAACGACTATATCCTTGCCGAAAATCCGCTCTCCATGGACACATGGCAGGATTGGCTGTGGATGTTTTTGCTGATTTCGGGTGCCATCATATCCATTGACGTGCTGCACCGTGTGCTGAACATCGTGCAAAGCCGTATTTCCGCTGTCACGGGCGCACGCTTTACGCGCATGCTGCGCACGCTGCTCTTTGAAAAGATTCAGATGCTCTCCATGGCATCGGTACAGAAAAAATCCACGGGCGACCTGATGGGACGCATCAACAACGACGTCAACGTGGTGCAAAACTTCGTAGTACACCTGCTGCCCACCTATTTTGCGCAATTCGTTTCGTTCATTGTGGGCTTTGTGCTGATCGTCACCATGAGCTTTTCGCTGGGCGTTCCCATGCTGGCGCTCTACATTTTCCTGCCCCTTCCCATCGTGCTGTTTGCAATCTGGAAGTTCCGTGACAAAATGAAGCTGCGCAACCGCCGCGCATGGATGCTGGGCAGACGTACAAACCTGACCCTGCAAGACACCTTGAGCGGTATTCGTGTGGTCAAGACTTACGGACGTGAGCAGAGCGCGATCGACACCTTTGCCGATTGCACCGAAAAGCAGGCTAAGCAAAACCTTTCCAACGCGCGGCTCTTTGACCTTGTTTTCCCCATCCTCGGCTTTGTCATGCGCCTTGGCAGCTATCTGATCCTGTGGCACGGCAACTTGCTTTTGTTCCGCGGGGCATTGGGCGTGGGTACGCTCAACCGCTTCAACACCTACACAAACATCATCTATGCTCCCTTGATGCAGATCACCACCATTCCCCGTAACATTTCGGAATTCATGACCTCGTTTGGCAAGATCATGGAGATCATGGAGGAGGAGCCCGAAATTGCCGATTTGGATAACCCCCAGCACGTCAAGCTTCAGGGCGCGGTCAGCGTCAAGCACGTCACCTTTGGATACGAAAGCGCCACACCGGTGCTCAAGGACGTTTCCTTAGAGGTGCAGCCGGGCGAAATGATCGGCATTGTGGGACACTCCGGCTGCGGCAAATCCACGCTGATCAATCTGATCATGCGTCTTTACGATCCTGCCGAGGGCTGCATTGAATTTGACGGCATCAACGCCAAGGATATCGAGCAAGCATCGCTGCGATCACAAATGGGCGTTGTGCTGCAGGAAACGCATCTGTTTTCGGGTACGGTACGCGACAACATCCGCTATGCAAAGCCTCACGCCACCAATGCCGAGGTGATTGCCGCAGCACGTGCAGCAAACGCACATGATTTTATCATGTCGTTGCCGCAGGGCTATAACACGGTAGTTGGCGAAAAGGGCTATTCCCTTTCGGGCGGTGAGCGACAGCGCGTGGCAATCGCACGTGCGCTGATCCACAACCCCAAGATCCTGATTCTGGATGAGGCAACAGCGGCACTTGATACCGAAACCGAAAAGCTGATCCAGGATGCCATTGACGGCATGACAGAAAACCGCACGGTCTTTGCCATTGCGCACCGCCTTTCCACCCTGCGTAACGCAGACCGCATCTTAGTCATCGACCACGGAGAGGTGGCTGAATGCGGCACACACGTACAGCTGCTGGAGCAAAAAGGCATCTATTACAAGCTGGTTATGGCGCAAGCCCGCGCCGCACTGGAGAAAACCGATGGGATGATGTAGCATAGCAGGCGCATATGTGCCTGCAGTGAAATTCGCCTTCGGCGAGTGAGAAATCAGTTTTTGAAAAAAGGAGTCCGCTTAGTTTTTGCGGGCTCCTTTGCTATTGTCATGCGGGGGAGTCCGCTGTTCTTACTCGACTGTTCGTAGATATTCAAAAACCTTCTTGCATTTTGTCTGCGCATCCTGTATAATAAAGAAAAGTGATCCGAAAGGAGTTATTTATGAAAGAAGTACATTTGATCTGCAACGCGCACATAGATCCCATCTGGCAATGGGACTGGCAGGAGGGCGCGGGCTGCGTGCTTTCCACATTCCGTTCTGCCGTGAACCTTGCCAAGGATTTCGATTACGTTTTTTGTCACAATGAAGCCACGATTTACAAATACGTTGAAGAGTACGATCCTGCGCTCTTTGAGGAGATCCGCGATCTGGTCAAGGCAGGCAAATGGCACATCATGGGCGGCTGGTACCTGCAGCCCGACTGCAACATGCCAAGCGGTGAGAGCCTTGTGCGTCAGATACTGGAAGGCAAGCGGTATTTTGAAAGCCGTTTTGGCACCTTCCCCACTACTGCCATCAATTTCGACTCCTTCGGCCACAGCCGCGGTCTTGTGCAGATCATAGCCAAGTGCGGCCAGGACAGCTACGTCTGCTGCCGCCCCGATCCCAACGCCTGTCCGCCCGACCAAAGGCAATTTATCTGGGAGGGCTTTGACGGCTCGCGCATCAAGGTCATGCGTGCATACGACGGTGGTTACTCCTCTCCCATGGGCAGATCCTTGGAGAGCATTCTCGCCAAGGCAAACTCTCAACCCGAGGATACGGTCTGCGTTTTATGGGGCGTGGGCAATCACGGCGGCGGCCCCTCGCGCAAGGACCTTGCAGACATTCGCGACTACATGCAAAAGGGCGAGGGCGTGCATCTGATCCACTCCACCCCCGAACAATTTTTCGCAAACATTGATCCTGAAAGCACGCTGGCGCAATCGCTGCGCATCTCCATGCCCGGCTGCTACACCTCGATGGGCAAGATCAAGCGCAAGCACGTCATGCTTGAAAACGAGCTTTATATGGCAGAAAAAATGCTTTCCGCAGCCTGCATTTCGGGCGCGCTTGCCGACTATCCCGAGCAAAAGCTGCACGAGATCACCGAGGATCTGCTGAACGCAGAGTTTCACGACGTGCTGCCCGGCTCCTGCATCCAATCGGGTGAGGACAACGGTCTGAAGCTTTTGGATCACGGTCTTTTGGAAGCAGAACGGCTCAAAACCCGTGCCTTTTTCGCCATGGCACTCGACCAGGATGTGGCTGCCGAGGGTGAATATCCTGTTCTGGTGTACAACCCCACCGCACAACATATCCGTGAAAACGTGGAATTTGAACTGATGTTGGCCGATCAGAACTGGACAGACTCGGTCACCGAGATCACTGTCAAGGACGCAGACGGCAACGTCATCCCCGCCCAACGCGTCAAGGAAGAGAGCAACCTCAACCTCGATTGGCGCAAGCGCGTGACGTTTATGGCTGACGTTCCTCCCATGAGCATGCGCCGTTACGGAGCATATGCACGCGTCACCGAGCGGCAAGAAAAGCCCAAGTCCGATAATCTGATCTTTGATAACGGCCGCAAACGCGTGGTCATTGACCGCAAGACAGGACTTCTTTCCTCGTTCTCGCTTGACGGCACAGAATACGTAAAAGACGGATTTGGCCTTTGCAGGTTCGACGATAACCCCGACCCTTGGGCAATGCAGCCCTTCCAGCTATCAAGACTCGGCACAGGTGAGCGCGCATTTACGCTTATGCAGAAGCCTGACGGCGTGTTCGCAGGACTTTCTCCCATCTCGGTCATTGAGGACGGTGATATTTACATGGGCGTTGAGGCACTCTTCTCCTGTGACAACACCCGCGCCCGCGTGCTTTATAAGATCTACAAAAACAATGACCTTGTGGACGTGGACGTCACGCTGTTCCTTGGTGACGTTGATTGCTTTGTCAAGCTCAAGGTTCCCTTTTCGGCAAAGGGACAGCTGATCGGCCAGACCGTGTTTGGCACGGAAGAGCTGTACACAGACGCACGCGAGAACGTGTCACAACGCTTTATTGCGCTGGATGACGGTCAAAAATGCACGGCTGTACTAAATAACTGTCTGTACGGCAGCCACTTTGAAAGCGGAGCGCTCTATCTCTCATTGGTACGCGGTGTCAGCTACTGCGCACACCCCATCGGCGACAGAGAGATCATTCCAACCGATCGCTTTATTAAAAAAATCGACCAGGGAGAAAGCAACTACTCCTTCAGACTTGGCGTATTCGCGCGCGATGAGTTGGAAAATGCCGCACAGCGCTTCAACCACAAGCCCTACGTGCTCAACACCTTCCCCACGGGCAGCGCGCATCCCGCAACCAAGCCATTTTCCATCGATCTTGGCGACCATGCCATCAGCCTTGTGACACTCAAGCGCGCAGACGACACCAAGGACACCTACATCCTGCGCCTGTTCAACAACACCCCCAACACAAAAGAAACCGTATTGACACTTTGCGGTGCAACAATTCCTCTGACCTACGTACCCTACGAGGTCAAAACCGTGCTTTACAAGGACGGTGAACTGCGCCAGTCACCTCAATTGTTCATATAAACCCAAATACACAGGGGCTGCTTCACATGGAAGCAGCCCCTTCGGCTATATTAACGGTTTTCGTAAGCCTGTACGAATTCCTCCACATTGACCATATGAAGAATGATGTCCTTTTTCTTGCAAACACCGTTCTTTTTGGTCACGTTGGCTGAAATTGTCACCTTTTTTCCCTCGGGCTTTACCCTTGCGATCTGCTCAAAGCTGACGTCAAAGGCAGCACCGTAATCATCACGCCCATAAATACCCAGCGTAGTAATGGTCACGTTGGTAAAGCAATAGATCAAGAGCGAAATGATTGTGACGACGTTTCCGACCAAGGTCAGAACCCCAACCAGTAGACTGAACACCCAGCCAATAATGGGAATGAGAAACAGCAGCACAGCGCAAACGGCACTCGCTAAATTGGCAAGGATCATTCTCAATACGGTAATGACCACGTAACCTGCACTGTTTTGGGCTGTGAATCTTACTTCGCCTTTTTTTGCAGACGTGAAAGCTGCCTGTTCCTTCATATCGGTATGACCGTCCTTTCGTCTTGTGCCGCGTGCGGCACTTCTTTGCCTTCATTATATGACGAAATCGGTGCAAAGTCAATCGAATTTTGCGAATTTTAACATAAAATAAACAGATTATTCGGGCACGACCGCGCCACCGTCCGAAAGATATGCTTCCTCAATCGAACGCGCGTCAAGGATCAGATTTCCGTCCTCAAGATCAATGCCGCCGCGGAAGGTGACGACCACAAAATCTCCCTCGCCCACGCCCGCATATTCAATGCAACGACGGATGCGGATATCCTCCATAGACACACGGAACACCATGCCCTCATCGGGATCCACGCACATGACGCTGTCGTCGATATACGCATATCCGTCCTCAATCTTGGTCAGCGTGCCCGCAAGACGGTATTCATAGGGCTCATACGTTTCCTTCTCGGTCGAATTGGCTATAGCATAATCAATGATCTTGCCCGCAGCCTCGGTGCCGATCTCATAAATGTACGCGTACTCAAACATATTTGTCCACAAATAGCCGTCCTTGGTGATATACATTGCCTTTTTGTAAACGCCCAACGCATCCGACGTCATGGTAAAGCTGAGATACTCGTCGCGCATTTCCCATCGGTCGCCATCCGCATACAGCTTGGCATCACGGCAGGAGGACAGAACCTCGATGATATAATCATCATCTGTCAGCGCGTAATACGTTTCTTCTCTTCTTTCATGCTCGGTAAAGCGATCAAGCTCCATCACCTCGGAAAGATTGTAAAGATCAAACAGTTCGCCCAGCGTGGCGGGGATCTTGTCAAAGCCTTGGTAGCAACGGTAATTGTAGTAAACGTCTTCAATACGCAGCGCAATTGCATGCTCCGGATCGATCCCTTTGATCTTGCGTACCTCAAAGCCCAGATAATTGCCCAGCTTATCGCCCAAATGCTCTGTTGCAACAGGCATTTGCATCGTGCTGTATTCCTTGAATGACCAGATAATGCGCGAATGCTTCTCTACCGCAGACAAGTATTTATCGGGCCAGTCAATCGCGATCTCTTCCCCGATAGCATTCTGCGTCTTATAATTGCGCTCCAGATCACCAAACAGCACCGTGTTTCTGTTGCTTTGGGGCAACACGTCGTCACCGCCAAGCATCATCGGCAGCACGATTGCACCTGCCAATATCACCACAGCCAGACTTGCCGCCAAGACCGCCCACTTAACAAACGGACGCTTGCGCTTTCTCACAGACACTTCAGACGTAACCAATGCTGCGGCAATCAGATCGTCGTCGATCAGCCCGACCGCATTTATGATTTTCGGAATTTTCATACTTCAATTCCCTCCCCTTTCAAATACTCTTTCAGTCTTTTTCGGGTGTGATACAGCATGCTCTTGACCTTGCTTTGACTAAAGCCGTACCGTTTGGCAATGATTTCAACCGAATCAAAGAAATAGTATTTTCGGATGAAAATATTGCACGCATCCGCACTCTCCGTGCGCAAAAACGTAGTGATCAGAGCTGCGATCTCGCCTTCACTCATGCCGTCAGTCCAGCTCTCGTCGGGCAATATTTCTTCCAACTCGGACAACGATACGACCACCTCGCGGCTGCATTTCTGCCTTGTCAGCGCACGCAAGCGCTTGAGCGACAAATTGCGCGTCACGCGGCATACAAACGCGCAAAGGTCATCGGGTCTTGCGGGCGGTATGGCATTCCAAAGCCCCGCGTACGTGTCGTTGACGCACTCCTCGGCATCCTGCTCGTTACCCAAAATATTCTGCGCAATATGATAGCACAGCTTGCCGTATTTGGCCTGTGTCCCTGCAATTGCCTGCTCATCTCTGGCAAAATACAATTCTATAATACTGCGGTCATCCATGCATCTCACCTCCTTTGTTGTGTTGTGATGGCGCCTTCATACATTAAGTACCCTTTTTCTATGAGTTGGTTGCAAATCGGAAAATTTTTTTTATTTTCTTTACTTTTCTTTTTCCTTTTGCTATAATGAATACAACAAAAAGTCGGTCACTTCAAAAGCCAATTCCCCTTATTTCTTATTATACACACAACAGGAGAACCATAACAATGTCCGAAACGTACAAAAAAATCTCAGGCTTGCTGCAATCCCCCGCCCCCGATGCAAGAGGCCTTACCCGCTGGTGGTGGTACGGCTGCTGCGTGGATCGGAGCGAGATCGAGCGTGAGCTGGACTATATGAAAGAAGCACACATCGGAGGAGTGGAGCTGCAGATCCTATACCCTGTCACACCGGACAACTCGGCAAAGAGCTTGCATAACGTCCCGTATGGCTCTCCCGAATTTTACGACATTCTGCGCTTTACGGCACAAGCGTGTGCGGCACGGGGTATGACGCTGGATATCACCCCCGGCTCCAGTTGGCCGTTTGGCGGCCCTACGGTGGCAGAAGAGGATGCACAGCAAGAAGCGATCCCTTATCAGCTGGACGTGCACGGGCCTGTGCGTTTTTCATGCGATCTGACAACACGCATTGCAGGAACGGTTTGCGCTGCTGTCATGGGCAAGATGGAAAACTGTATCATGCTGCCCGAGACCGTGGTGGACATTACAGACAAATTCCAAATACGTGAGCTGTTCGGCTGGCCTTGGGGTACCGAGCTTGCCGAGATCGAGATCCCCGAGGGGGACTGGAAGATCTGCTTTTTCGTGATCTCTCAGCACAGAAATCACGTTGGCAAGCCCTCACGCGGTGCGGACGGGCTCGTCATTGATCATTGCAGCCGCCGCGCTGCCGATCGCTTTATGGAGCAAATGATCCGCCCCATAATGGAGCGCGTCCCCGGCATCCATGCCCTTTTTTGCGATTCGATTGAGGTAGAGGGACACAATTGGTCGAGTGTGCTGCTCAAAGAATTCCAAAGCAGACGCGGATATGATCTGACGCCCTACGTCTACGCACTTTGGGGGGACATGGGAGAGATTACCGCACACGTACGCTACGACCATTTCAAAACCATGTCCGAGCTGACGATTGAAAACTTTTTCGACCCCTTTACCGAGTTTTCGCACAAGCACGGTGCACTTTCCCGCGTACAGGCACACGGAACGTGGGGGGATATTTTGCGCGTGTACGCCTCGGCAGATATTCCCGAGGGCGAGACCTTTGGCGATCACCGTACGCTGCGCGTCAACACCATCCACAGGCGGCTGGCGGCTTCTGCAGGCCATATCTACGGCAGAGAGCTGATTTCCAACGAAACCTTTACCTGGCTCAAGCGTCCGCGCTTTACCGAAACGCTTGAGGAATTAAAGGCCGCTGTGGACGCCGTGTTTCTGGACGGCATGAACATGATCGTCAATCACGGATATGCCTATTCCCCCGAAGGGGCGGGAAAAAGAGGATGGCCATTCTATGCATCCACCCATATCAATCACACCGCCCCGTGGTGGCCCTTGTACGGCAATCTGGGCGCATATATCAATCGCGCCTCAGCACTTTTACGCTTCGGACACCACGTTGCCGAGGTTGCGATCTATCTTCCTCAGGCAGATATTTACGCTGACAGCATGCTCAGTGAGCTGCATCTCGCCATGCGGCTGGATGAACATTTGGATAACGATGCCATGGATGCTGTGCAAAAGGCCGGCTACTGGTTTGATTACGTCAACGACGAGGCGCTTTGCTCCCTTGGCAAGATTGAGGACGGCAGACTGACCATCCAAAAAAACAGCTATCGGGTGATCTTGCTGATCGGATGCTCGCGCCTGCCCATCGAAACCGCACAAAAGCTGGCGGAGTTTTCCCGCACCGGAGGTATCCTGATCTGTGACCGCATACCGAATCAAAGCTGCGGTCTTGTGGGTTACCGGGAAAATGCAAAACAGATCCAAAACTTGATGGCAGCGGCTGCACCCATCTTGGTCCCTGACCGCAAGGAAAGCTTGATCCGCGAATTGAAGAGCCGATTTGTGCCAGACGTGACCGTTTCGCATCCCGACAAAATCGGTTACGTGCACAGAGCAGACGGCAACACCCACCTGTACTTTTTGTCCAACCTTTCGGATGATGCATTGGATGCACAAATCAAATGCAAGGATCGCACGGAGCCCGTGCGCGCCTGGTCTGTCAACAGTATCGCTCCCGTACCCGTAAAGGCAGAGGGGGATTGCCTTCCCCTGCACTTCTGTGCGCATGAGTCGATTGTGTTGGTGTTTGCTCCGGATCTTATCGGCGCACCGATCTGCCCTGAGATTTGCGCATATACACAGCAAAAGGCACTGGAAAATTGGACTTTGACGCTTGAAGGAAAGGTTTTATACTCCGAGCAGCCCTTTACTTGGGATACGGTTCCCGAATTTACACATTACAGCGGAACAGGCGTCTACGAATGCACCTTTGACATGGCAAGCACCGTGACCCACGCAAAGCTGTGTCTGTCCGAGTTGTTCTGCGCAGCACGCGTATATCTCAACCAAGTATGTATCGGAGATATTTGGACGCATCCTTTGGAGCTTGAGTGCACCGATCAGATCCGTAAAGGACCTAACCACCTACGCATCGAGGTCTGCTCCACGCTGATCAACGAAATGATGACTGACGGGAGCTACGACGCCTGCCCCGAGGTTCTTGACGAGTGGCCTTACTTCGGTGCAGTGATCAACGCACACCGTAAAGCGCGGCTGAATTGTATGCGTGAATTCCTCGAGCAACCTGCTGTGCTCCCCTGCGGTCTTCGAGAAAACGTAATTATAAAGTGGCGTGCGGCCACGGACTCTTGCACACCCGAAACAAGTGGAGAGTGAAGAATCATAAAGCAAAAAGAGCAAGTTGGGTTCAACTTGCTCTTTTTTGGCGGAGGCAGAGGGATTCGAACCCCCGTGGGGAAGCCCCAAACGGTTTTCAAGATTTTTGCAACGTTTCGGTGTTACCGAATTTTCAAGGAATATGGTTGACCTTGATTTATGATGAAAAACCAGCGTTTACAAGGCTTTTTGCCTCTTTTGTCCGTCGAGGGATTCGAACCGCCCCTATTTTCCGCATTTCAACGATAGTCGAAATCTAACGGCAGCTCTAAAGCGTTTTTAGAGGTTTCGATAGACAAAACCGCCCGAATATGCCTCCGGCAGTCCACATTTTCGCCTAACCCCGAGCCGCTTCGGGGTTCTTTTTCTGCCTTTATTATAGCATAAATCAGGCTCTGTTTCAAGGGGTATGCATATTTTAGGATAGTCCAAAATGTAAATTATACATATTTTCGGGGGGCGATGGTTCGCTTCCCTTAAAACGGTCTCCTCGCCACTGAGCGAAAATTCGCTTTATGCACACGAGAACGCCGAATTTCATGAACATAAAAAATATTACACATAAAACCGAAAAATATTTTCAAAAAGCACTTGACAAACGATTAAGGATGTGCTATCATATAGGCAGAAAGGAAATGAACATCAAAAATAATTCAAACGCATGTAAACAATAAGCCAGATATTACATTGAGAAAGGAACAAAAATCAGTATGTTAAACAAAGCACTTCTTAAAGACAAAGCCGTTGCAACAATAGTTGGCGGTCAGATTATGACAAGAATCACAGTAAAAGACGAAAACAATGAGCTCGTAGCAGAGGAAAGACGTGTTATTACTCCAAAGGCTATTTTAAGTGACGGAACAATTGACATTGTAGAGATTCCCACTGAAAAGCTGAAGGTTGTTGCAGATCCCAATAAGTTAACCGCAGTTGGAGATATCGTTATTAAACTCTCTACTCCGTATGATTCAGCAATCATTACTGAAGAATCTGCCGGATGTTTGATTCCTTCATTTTGCGCTATTATTCGCTGCAATGGAATTAACAGAGAGTATTTACAAGCTTTTCTTTCAACCTCACATTGTAAAAACCAATTAAAGAATCAGGTGGCAGGAGCAACGATGCCCTTGCTTTCTGTTGGAAAACTCGGAAATATCGAAGTACCGCTGCCCGATCAAGAGGAACAGCAACGTATTGGAGAAGGATATATTAAAACCCAAGAAAAGCTCGTTGCTCTAAAAAGAATACTTGAGCTTGAAGCTATGAAAAATGATTTGATATTCAAGGAGCTTGTAAAATAAGATGGATAAGAACACAACCTTCGAAAGATGCAAAAAAATGATTTGGGATATTTCATCCCAGCTTACGTCAGTTATGTATTCGAAGAACACGACTTACAGTGTAGTAAGACTTATTTTCCTTAAATATGTCACAGACAACTGCTTCAAAGCAGACACCGGCGAGAAAATGATGAATTACGTAAGAGTTCAAAAGATGTTCGCCGCAAGAGATAATGAGAGTGGACAAAATGCCGTATATCCGGTTCTTCAAATGCTCGACGAAGAATATAAGCTCAACAACATTCTCACCTCTGCCCTGAATGAATATGCTAAGGACTTGTTTGGAACAGATGATAGCTGGGGCAAAAAGAACAGTACGTCAAATCATTACAAAACGATTATGGCGACGCTTGCACAGCTCAATCTTGAAGAAACATCCGATGACATGAACCTTGGAAAAACTTTGGTCGAGTGTCTCAATGCCGCAGTAGACCTTAAAGCTCGAGATGTAATATCGGCAGCTGAAACGGTAACGCCTGCCGGAATTGCTCAGCTGTCCAAAAACATATTGCGAGTAACGAAAGATGATGTCTACGCGGATTTCGTTGCAGGTGCTGGTTTATCCACGTTGAATATCGTAACCGATACAAACACGCGAGTAATAACATCTGAAATCAATGCGGAATGTGCAGCTGTAGCGGCAATGCTTTACATCATGGCAGGATATAAGGATATCAGTATCACTGTCGAAAACTCTCTTGCGAATTACGAAAATGATTATGCGGTTGCCGATAAAATGTTTATTGATGCTCCGTTAAATATCAAAAAGATCATTGAGGACAAGAATTTAAGCTCCTCATACCTTGCCGTTGAAAAAACCACAAATATGCTGAAAGAAAATGGTATGGCGGTAGTGGTCGTACCCGGAAGCATATTGTTCGGAATGACAAAAATGCAAATTGAGCAGAGGAAGAAGTTGCTGGATAACAAATGGTTAAGAGCGGTCATTGCCCTTCCTTCTTGTTTTTACTCCTCGGGTGTGGGTGTCAATTTGCTGATAATCTCGAAAACAAAGGTTGAGAATGTATTGTTTATTAATGCCGCTAACAACGGAACAGTAACGTTCACTGAAAAGGAAAGAAAAATCAATGTTCTCACGGAAGAAGGAATTGAAAGAATAGTTCAAATTCTTGAAAATGGAGATGAAATTATTGGTTTATCAAGAGTCTGCACAATTGATGAAATCGCAGAAATGAACTATGATCTTTCTCCTGCAAGATATATGACTAAGGAAGAGATTCCCGATACCGCTACTCTTGATGAAATAGAGGCTGAACTTGCTGAACTATATAAAAAATTAGGAATTTAAGAAATGACAAAAATCAAAGAATTTATAGACTCAATTGAAGTTGAAAATACAGCAAAAGTTGTCAAGCACGTTTTAGACGGTGTCGATGTTAAACTCGAAACTTTTACCGTCCGCAAATTAGAGAAATTTGTATTGGATAGAAAACCCAATAGCCCGAAATCCATTGCAACCATATGTTATGTCATAGGCTTATACGCCAAATGGCTTGACTCGCAAAACCCCGGCGATGGTTCTAACTTGCTCGAACTCGTTCAGAATATAGACAAGAAAAAGATTTGGAAAAAAGCCAAGCCAACCGCTCGAAAAAAATTTGTTACTCACTCCGATTTCAAACGTGTAATCAAGGAGATAGAGTTATACGAAGAATTCAATGACCTATATTATCGTACACTTTTCCGCTGTGTATATGAGGGTATTTACTGCGATGATATGAGCGTAATCAAAAATCTTCGCGGTTCTGATGTTCACGGGAACACGGTTGTACTGCATGAAGACAATGGACATACCTATAAATTCAAAATAACTCCTCAACTTGCAGCCGACATTGTAGAGCTTTCGCACAAGCAAATATGGGAACGAAGGAACAGATATGGAATCTGCAAAGTTGATATGAGGGGGCTTTATCCTGACAGTGTATTTAAGGTGGAGGACCGCAAGTCAGCAAACCCTGGAGATGATAGTTCCTTAAGATTCTGTTACTATGCTAAACTTCGTAAGATAAGTGATGAATATCTCGATAACCACATATCGCCTCTCCAACTGTACATAAGTGGTATTATGCATCGTATTGCATCCAAGTTGAAGCGAAAAGACATAACCATCAAGAAAGCATTTGCGGAAAACAATCGAAGCAGAGAGGATCATATGCTTATTGAAGCGGAATTAGTACGATGCAATTATGGAAGTGAGTACGGCAACTTCAAGGAAATTGTTAAAGGTCATTTGGACATGTTTGCTAATACATAATTGCGCTCGATAACCAATGAGTGATTATCATATTCAAATTAAATAGAAAATAATATTAATAATATTATTTTATTGATGAAAAGGATAATATCTAATGGCTAAGAATACACAAAAAAATCAATTGGAATGCAATAAAAAAGCAAGAAAAAACTACACGGAGAAAAATTTTAAATATCAAACTATATGCTTCAAAATTGAAGAGATCGATGAAATAAATGCATATTGCAAAGAACATGGGATTTCAAAAAATACATTTTTTCGCGAAGTTTGTATGAAAGCAATTGGAAAACCTATAAATTAATATTTTTCAAATCATAGTCTGACACAAGCAAATATTAACCTATAAAGAGTGCGTGAGGGACAAGCCCTTTGACCGTACAGCAACCTACCAAGTGGCAAGGTGCTAAAGCTTGAACGATAGGATTCTTGACCTTTCAAGCAATCCTATCTTAACGATGGGATTGCTTTTTGACGCTCTCTTTGTAGGAAATATAAACACAAAGGGAGAAATAACAAAATGAAAAGAAAAACCATCAAAAGCTTAATGTCGAAAAAACGGATTGTCTATGTGAGACTATCTACCGAACGAATAGCAGAAGCTTTCTTTGCGTTAGCAAAGTTTGAAGGGTTCACGCTGGACAAAGATTTGATTCAAAAAGGCATATCTCAAAATTGCTTCGTTAAGCTTAACGAGAACATGACCATCTCGTACCCGGGTTACCACACTTGGGCTGGTGCGATGAAATTCCATCATGCCAAAATCGAAAATGGCAAAAAGGTTGTCAAGATCGATTTTGAAGCAATGCTGTAAAAGAACCGGAGGAGAAAAATATGCCAAACTTAAATGATTATCATGCGTTTAAGAATACCAGCGGTGGCGGCTCCGGCGGTGGAAAAGGCGGCGGTTTCGGTTGTGGTTGGGTTGTCATTGTTATTGTCGTTTTTATGTTAATTTCCTTTATTTCCGATGGTGCGAGTTGGGATGCAATAGATACGTTATTGGGATTGGGATTCCTTGCGTTCCTTTTTGCACGGTCACTGTTTAGATAAGAGGAAATTTCGACGATCTGTTGTAATCTCATTCCAAAGTGCCAAAGCTAAAATCCCAAAGTGCCAAATTGGCACTTTAGGATTAAATATTAACAGTTGAGCATTTCCAAAGTATCAAATCCGAAGTTCTAAAGTATCAAATTGATACTTTGGAAATTTTTACCTTCCGATCGTTAGAAAAAGTATATAGGTTTTCTAACGAAGATAAACTCTATGCATTTTTCAGAAACTGCACATTTGCTCCTGCATTACAGAAAGTTGTTTTTCGTGGAAAAATGTACCCATTGTCTTTTTTCACCGCTGTCTCAAAGGTAACGCCAAGCGATTCCATCCCTTTGTCATTCAGTGAAAATTCGCTTTATTCGCTGAATATTCGCTCCATTCACTCAGAAAAAGCGAATTTTATTGTTCCGAAAGTTTACGATTATTATTCCGCAAATCGTTGACATTGTGCCGAAAATGTGGTATACTTATACTGATATATTATAAAATTCGAAATCTCAACGTAACGAGGTATGAATAATGGCTATGACAACAAAACAAGCCGCCGAGAAATGGGGCATCTCCGACAGACGTGTCCGCACTCTCTGTGTGAACGGACAAATTGACGGTGCATGGCGCGAGGGCAAACTCTGGTTTGTTCCCGATAACGCAACCAAGCCTGCCGATGGACGCATTCGCGGAAAGGAAACCCTTCTCGCCCAGATCGAAAGAAAGAAGATTGAACTCGATGGTCGCAGACCACTCACCGAGGGTGAAGTCGCGCGTCTGAACGAGGACTTCATGATTGAATATACCTACAACTCCAACGCAATCGAAGGTAACACCCTCACCCTGCGCGAAACCGATATGGTGCTCAAGGGCTTGACTATCGACCAAAAACCGCTGAAGGATCACATGGAAGCAGTCGGTCATAAGGACGCGTTCTACTTCATCTGCGACCTTGTCAAGGAACGCACTCCCCTGTCGGAAACAGTGATCAAACAGATACACTCCCTCGTCCTCGCAGATAAGCCTCTCGACCGTGGCGTGTACCGCAGAGTGCCTGTCCGCATCATGGGTGCAAAGCAGGATCCTGTTCAGCCTTATCTGATCGAGCCCAAGATGAACGACCTTATGCAGCAGTACGCAACCGACGAGCGCAATATCGTGGAAAAACTCGCTGACCTGCACATCGCATTTGAGTCTATTCATCCCTTCATCGACGGCAACGGCAGAACCGGACGCCTCATCATCAACCTTGAACTGATGAAAGCGGGATATCCCCCCATCGACATTAAATTCACCGATAGAATGCGTTATTACGACGCCTTCGACCACCGCGCCGAAATGGTAAAGCTCTTTGCAGAATATCTCAATAAGCGATTGGATCAGTATTTGGATGTACTGACACAGTAACTGAAAAATATTATTGTTTAAGGAAAGGAGTGCCTATGAAACCCGAAGAAAAATCTCGATTAACAATCGATAAAAAGTTAATAGAATCTGGTTGGGTGATTCAAGATGTTAAATCCTTGAATTTGTCAGCTTCTCTCGGTGTTGCTGTTCGGGAATTCCCAACGAGCACGGGTCCCGTGGACTATGCTCTTTTCATAGAAGGAGTGCCCGTAGGCGTTATCGAAGCAAAGAAAACGGATGAAGGTGAAAACATAACTGCCGTTGAGGGGCAGTCTTCTCGTTATGCAAACAGCACGTTCAAGTGGATCAAAGGTATTTACCGTATTCGCTTTGCATACGAAGCAACGGACAAGCTCACACGCTTTACTGACTATAACGATATCAAGTATCGTTCAAGAACGGTATTCTCCTTCCACCGCCCCGAAACGTTGAGTGCTCTTTTGAAGCAGGCGGATACGGTTCGTAACAATATGAAGCACTTTCCAGAATTTGATCCTACGGGATTCCGTAAATGTCAAATTGCGGCTATTGAAAACCTTGATAAATCCTTTGCGGACAACCGTCCGAAAGCATTGGTACAGATGGCAACGGGCGCGGGAAAGACATTTACGGCTATCACTGCTGCATACAGGCTTTTGAAATACGGAAAAATGAACCGTATTCTTTTCCTTGTGGATACAAAAGGTCTTGGCGAACAGGCGGAGCGTGAGTTCTTGGCATACAGACCGACGGATGATAACCGTTCCTTCTCGCAGATATACGGCGTACATAGACTCAAATCGTCGTATATCCCAGATGGTGTTCAGATCTGCATCAGCACAATTCAGAGAATGTATTCTATCCTCAAAGGCGACGAGCTTGATGAATCCGCCGAGGAAACCTCGTTCAATGAGTTTGTGACGGCAGACTCCAAAGCCCCCAAAGAGGTAGTTTACAACGAGAAATATCCGCCCGAATTCTTCGATTGCATCATCGTAGATGAGTGCCACCGTTCTATTTATAACGTGTGGAATCAGGTGCTTGAATATTTCGATTCCTTTATTATCGGTCTGACAGCAACACCTGATAAGCGTACCTTTGCGTTTTTCAACGAGAACGTGGTCAGCGAATATCCTCGCGAACAAGCAATTATTGACGGTGTAAATGTAGGTGAGGATATTTTCCTCATTGAAACCAATATCGGCAAAAACACTACGCACATTATGAAGCAGATGATTGAGGTTCGTAGCCGTCTATCTCGTGAAAAGCGTTGGAAACAGCTTGACGAGGATGTGGATTATACGCCTTCTCAGCTTGATCGAGATATTGTCAATCCAAGCCAAATCCGCACCGTAATTCGCACGTTCAAAGAAAATGTGTTTACCTCATTATTCCCTCGTCGCAAAGAAGTGCCGAAAACTTTAATTTTCGCCAAAACCGATAGCCATGCGGATGATATTATTCAGATTGTTCGTGAGGAGTTTGGCGAGGGCAACGAGTTCTGCAAAAAGATTACGTATTCCGCAGATAATCCCGAAAGTGTGTTGAGCTCTTTCCGCAATGACTACTATCCACGTATTGCCGTTACCGTCGATATGATTGCAACGGGAACGGACGTAAAACCTATCGAGTGCTTGATCTTTATGCGTGACGTGCGCAGTAAGAACTATTTTGAGCAAATGAAGGGGCGTGGAACGAGAACTCTCTCTAAAGACGATCTTCAAAAGGTTACTCCCTCTGCAACCGATAACAAAGACCATTTCGTTATCGTCGATGCCGTTGGCGTTACAAAATCCAAGAAATCCGACACTCGTACCCTTGAGCGTAAACCGTCTGTCAGTATGAGAGAATTGATGATGAACGTGGCTCTTGGCGATAAAAGCGAGGACACGCTTACCTCTCTTGCAAATCGTGTCATTCGTCTGAACAGCCAGATGACACCGAGCGAAAAGAAAGAGTTTGTCGCAAAGGTTGGAGAGAGCGCAGGTCAGATCGCTGAAAAGCTTTTGAATGCCTTTGACGAGGATGCAATTCTCCACAAGGCTCAGGAGCAGTTTGCAACCGCAGAACCTACTGACGAGCAAATTGCCGAAGCTAAGAAAGCATTGGTAGTTGATGCTGTTGCGCCCTTCCAAAATCCCGATGTACGCGATTACATTGAGAATGTGCGCCGTAGTCACGAGCAGATTATCGACAACGTAAATCTTGACGAGGTGTTGTTTGCCGGATTCGACTCACAGCAAGAGGAAAATGCTGACCGCGTGATTTCGTCCTTCCGTAAGTTTATTGATGAGAACAGAGATGAAATCATTGCTCTGCGTATCATTTACAATCAGAATTACAAAGACCGTCCAATGGCGATTGAAGGGCTGAAGGCTCTGTATGAAAAGCTGAAAACCAAGGGTATTACCATTGAGCGCCTTTGGGATTGCTATGCCATTAAAAAGCCCGAAAAGGTAAAGCGTGGTACGATGGCACAGCTTGCAGACCTTATTTCAATTATTCGCTTTGAAATGGGATATACCGAAAATCTTGCGCCCTTTGCAGACAGAGTGAACTATAACTTTATGCAGTGGACACTTCGCCGTAACGCAGGTGCGGTACACTTTACGGACGAACAGATGGAATGGCTCCGTCTTGTTAAAGACCATATTGCCGTATCGTTGAGTATTGAAACGGGCGACCTTGATCTCAATCCGTTCGACCGCAAGGGTGGTCTTGGACGTTTCTACGAGGTATTCGGCGAGAGCTATGAGGCGATTTTGATGGAAATGAATATAGAATTGGTGGCGTGATATGTTTTATTACAGATATCGTTCAGGTAGCGAATTAGCGTTAAAAGAACTTATTTATGATGAATTGTATTTTGCTTCCCGTGAAGAATGCAACGATCCATATGAAGGAAAAACTTTTGCTACCTTTTCAAAAGATAAAAATTTGTGGACTAATCTGATAAATGAAGCCCTCAAATCACACACAATTACACTTGATGAATCGCTGAAAGAAAAAGTTGTAGATTATTTCCTTTCAAAATCACCGATGCCCATAGAGAATATTCTAAAAATATCAAGAGATGAGTTTATAGATGTTGGTCAACGGCGATTGGATCAGTTTATGCTAAACACGGCGTTTGAAGCAATACAAGACTATATTATGTGGTATTCCCCCGAAGAACGCTATTTTGCTTCTTTTTCCAAGACAAACGACAATTATTTATTATGGTCTCATTATGCTAATAATCACAAGGGTTTTTGCCTTGTATATAGACCGATTGATGGAAAAATAAAACAAAATCCAAGTTGGAAGCGCACACAAACCGCAACATTGCCTTTACCAAGGTTGTCATTTGGAGTTCCTGATGCTTTTGAAATCCAAGACGTAGAATATGTTTCAACACCTAAATCTTCAGATGGTTTTATGTGCTTTCCGGCAAGTGTTGCCGGTGATAATCATTCCCCGGAAGAAATCGAAACTGCACGAGCTGAGCGCGCAAAAAATTATTTTCAAAAGCATTCGGTTTGGGATTACGAGCAAGAGGCAAGGGTTGTATTATCAAGTGGAGTACAGTGGTTCGCAGGCAAGAAACTAACATTGCCGGCACATCAACGGTTATTTCACATTGATTCTACTCAACTTGTAGGAATTATATTGGGATCACAAATGTCTGCTACCCGACGCCAAAGAATTAAGGAAATCATTGCGGAAAAGGTTGAGCGGTGGAGCATTCCTATAACCGACCGCAGAATTATCTCAAATTTCGTTCTGTTTGAAGAAACGCTATCCGAAACTAATCGCGAGGTTGTTATTGAGCCTAAAGAAATATATACCGGAACATCTGTTATAACAACGAAACAACCCAACTTTGATCGCTTATACGATGAATGGCAAAATGGTTGGGCGATTGAAATCAAAGGCAATTCTTCGCAACGGATACAAGTTAAATAATCAAAATCAAATCAGTTAAGGAGGAATATTTCTTATGTCCAAGCATCATGGCTTTTGTGCTCTGTGTGGAAAAGAATGCGAACTAACGTTTGAACATATTCCTCCGAGAGCTGCTTTTAATTCAAAGCCAGCAAAAATGTATTCGGGCGAGAAGATTCTATTTGATAATGATAGACTTCCGTGGGATATGACAGGATTGAAATACGTTGACCGGCAAAAAGGATCTGGAAGGTATTCTCTTTGCCGCGGGTGCAATAATAATACCGGAACTTGGTACGGGGATACATATAAAGAGTTTGCCTATATTGTTGCAGAAGCTCTTGCTAAGAGAGAAAAAGAGGATATACAAGGTATTAGTATAGATGGAATATACGGAGCAAGACTTATAAAACAAATTATCTCCATGTTTTGCTCTGTAAACGATCATCGTTTTTTGATAGGATATCTGAAGCCTCATAAAGCGGATGATAATCAACAACATTCACCATTGTTTCAAACATTAGTTGGCGCTCAAAACGAATTGTGCAAATCGGTGTTTCTAATGGAAGAACTAAGAGCATTTGTTCTCGATAAAGATGCTAAAGGTTTGGACAAAGAAAAATTTAAGATCTGTATGTATGTAACGGATAGCAATTTGTTAAAAACATCCGGTCTATCTTCTGCTTTGAATTTTTCTGATAACAGCTTCGTTATATTAAGTGAAATTACCGTTCCTCCGTTGGGATTTTTGTTATATATAAATCCACCGAGCGATTTAAAACATACAGGGGTTGATATAACAACATTAGCTGATTATGGGTATGATGAAAAGTTAAATATACAATTTGCGTTTGAGGTTCTTGAGATGAATACGGTTTTGCCGAATGATTATCGCTCTCGAGAGCAAATAGAGAATGACGCGAATAATACAAAAAAGTGGTGCGAAGAAAATGAAAACAAATAATAACGAGTGTACTGAATACGCATTAGAAGATTTACTATCGTATG
>JAFTLD010000041.1 GCA_017452945.1 Clostridia bacterium | reverse complement strand
TCTATCTTACAGCAAAAATTTTACTTAGGTATTCTAAACCGAAAATAAACTAACCAATAATATTTCAAAAAGGCTCACATACAGATTGTTTGTGAGCCACTTATACTCCTTTTAATTATCACATCCGTGATTGCCGCAATTATGCGATCCGCAGCCGTGACTACCGCAGGTGTGTCCTTCTTCGCTGTGTTCGTGATCGTGATGATCGCATCTTACCTCGGGGTTGAAGTTCAGTTTATTTGCAAGCAAAGCATTTACCGCCTCGTCGCAAGAGCCGCAGACACAGCCGAAAAGCTGAATGCCTGCATTTGCGAGAGCCATCTGAGCACCGCCGCCGATCCCACCGCAGATCAGTACCGATATGTTTTGCTCCGCGAGAAATCCCGCAAGCGCGCCGTGACCGCTTCCGTTCGTGTCCGCGACCTCGGTGGAAACGATCTTACCGTGCTCTACTGTGTAGATCTTAAACTGCTCGGTATGTCCGAAGTGCTGAAAAATCTGTCCGTTTTCATAAGTTACTGCAATTTTCATAATAATATTTCTCCTTTTTTGTTTATTCACTTAAAATCATTTGCGCAATATATTCAACCGTTTGTTGTATCTGCTCCTCATTCGTAATACTCGGTTTCCCATCGCCGTCCTGCGCGCCGTACATTCCGAAATAAGCGTGGCAACCGCCCTCAATGACGATCTCCTTGAAATCTTTGGGCAAATTACTGATATTGTCGTTGTACTTTTCCCGATTGAGCACTTGATCCTCGCTACCGTATATGGAGAGAACCTCAAGTTCGTCGTCCGAAAGATCGGCAGTTGAATAAGAACCAAGCAAGATCAATCCTTCGTATTCGTCGGTATGCTTTTCAAGATACGATGCCGCCATCGAGCCACCGAGCGAATGACCGCCGATGTACCAATTCTCAATTTGAGGGTATTCTTTTGGGATGCCGTCCGCTGCATTGACATCAAAAACGGCAAGATTGAAAGGCATCTCTACGATAACGCATAAAATACCATTTTCTGCACAAGCTTGCATCAACGGAATGTATGCCGTATGCTCAACCTTTCCGCCGGGATAAAATATCAATCCTGTAGTTGCCCCGTCAGGTTCAAAAACAATGTTTCCGTTGGGTTCTTCCTTCCATGCGCTGCCTTGTGGTAGGAATGCACCGATTGCCTCGTTGTCCGCTCGGTAATAATCTCCAAGGTAGATTGCGCACGCTCCAACAAGAACTGCAATTACGAAAACGATGGAAGTAACTATAATAAATATTTTCCTTTTTCGTTTGTCTGCAAAAAAATTCATCATAAATCCTTTCATCCAAGAACATATCAAATATCTTCTGCGTTTTCTTCTACATCAAATTGACTCTGATACAGCTGATAATAGAAGCCTTCTTGTTTCATAAGAGCTTCGTGATCTCCGCTTTCGATCACATCGCCGTCCTTCATAACAAGAATAAGATCGGCATTGCGAATCGTGGAAAGACGGTGCGCGATGACAAAGCTGGTTCTTCCCTTCGTCAGCTCATCCATGGCTCTTTGGATGATGACCTCAGTTCTCGTATCTACTGATGAAGTCGCTTCGTCAAGGATCAGCATAGGAGCGTCCTGAAGCATCGCGCGGGCGATGGTGAGAAGCTGCTTCTGTCCTGCCGAGATCGTAGTTCCCTCGGTCAGCACCGTGTCAAGCCCCTGCGGCAAGGAACGAATAAATTTGTCGATTCCACAGACCTTAGCGACGCGCATAATATCTTCGTCGGTGATCTCTGCCATATTGTAGGCAAGGTTTTCACGAACCGTTCCCTCAAACAGCCAGGTGTCCTGAAGCACCATACCGAACATATCGTGAACGTCCTCGCGGCGAATGTGGTGAATGGGCGTGCCGTCAACCGTAATACTGCCGCCGTTGATCTCAAAGAAGCGCATCAAAAGATTGACCATTGTTGTTTTGCCCGCACCCGTAGGGCCGACGATGGCAACCTTTTGTCCGGGTGTCACCTTGGCCGAGAAGTCCTTGATAATGATCTTATCGGGATTTTCGGGATAGGCAAAACGAACGTGATCGAATACCACCGATCCCTTTGTGTCCTCGGTTTCGTGCTTGGGCTTACCGCTTTCGTCCTCCAGCTCCTCGGCTTCCATGAACTCAAAGATGCGTCCCGCACCTGCGGTAGCGGTTTGGAGATTGGTCATTCCCTGCGCGATCTGCGTCAAGGGAGCAGTAAAGAGACGAACGTACAGAATAAAGGAAATAATGACACCGAATTTAATCGTTCCGTTGATGGCAAGCGCCGCGCCGATGACACATACGGCAACGTAGGAAAGATTGCCGATAACGTTCATCAGGGGTTGCATCATACCCGACAAAAATTGAGATTTCCAGTTTGCGTCATAAACGTCGCGGTTAAGCTTTCCGAATCGGCTCAGCACCTTCTTTTCGGCACGGGATATGCGAACGACATCGTGTCCCGAATACATTTCCTCAACGTATCCGTTCAGCGCGCCGAGACTGATCTGCCTCTGCTTGAAGTATTTCTGCGAGCGACCCATAATGAGCATCAAAAGCACCATACCGACCATCGTGATCAGCACTGCGGTCAAGGCAAGATGCCATTCGGTGACGACCATCATAATGAGACATCCGACAAATTGCGTTGCGGCGCTGATCATTGTGGACAGGCTGTTGGTCATACCCTGCTGGAGCACCGACACGTCGTTGGTAATGCGGCTGAGAATATCTCCCGTTGAGGTCTCGCCGAACTGCTTTTGCGGTACTTTATTGATCTTGACCGAAAGATCGTGGCGCATTCTGCGAGAAGCCTTCAGGGTAACGGTCGCCATAATATAATGCTGAACAAAGTTCGCTAAAGCGCCGATCAGATAAAATACGATCAGCGTAATACCTACTTTGGCAATAGCCGACATATCGATGCCGCCCACAAGTCCGTCGGAAATGATGTCGGTGATCTCTCCGACCTTATCGGGCGTGATGATCGTCATAACCGCGGCAAGTGCGGCGAGAAGCAACGCAAAAATAACGAGAGGCGCGTTGCCCATATATTTGAAAATTTTAGCAAGTGTTTGCTTCATATCGGCACCTCCTTACGCAAGCTCGGCAGCCGTCAGCTGAGACTGCGCGATCTCACGGTAGACGGGGCAGCTTTCCATCAGCTCGTCGTGTGTACCGATGCCAACCGCCTCACCGCGCTCAAGCACGATGATCTTATCAGCGTCTCGAATGGTGCTGATCCGTTGCGCAACGATGACCTTGGTGGTATCCGACAGTTCTTTTGCAAGTCCGTGGCGAAGCGTTGCGTCGGTCTTATAGTCAAGTGCCGAGAAGGAGTCGTCGAAGATCAGTATTTCGGGTTTTCTCGCAAGAGCACGGGCAATCGAAAGTCGTTGCTTCTGTCCGCCCGACACGTTCTTACCAAGCTGTACGATGCGGTGCTCCTTGCCGCCCTCGGTCTTATCCACAAATTCCTTTGCCTGAGAGAGCGATATCGCCATGTCCACAGTTTCCTCGTCAAAGCCATCTTGACTTTCACCAAAAGTAATATTCTCTCGGATACTGCCTGCAAACAGTACTGCCTTTTGCGTGATATATCCAATCTTATTATACAAGCCATCAAAGGTATAATCCTTGACGTTGACTCCGTCCACAAGGACTTCGCCCTTGGTAGCATCATAGAAACGCGCAATCAAGGAAATCAGCGTGGTTTTTCCGCAACCGGTCGCGCCGATAATGGCAAGCGTCTGTCCCTTTTCGATGCGGAAGGAGATATCGGAAATAGCCTCCTCTTGTGCCTCGGGATAAGCAAAGGATACGTTTTTGAACTCTACTGTTCCGATCTCGTCGGCACTGCTATTTGCACCCTCGGTAACGGTTGCCTGTCTGTCAAGAACCTCGTTAATACGCTCCGCCGACACCTGCGCGGCGGGAAGCATCATAAACACCATGACCATCATCATAAAGGACATGACCACGTAGGTCGCATAAGTGCTGAACACAACAACATCGCTGAACATGGCAATTCTGCCCGCAACGTCGGTAAGCGCTATTTGATTGATGAGAGCTGCGCCGAGCCAATAGATCGCCAAGGAAAGACCGTTCATACAGGTTCCCATCACGGGCTGCATCAAGGAGAACAAGCGCTGATTTTTCAGCTGCGTATTCATCATCTCGGTATTGGGCACATCAAACTTTTCGGTTTGATATTCTTCCGCATTGAAAGCGTGGACTACGTTGATACCCGTCAGATTTTCTCTTGCCATACGGTTCTGCGTATCGGTCAGCTTCTGAACCTTACGGAAGCGAGGCAGACAAACCGACATAATGGCAAGGACTGTTGTGCAGATCACCACAACCGCCGATGCCGTTACGGCAGACAGCTCCCAGCTCTTGCCGAGAATCTTGATGATCGCCCACACCGCCATAATAGGTGCTTTTACGAGCGATTGCAAGCCCATAACAACGATCATCTGCAATTGAGTAATATCGTTAGTCGTTCTTGTGATCAAGCTCGGAATTGAAAACTTGGACGTTTCGGCTTTGCCAAGCATCATCACGTGAGAAAACAACTTTTCTCTGACGGCATAGCTATATCCTGCGGCAATGCGCGAAGTCAAAAAG
>JAFTLD010000008.1 GCA_017452945.1 Clostridia bacterium | reverse complement strand
TTGAGACCGTGGTCGTAGCCTACAAGAACCGATCGCATCGTGTACGTCGGAAGGGACAAAACCAATCCACAATGTTATCTCTATTATACCATTTTTATCCCTATTTTGGGGATGACTTTATTATACAAGGGACAGGCGTCCTCGACTGTCCGCCCGACATCAAGTAACTTTGTGTCAATGTGGGCAGTCGAGGACGCCTGTCCCTACAAAACGACTTTTCTTCTTTACATTCGTTAAATTCTGTGCTATAATGTTCTCAAGAAACACCTACCGGAGGATTTATGAAAAGACTGATCCCCTTATGGGCCGTGTGCATGGTGCTGGTGCTTTTGCTCTGCGCCTGCAATACGCCCGATTTACCCAACTCTTTTGAAACAACAGATCCGTTGGCCGACACCGCTGAGCCGACTGAAACAACCCACGCAGCGGACACGACGGATACCGAGCCAAACCAAACGACTGTACCCGAATCCGAAACGGAGACAGAGAGCAACTGCGCACACGCGGACGCAGACGACAACGGCACGTGCGATCTCTGTACGATATCGGTCATGGTGACGCTTGATTTTTACGCGCTCAACGACCTGCACGGCAAATTCAACGACTCGGACGACCAGCCCGGTGTGGACGAGCTTAGCACCTATCTCGAAATTGCCGGGCAGACCAATCCCTATACCGTTCTGCTCTCCTCGGGCGACATGTGGCAAGGCAGCGCGGAATCCGGGCTTACCAAGGGACTGATCATCACCGACTGGATGAACGCCATGGGCTTTGCCGCCATGACCTTGGGCAACCATGAATTTGACTGGGGTGAGCAAGCCGTTTACGACAACCTGGCACTTGCAGAATTCCCTTTTTTGGCTATCAATATTTACGAGCGCGATACAAATACCAGAGCCGACTACTGCACCCCCTCGATCCTGATCGATAAAGGCGTGGTACAAATTGGCCTGATCGGAGCGATTGGTGATTGCTATTCCTCTATTTCCGCAGACAAGGTCGAGGACATCTACTTTGTCACGGGAAATGCGCTGACAGAGCTTGTCAAGGCAGAAGCCGAAGTCTTGCGCGCACAGGGCGCGGATATCATCGTGTATTCCATCCACGACGGAGGCAGCGAATACGACTATGCGCTCTCGGGCGAATACGTGGATCTCGTTTTTGAAGGACACACGCACAAAAATTACGTCAAGAAAGATTCCAAGGGCATTTATCACCTGCAAGGCGGCGGTGATAACGACGGCATCTCCCACGCAGAAGCACGCGTCAATTACGTAACAGGTACTGTAGTGGTCACCACGGCAGAATATCTGCCGACACAGCGCTATGAGTCCTTTGATGACCACGAGATCGTTGCGCAGTTGGAACAAAAGTACGCCGATCAGTTGGCACAGGGGAACTTATCGCTCGGTCACAATGCAAAAATTCGTTATTCTAATCAGATCAAACAAAAGGTGGCTGATCTGTATCTCGAATACGGCATGGAGCGTTGGGGCGAGCAATACGATCTTGTCTTGGGTGGCGGCTTTATTTCCACCCGATCCCCTTACGATCTTGCCGCAGGCGAGGTCAGATATGCCGATCTGCAAATGCTGCTGCCCTTTGACAACCAAATCGTGCTGTGCTCGATCAAGGGCTCGGATCTGCTCAAAAAATTCATCAATACCAACAATTCCAATTACTACATCACGCTCAGCGACTTTGGTAAGGAAATCAAAAGCACGATCGATCCAAACGCAACCTATTACGTCATCACAGATACCTATTGCTCCTCTTACGCACCCAACCGACTCACCGTGATCGACACCTATGACCAAACCACCTTTGCGCGCGATCTGATTGCAGCCTTTATCCAAAGCGGTGCCTGGAGCAAATAACGACCATACCACCTCGGTACATGCTTGTACCGAGGTTTTCTTTGCTATTTCTACAAAATCTTGCGCACGAATTTGTGGGATGTGACAAGATTTCATTTTCCACCAATTTCTTTTACAAAAAGGTTTGCAATCAGCGCGGTTTTATAGTATAATAGTATGTTAAGCAACATTTCATATTTTATATAGATTTCAGAGGTACACTATGCCAAAATACGAGGTTTTATCCCCCGAGTTGGTTGCACGCATGGCACTGGACAGGCAGGATGGCGCGGCAACACGCATGGGATATGACAACGCAAGCGTGGTAAGACGCAAAAGCATCGCCACCGACAGCGCAACCATATGGCGTCCACCCTTTGTTCACGACATTGACAAAATACTGCACTGTCCTTTTTATAACCGATACACGGATAAAACACAGGTGTTTTCGCTGATTCAAAACGATGACATCACCCGCCGCAGCCTGCACGTACAGCTGGTTTCGCGGATCGCCCGCACCATCGGTGCAGCCCTTGGGCTCAATCTTGACCTGATTGAGGCCATCTCTCTTGGACACGATATCGGCCATCCACCCTTTGCTCACTCGGGCGAAGCCTATCTCTGCGAGTTGTATCATCAGCATACCGGCCGCTATTTTTTCCATAATATCCACTCTGTGCGCGTACTGGACGTCATGTTCCCCTATAACATCAGCCTGCAGACGCTGCACGGCATTGCCACGCACAACGGTGAGGTGGAAATGATGGAATACGAGCCGCAGCCCGTACAAAGCTTTGAAGAATTTGACCGCATGATCGAACGCTGCTATACAGAGCCCGGCTATGCAAATGCCATTCTCCCCGGCTCGTTGGAAGCAATCGTGGTGCGCATTTCGGACATCATTGCCTACCTTGGCAAGGACAGACAGGATGCCGATCGCGCTGGTGTGGCTTCGGAATCCATGTTTTTTAACGAGGACATCGGCTCGATCAATGCTGAGATCATCAACAATCTGGTGGTCAATATCATTGAAAACAGCTACGGAAAGAACCGCATCTGCATGGACAAGCGTCATTTCAAGGCACTTGTGGACTCCAAGGCGGCCAATTACCGCATGATTTACAATTATGCCGCCACCAAAGCCAATCTGCCCAATACGGCTAAGCCTATGATGGCTGAGATCTACGGGCAATGCTTAGACGATCTGCGCGCGGGCAACAAAAGCTCGCCCATCTACACGCATCACATCGACTATCTCAACAAGATCCATTACAAGCGTACAAAGCCTTACGAGAGCACCGAATACAATCAGATCGTGGTCGATTTTATCGCAAGCATGACCGAAACCTATTTCGTGGACCTGCACCGCTATCTCTTCCCCGAAAGTACGCTCAGGGTGGAATATACCGGTTATTTTGATTAAAATACAAAGGAGATATATATGTTTGAAAAAATACTGGAGCAGATCCGCTGCCATGATACCATCATCATCCACCGCCACACAAACCCTGACGGTGACGCGATGGGCAGCCAGATAGGACTGAAGCACATCATCAAGGAAAACTTCGAGGGAAAGCGCGTGCTGGTTGTGGGTGATCCCGCCAAGCGTTTTGCCTTTATGCAGGACAGCACCATGGACGAGGTGGCAGACGAGGACTACAAGGACGCACTTGCCATTGTGCTGGATACCTCTGCCAAAGCCTTGATCAGCGATACGCGCTACACTACAGCGCACGTATCCGCGCGCATTGACCACCATTTGTTCGTGGAAACCATTGCTGATATCGAGGTCACCGACAGCTCTTATGAAAGCTGCTGCGGTCTTGTGACCGAGTTTGCCATGGAAAGCGGTCTTACGCTCTCCCCTCTTGCCGCCAAGTCGCTTTACACCGGCATGGTGACCGACTCGGGGCGCTTTCGCTACGATTCCACCACGGCAAACACCTTCCGTCTGGCATCGTTTCTGAAATCGCACCCCTTTGATACAAACGATATTTACCGCAATCTGTACGCGGACGATTTTTCCTTTATCCGTCTGCGTGCCTCCTACGTGCTCAAGATCCAATTCACCGAGCACAAGGTTGGTTACATATACACCACCAAGGAAGAGCTTGCCGCAACCGGTGTGGATGCCTTTACGGTTTCGCGTGGCATGGTCAACACCATGGGCGAGATCCGTGGGGTGGACATCTGGGTCAACTTCACCGAGGCAGATGACGGCGTTTGGTGCGAGCTGCGTTCCAGTAAATACAACATCAATACCATCGCGGTCAAGTATGGCGGCGGCGGTCACATCAAGGCGAGCGGAGCTACCGTCAAGGACCGCGAAGTGGCCATGCAAATGCTTGCGGACCTGGACGAAATTGCCGCCAAAGGAGAATAAACATGGAAATTTTACAACAAATCTACGATAAAATCGAGCAATACGACCGCATCATGCTGTTCCGTCATCTGCGCAACGACGGTGACTGCGTGGGCGCAACAAAGGGCTTGAAGGCCATCATCAAGCTGACCTGGCCCGAAAAAGAGGTTTATCTGATCGACGAGGATCACGCTGAATACCTTGCATTTCTTGGCGAGGACGACGCACCCGTGGAGGACGCTTTGTACGCGGATGCCCTGGGCATTGTGCTGGACACGGGAAACACGGGCCGCATCTCCAATCCCAAGTACACGCTTTGCCGTGAGTTGATCAAGATCGACCACCATATCGACGTCAACCCGTACGGTGACCTCTCTTGGGTGGAGGAGGAGGCATCCTCCGCTTGCGAAATGGTGGCAAAGTTCTACTTTACCTTCAAGGACAAGCTCAAGATCGACCGCGAGGCTGCGACCTACCTTTACACGGGCATGGTGACCGACTCGGGCCGCTTCCGCTTCAGCAGTACGTCAGGTGACACGCTGCGCATGGCGGGCATGCTGCTTGATCTCGGCATTGACACCGAAATTTTGTACGCCAACCTGTATTTGCAGGACACGGAGAGCTTCAAATTCAAATCCTACGTATACAAAAACATGAAAATGACCCCTGCAGGCGTGGCATACCTGTACGTCAGCCGCGCCACCATGGAAAAATACGGTCTGACACACGAGCAGGCAGCAGCTGCAGTTTCGCTGATGGATTCGATCAAGGGAAGCTTGATCTGGCTGATCTTTATCGAGCATGAAACCGAGATCCGCGTCAGATTGCGCTCCCGCTTTGTGACAGTCAATCAGATTGCGGAGCGCTATAATGGCGGCGGTCATGCCTGCGCAAGCGGTGCTACCGTGCGCAACAAGCGTCAGGCGATGACACTGGTTGCCGAGGCCGATCAGACGCTGGCAAAATACAAAACAGAAAATGAGGGCTGGTTATGAGAATACTGATTACAAACGATGACGGCATTAAGGCCGAGGGCTTGCTCCCCTTAGTCAAATGGGCATCCAAATACGGTGAGGTGACCACGGTTGCCCCCTTGCACGAGCAGAGCGGCAAGAGCCACGGCATTGATATTTTTCGTCCGATTCCCGTAACCTCTTATGATCTCTGCCCCGAAACCACCGCCTACGCTGTGGATTCCACCCCCGCCGATTGCGTGCGCTTTGGTATCATCGGACTTGGGCAAAAGTATGATCTTGTAATCTCTGGCATCAACCGCGGCTACAACATCGGGCAGGATATTGTGTACTCCGGCACGGTAGGTGCGATTTATGAAGCCGCTGCACAGGGACACAAGGGGCTTGCGCTCTCAACCGATCCCAACACGCTTCCCGGTGCTTTGGAGCAGCTGGATTACGTATACAAATTCTTTGAACGCAACAATCTTTTTGCCATCAACAACCTTTATAACGTCAACATCCCCGAGAATCCGCAGGGCATCCGCATCACCCGCCAAGGATTGGCGCACTATTCAGACGAGTGGATCGATATGGGCAACGGCACGCATCAACAGGTCGGGCAGTTCATTTTTGACAACACCAAAAACCTTGAGCTCGATACCGATTGCGTCATGAACGGTTACATCTCGATCACTCCCCTGCAATCCGACCGCACTAACATGCCCGTGTTCAAAAAGCTGGCGGGATATCTCAATCAATAACCTATAAAAAAGGCATTATGCCAATCCTTTGCCAAATCAGCTGTAATATTGAATTCAGCCATCACGTTTTGTGATGGCTGTTTCTATTCAAAAGACAAGAAGCCCCGCGCAAGGCGGGGCAAAAGAATATTATTGATACTTATCTAAAACCGCTTTGTAATCGGGATTTTTGAGAAGTTCTGCACGTCTGCCACTCGTTGCATTCATGCGATACGCAAGATTATTCTTGAAGATATTCCCTCTTTTCGCTTCACCGTAACGCTCAAAAGAACAATCCAAAGCTTCATTTTCTACGCGTAATTCTTCAATCTTTTTCATCACGCACAGATATTTATCCACCATTGCGATGATCTGTTCATCTGTCCCGCCTCGGTACGACAGATCATTTTCCATCCTGCCAAGGAAAGACCATGCAAGCATCAGGAAGAATGGTTCTCCGGTTTCTTCAAAAGCATTCATCATCAGATCCCCGCACCGTAATGCACGTTCCGCCTTTTCGTCCATCGAAAGAGAAGGATCGAAAAACACGGTTCTGCCGAGTTTATCTGCCGCAAAATCAACGAGCTCATACATATTCTTCTGAACGAAGAAATAATATTCGCTTGTGTCTTTTGTAAACAGCTGTTCAGTTTTTTGTCCGCTGGTGGTAAACCAATCAACGAATTTTGTTTTGTAAATTTCCAGCGCCTCGTCCGTTTTGCCCTGTGCATGAAGGATTTTCGCTTGCATATTCCATGCACCGAGTCGCAATCTTTCATCGGTGCAGCCCTCAAGAATTTTTTCGCAGATGGAGAGAAACTCCTCCTTGTGTGCTATCAATACATCCGGATTGTTATCAGCCAAATCACCGGCAATGTTCCACATATAGTAGTGCATAATCCGATAATCATTCGGATAATCGCGGTATGCTTTGATGATAATCTCATGTCCCTTGGGGTCATTCCAATGCTTGCTGTACAAGTCAATTATTTCATTGATCTTAGCTTGGACCTTTTCTTGATTGTAACCCATAAGCTCGTCAAGCGTTACCTCAAAGAAATATGCCAACGGCTGCAAGAGTGTAATATCCGGGTATGTCTCGCCTCTCTCCCATTTGCTGACAGCGGCGCAGCTGACGTTCATGGCAACCGAAAGCTGTTCCTGTGTAATGCTTTTAGCCAGACGCAAACGTTTTATGTTTGCACCAATAGTCATTTCCATAATGATACCTCCGTTGAAATAAAAGTAAGCTGACGTCTGCTTCTGTCTATATTATAGCACAAAAACCATTTCAGTAAAGGTATTGTCAAGAAACACGGTATTAACTCAAAGTTAAAAATTGATCGCATGGGTACAATCATGATCTGCTGATTTTTCATTCACCAACACTTGTGCCTGCAAATCGGGCAATTCTTATCTTACGTCATCGTGGAGGATTTGCTGCATGAGCAAAAAGGCGCTGCACCGAGAGGGTGATGTCCTTATCGGAAAAATTGAAATAGGAGTATGGGCATAGCCCGATGCATTTGTTTAACAAATGCGAAACTGGCGATAAAAACAGAAGAGAGAGTAATACGGAAACAAAATTCCGTAAAGCTCTCTCTTTGCTGCTTTTTAATAAGTGATATTCTTTGCTGATGCAAAGAGTGATATTGTCGCACAGCGACAGTGATATTGAAGCCTTGCAGCTTCTGTGATATTCTATTCGCCCATAAACTCGCGAAGCGAATATCACTCGGCGTAAGCCGAATATCACTGCATAGCAATAGAACTCGCCGCAGGCGAATAGAACTGGCGTGATACTCCGTTAAGAGTATCACGCCAGGTGCAACGCCTTTTTTATTGAATTTTTTACAAGCAGTCTATGCCCGTAAATTAGTGGATTGCAACAATGTAAACGTACTCTCCGCCGTTGGAAGCATACTCAATGGTACCCATATAGTTCTTGATGAAGCCATATACGGTAACGGTATCGCCAACGTTGATCGCATCCATACCGTCGCTCAGGTTAACGGTATAGATCAGAAGCTCATTGGTGCCATCGGAAATGTATACGTCCTTGTAGTAGTTGCCTGTCTCACCGATCTTGGTGATGGTACCCTTGGTATAGATCTTCTCAGCGGAAGCAGTGCCGTCAGCCAGGTCTGCGCATGCAGCCAAAGCCTCGGAAACAGTCAAGGGAGCCTCCAGAGTGCCAAAGTTGCCGGCAGAGGGAGTTTCGTCGCCGCCCTCTTCTTCACCGCTGCCCTCACCGGGAACGAGATTGTCCAGCGTGCAGCCTGCATTGAACTCAATGGTGCCATTGTAGTTGGTGAAGGTACCGGTAACGGTGATGGTGTCGCCAACCTTCAGGCCCTCTGCGCCTTCGCCCTTCAGGCGGAAGCACATCATGGGCTTCTCGGTGTTACCGTCAACGATGATAGTAACGGTAATGTTCTTGTACTGATCGCTCCAAGCAGTGTTAACAGCAGAGATCACACCGGTCAGGGTGTAGGAATCGGTGGTGGACTCACCGGGCTGAAGTGCATATGCGATATCCAGGATTGCGCCCTGAGATACAACCTCGCCCATAGCAACCAGTACGCAGCCTGCGTCAAACTCGATCTTGCCGTTGTAGTTCTTCAGAACGCCTTCAACGGTAATTGCGTCGCCAACCTGGAGGTTCTGCGCGCCCTCACCCTTCAGACGGAAGCACTGGATCAGCTTGTCAGTCATATCGCCAACCTGGATGGTAACGGTAATATTCTTGTACTGATCGCTCCAAGCGGTATCAACGCTGGTGATCACACCATACAGACGGTAAGTGCCGTCCAGAGCCTCGCCAACGCCCAGGCCGTAAGCCGCGTCAACGATCTGCTCATAGGTCATGCTGCCTGCCAGGATCTTTACTTCGAATTCTTTGGTCTCGGTGGTGCTGCCGCAGGTAACGGTAGCGGTCAGCTTAACGGTAGTGGTCTGAGTAGGAATGGTAACGGTCAGCTTGCCGCCGTCAACAACAGCCAGCTCGCTGTCGGATGTCCAGCTGATAGAAACCTCGGGGTAAGTAACACCGGTCAGGGGCAGAGTGTAATCGCCGCCCTTGGCAATGGTGGATTCGAAGGACAGAGCGTCCTTTTCAAAGGTAACCTTCTCAGCATCGCCTCTCTCGGGAAGTGCAAGGTTATAGAAGCAATCAACAGAGGTAGGAATCAGGTAGGGTGCGCCGCTGTAGGTGATCAGAATACCGGTCACGTCAGCGGTATAGCCGAACTTTTCAGCGTGAGCCGCATCAATGGTTGCCTTATCTTCAGCCTTCAGAGTGGTGGGGAAATCAGTTACGTAGGTTCTTACGTAGCCTTCTACACCGTTCAGCTCGAAGAACAGGTACTGGCTGCTTGCGGTAGCCAACTCCTGGCCGCCAAGGGTTACACCCTTAATAACAACGGGCATACCAACCAGCTCGTTGAAGTTAGTGCCTTCAACCCACTTATCGGTAATGTCAACAGGCTCAAAGGTCTTGATCTCGGAGTTTACAATGGTAGCAATGCCGCCCTTGATCTCCATCATGCCGCTGTAAGGAGAAGCAGGACCGGAAACGCGAACGGTCATACCGATCTCGATGCCAAGATCAGCAACGGGATCCTGATCCATCTGGTAGGAGTAGTAGCCGCCGTAGCCGCTTTCATCCAAGAGGAACAGGTGGTTTCTGGTGTTGCCTGCTGCCTTGGAGTTGATGGCAACGACAATACCTTGAACGACCAGGTTGTCGCCTTCCTCGGCTGCCTGGTACTCAGCCCAAGTGGTAACCTTGAACTTGGGAACGGTGCGGTTGAATTCCTTTGCAACCTGGTTGCCCTCTGCATCGGAAACGGTTGCGGTCAGAACGTAAGCAATGTCCTCATAAGCCTCATCGGGAACGTCAACAGAAACGGTGCCGTCCTCGCCAACGGTCAGAGTGATCTTGTCAGTGTCAACAGCCCAGGTGACTGCATAGGTGGTGCTACCGACCTTTACGCTGGAAACCAGAGTGTAGTCAGCAGCAGTAACGGTGGTGTCCTTATACAGCTGACGAACGTACTCAGCTGCGTTTTCCAGATCCGTGGGCTCCTGTGCGCCGGGATCTTCGGTGGTAACCTCTTCGGTCGTGGGGGTTTCGGTAGTAGCATCGGTGGTAACGTCGGTAGTACCGTCCGTGGTTTCTTCACCGCCCTGCTGCTCGCCGGGATCGCAAGCAACCAGCACGAATGCCATGGACAGAACCAGTACCGATGCCATCAAAAGCATGAGAATTCTTTTCATGATAGCTCCTTTTCTTTATCACAAAATAAATCTTCGTATTTTTTGCCGCTTCGCGGCATTGGAAAATCAGTTAAAAGTGACGTCGTTGATTGAGAACACTCTTACCTGATATGCACCGTTGTAGGAATCGATAATTCCCTTTACGGTGATGTTGGTGCCAACCGGGAACGCAGCATCTGTCACCAGATTGCCTTCCGCATCGATCAGTACCTCTGTTCTGACAACGATGGTGGTGCCGTCCTCTGCCTTACAGGTGATGGACATAGCGCCCTTATCATCGCTGGTTTCAGCGGTGGTGGTGTAAACGCTTTCTACAGTCAGGTTCTTGACAGTAACCGTACTGTAGTGCGCCAGCTCACCGTAGTTGAACTCGGTGGGAGTCGAAATTTCGTTCCCTTCCTCGTCAAAGGTGATGACGTCCAGCGTCAGCTTTCCGCTTACGATGTCGCTTGCGCTGACCTCGCTGTAGCTGGGGCTGAAGCCCTCGCTGATCTTATGGATACCGTCCTTAGACAGCGCACCGGTGGGATCCATCATATCCACGCTGTACTTGATGTTGGAGATCTGCCAGGTACCGCCCAGCTCGTAATACTGCAGCGAGCCCACCATCATCACGCGGTTGCCGATGCTCAGCGCCTGCATGACGTTACCGGGGGTATTGTAGCCGCAGAATACCTGCATGCCGTAGTACATGTCGGTCTCCGCATCGTATTCCTCAAGATATACGGTTGCACCGCTTCTCTTGACCACAACTGCCTCGAAGCGAACCAGCTGATCCTTATAGGGCTCATAGTTGAGCTTGAGCTCCTTGAGCGTTACGTTCTGCGCACCGCCATAGTAGAAATCGGGGTCCTTATCCTTGGAGAATACGTACAGCTTGAACTGCTTTGCCTGGTTGAGCGCACCCATGGTGTACTCGGAGTACGCATTGTCGGCTGCGTTAGAGCCGAACGCAAGTCCCTGCTGCAGAATTTCAAGGTTAAGGTTACGGTACTCGGTCATTTCATCGGTCTTGTACCAAACCCAAACCAGATATCTGCCGCCCGTGGAATCTGCATTCCAGCTTGCGTTATCGGATTCGATGTAAATGGAGGTTGCCTTGGAAAGCATCTCCTTGGTGTAGTTGGAAGCCTTTTTACCCCAAGGCTCGATGATACCCGTGGATTCGGGCGTGTTGATACCCAGATATCTTGCCTTCAGAATACCTGTGGGCAGGACGCTGGTGGGAACGTTGAAGTGAGTGGTGTCACCGTCGATAAACGCATGCACGGAAACCTCAACGTTGAGTCTGCCGGAGTTCTTGTCAAACTTGAGTTGTGACGCAAAGTCAACAAACTCGGGCTCGGGCTCGGGAGTGGTTGTCGTTTCTGAAGTGTCGGTAGTATCGAGGCTCTCCCCCGTGCTCTCAACGGTGCTTTCAGCGTTGTTGTCGGCAGCGGTCGAGTCCTCGGTTATGCCGCTCTCGGGGGTGCAGGCCGCAAAGCAGCCTGCAATCATGCCAAGAGCGAGCAAAACGATCAATAATTTGGTAAAAATTTTCATCGTTTTACCTACTTAATCAAATTTGGATCATGCTCTGATTACTGAGCGTTCTTGCACTCGGTAACGGCATCGGCAAACGCCTTGTCGATCATAGCGTCAACGTCATCGGTCTGTGCGGTGAAGCAATACTGCATCAGTACGCCAACCTTGTCACGTGCTACGGAAGAGCCGTTGAATGCGGGGGATACGAAGTAAGCGTTGGACATATCTCTACCAACCTTAACTGCCAGTGCCTGAATGTGGTCGCCGCCGTCAGCATTGTCAAGGAAGTTCTTGTATGCGGGAACAGTGTCAACACTCTGGATAACAGGCATGTAACCGGAGGTCATGGAGAATGCTGCCTGGAACTCGGGGTTGGTGGTCAGGAACTTGACGAACAGCCAAGAAGCAATGACTTCCTGCTTGTTGTCACTCTCAAAGATGCACAGAGAGGGACCCTGGGAGATTGCCTTGGGGTTCTCGGGATTGATCTGGGGAATGGGAGCGATGCCAACCTCGAATGCATAACCGGTGTCGGTTGCTTCGGGACGCTGGTGGATGGAACCACCGGTGGAACCGATGGACATGTAGCTGTTCTTATCGGTCAGCTCGGTGAACAAGCCCGAGGTGTAACCGCCGTACAGCTCCTGAGTGGTCAGGTAGCCCTTTTCATACCAGCCTCTGAACATCTTGACGAATACCTTGTTCTGGGGATGGTCGAACAGATAGTTGTTACCTCTCTCGGTGGAGGTGTAGGGAGAGCCGTACTGCTCGGTCATGGTGATGAACCAGTTCGCCTCGGAGTCATAGCCGAGAGGAATGCAATCGGGATCGATCTCAAGGATTCTCTTGCACAGAGCTTCCATCTCCTTCCAGGTGGTAGGAACGGTCAGGCCGTGCTGATCGAAGAAGGTCTTGTTGTAGTACAGAACCTCGGTGGACTTGGACATAGGCAGGGTGTACATGGTGCCTGCGTTGTCAAATACTGCGCCCTCAGCGTAGAAGCCGGGAACGAAGTCAGCAACCTGCTCTGCGGTCAGACCCAGAACAGTGGTATTGCCCAGTGCGTCAGTGATCTCAATGGTGCTGTTAATGAAGCTGTTGAGCGGCACTACTGCCTTTGCAACGTTGTACAGAGCAACGTGGTCAGGATAGCAGTAAGCGATGTTGGGCTGGTTGCCTGCGGTCAACTCGGTCTTGATCTGGTCACGAACCTCGTCGTAGCCGCCAACCTGTGCGTGCTCTACTGTGATGTTGGGGTACATTTCGTTGAACTTCGCAATGTACTGATCCAGAACGCCCTGGTAGGTTGCGTTCATGGTGTGGGAGAAGGTGATGGTAACTTCGCTACCGTCATAAGCGATAACGTCGTACTCCAGGGGCTTGGGCTGAGTAGCACCGCTGTTATCGGTGTCATCGCCGCCGGTTTCACCCTCGGGCTTGTTGGACTCTGCATCGGACTGCGCAGGAGGAACGGTGGAGGATTCATGACCGCCGCCATCACAGCCAACGAGTGCAAACATGCTCAGACACATAACCAGCATCAGAGCGAATGCAAAAATTCTTTTCATGGTTTGTTTCCTTTCGTTTTATATCTTTTTTTATTTATAGACTTTTTTGTCAATAAATCTTGAATTAACCCTTGATACCGCTCTTGGAAACGCCCTTCATAATATACTTACGAAGGAAGATGAAGACCAAGAACAAGGGAATGGATACAACGGTGACCGCTGCCATCTGCACGGGGATATCCGCCTCGCCCGAGCCTGCATCCGTAAATGCAGAGCGCAGACCGTTGGTGATCAGCCAGAAATCCTTGTGGGCAACCAGTCTGGGCCATACGTAGGAGTTCCAAGCACCCATCATTTTCAGAATGGTGATCGAGATCAGCGTGGGCATGGAGAGCGGGATCATGACCTTGCACAGGTACTTGAAGTCGCTCGTACCGTCTACCTTTGCTGCCAAGTAGAGCTCGTTGGGGATCTGCATGAAGTTCTGCTTGAGCAGGTAGATATAGAAAATACTGACAAGGAACGGAACGATCAGTACAGAATATCCTGCGAACCAGTGATCATTGTTTACCCAGTCGAATCTGTCAACCGTGATATAGTTGGTAATGGTGAAAAGCTCACCGGGGATCATCATGGTGCCAAGCAGTGCTGCGAACAGCGCGTTCTTGCCCTTGAACTCAAGACGTGCAAATGCAAACGCCGTGATGATGGTAATGATCAGCGACAGGATGGTGGATACGATACCGACGATGACCGTATTCTTGAACAGCTTGAGCAGCTCTGCCTTGGTAAATGCCTGCAGATAGTTGCTCCAGATGATCTCCTTGGGGAACAAGGTCGGCACCGAAAGCTTATACTCTGCCAGCGACTTGAGCGAGGAGATGATCATCCAATAAAACGGGAAGATGACGATGATCGCCATGATGATAAGGAAGGTATACAGCGCGATCTGCGAGAGGACCTTGACGATCTTCTGCTGTACCGTTACCTGTTGGAGGTCCTTTTCGGACAATACTTTCATTTGCTTTGCCATATTGGTACCTCCCCTTTTTAGTAATGAGTCTTCTTCTTGCTGACCGCAAGGTTGACAAGCGTCACCGCGAAGATCAGTAAGAACAAGAGCAATGCGGCTGCGGATGCAATACCCTCCGCGTTACCGAGGTTATCGTAAATAAAGCCGACCATGGTCTGAAGTCTGGGTGTACCCACCGCTGCTCCGGGAGGCTGCATGGTTTCACCGAAGATACCGACGATGCTGGTATATTCCTTGAATCCGCCGATAAAGCCCGTGATCACCACGTATGCGATCATGGGAGAAAGCAGCGGCACGGTGATGCGGGTAAAGACTCTCCACTTGGGCGTCGAGTCAACCTTAGCTGCATCGTAATACTGCTTGTTGACGCTCTGCAGGCCGCCAAGCAGGATCAGGATCTTGAAAGGCAGCGCATTCCAGACGATGTAGATGATCATAACCAGCATATTGGCCCAGTACGTTGAGCCCTGGTTGATCCAGTTGATGGGATCCATGCCAAACCAGCCGATAACGGTATTGATGATACCGACCGAGGTGCTGGCTGCGATATCGGAGGTGTTGACACCGACGATATTGAACATTGCTGCAAATACCATACCGATCGCGATCGAGTTGGTCACGTACGGCAAGAAGAAAATGGTCTGCAGCAGGCGGCGCAGGGGCTTGATCGCGTTCAGACATACGGCGATCAACAGCGCCAAGAAGGTGGAGAGCGGCACGGTCAGCACGCAAAGCAGCACCGTGTTTTGCATGATCAGCCAGAATCCGTCATAATTGATAACAGCCTTGAAGTTTGCAAGACCGAATTCATAATCGTATTCACCGCTGATACTCTCCGAAATCTTATAGGTGGTATAACCGCCCCACTTGACCGGTACTTCTTTCTTGTTGACGACCTCTACCTGGTCACCGTTTTCATCCCAGATCGTAACGACTTCTTCTACGATCTCATACTCTACGGGCAGCTCCGGATCCCAACGGACCGTAAATGCCATACGCAGGGTATTGATGATAGGCCACACGGTGAAGATCAGCAACAGAATGATCGCGGGAAGCAGATAGAGCCACGCTTTCCATTGTTGTTTACTGTCAACCATGATATCCTCCTCAGAAACGAATTCTGTTCTCGGTCTCTGCGTCAAACAGGAACACCTTATGAGGCTTGAGCGAATAAGATACCTTTGCACAAGAAAGGTCTACCTTGTTGTCGGAGTTGATGATTGCACGAACCAGCGGATTTGCAGATGCGGGATGCTCACAAACCACGCTCATATCACGGCCCATGACCTCAACGTTCTTGAGATCGCACACAAAAGGGCCGTTGGGATCCAGGTTGAAGCCCTCGGGACGGATGCCCACGAATACGTCGCGATCCTCTACACTGCTGACGTTCAGCACGGCATTATCACCCAGATACAGCTTGCCGCCTGCGACCTTTCCCTTGAATACGTTGATGGGAGGCGTGCCAAGGAACTTGGCAACGAACAGGTTTGCGGGATCGTCATAGACCTCCTGCGGTGCACCGATCTGCTGCACGACACCCAGCTTCATGACCACGATCATATCGGAAATGGACATAGCCTCTTCCTGGTCGTGTGTTACGAATACGGTGGTGATACCGGTTTCCTTTTGGATACGGCGGATCTCTTCTCTGGTCTGCAGACGCAGTCTTGCATCCAGGTTGGAGAGCGGCTCGTCCAAAAGCAGCACGCGAGGCATTTTAACCAGCGCTCTTGCGATCGCAACTCTCTGCTGCTGACCGCCCGACATTTCGCTGGGCTTACGGTCCATCAGATCCTCGATCTGTACAAGCTTTGCAGCCTGATAAGCACGCTCGATCATCTCTTCCTTGGTCATCTTGTCCTTGCCCTTCAGGTTCTGCAGGGGGAACAGGATGTTCTGCTTGACCGTCATGTGGGGGTACAGCGCATAGTTCTGGAACACCAGACCAACGCCGCGGTTCTCGGGGGAAAGTGTAGTTACATCCTCTTCACCAAAGAAGATCTGTCCCGCGGAGGGCTTCTGCAGACCGCTGATCATGTAAAGAGTGGTACTCTTTCCACAACCGGAAGGGCCGAGAAGGCCTACGAGCTTACCATCGGGAATGGTAAAGGTAAAGTCGTTTACGGCGACCACCTCACCCCCTGCCTTTTTGTTTCGGCTGGGGAAGATCTTCGTTAGATTTCGTAATTCAACTTTCATTTCATCTAACCTCCATTTGTGTTTATATACTTATTATTTGCTAACAAATAATTGTAACCGGGGATTAATAGGGGGCGTTTGCCACCTCTTGCTCATGAATTCTCTTTTTATAATCAATAAGTGCCTGTTCGCTCTCAAAGATCATCTGCGTGGACAGATCGACCACCACGGTATCCGAGATCAGATCGTGAATGGCGGAATTGGTGCGCGTTGCGCATATGCACACGATCTCCAGAATCACAAGACCAAGCATCACGATGGGGCCTACGATGCCGATGATACCAAAGAACATCATGACCAAAAGGAACAGCGGCAGCAACGTTTCGATGGTGCATTTTCCGAACAGCACGCGGATAAAGAGGGCCACGGGCGTAACTTTGACCGAATTTGTGCGCATCACGCCAAGGCCGAACATTTTTTTGCCAAGCGTCTGTCCGTTTTTGAATATCATTGGAATGGCAAATTCCAAAATCCCGTAAGACACCAGCACCGCGACTAAGATCATGATCAGCGTAAAGTTGAGCAACAGCATATAGGTGATGGACAAATCGTTATCCTCGGAAAGGGCTTTGTCCACCATGTCGTAGATCTCCTTTTGCTCCTCGGACATTTCCTCGTAAGCAATGCTCAGATCCAGCTCACAGCGCGTTCCGTGCAATTCCTCATATTCATCTTCACATGCAGCAACGTGCGCGTTCTTTCTTTCTTCGATAAAGTCCATATGCCGATCATAGCCCATCACGGCAGACATCAAGGCCGCAATCCCCACGGCAAGGATCACAAATATAATAATGTCAAAAAGAAACGCCGATATTCTTTTCCAAAGGCTTGCTTTTTGCAGATCGTAAATCATACGGCGTACCATCCTTTCTGAATTCTGTTTTGTTCTGTGGGCGCAGATGGCCGCACAGACCCATACTACAATATCATACCATATTTCACGACAAAAGTCTACACTTTTTTCAATAATATATCTTCAATTTTTCACTTTTGGTGAAAACAACGAAAAAAGCAAACGGATTTGAAAACAATTCTCATGCAAAAGGAAAAAGAGCCACCCATCGGGATGATAAAATAGCGGAACTTTTCGAAATGAGCCATCACATGCGTGGTGGCTTTTTCAAATTCTGCTCTTGGTGAAAGAGCAGTGGAATGGGCCCCCCACCACCGCCCGTGCGCAAGCGCACTCCGCGGTCCCCCTCCCGCAGCGGGGAGGCTCATTTGCGCGTCTGTTTTTGTTTCGATGTCCGTTGAAATAAAGTGTTTTTAGCTGTCCGTCTTGCTCGATTTCATGGTGCGGTTGCCCCATGCAAAGCCTCCCCACTGCGGGAGGTGTCGCAAAGCGACGGTGGGGGTTCCCATTTCACCGCTCATTCACCGCTGTATATAAACAAAAGCAGCAGGAATCTGCTCAAAATCGAACAAATTCCTGCAATATTCCTGCTATTTTCGCAGCCTGATGATTACTCTTTTTTCTTTTTATGCGTAATTCTCTATTTCGTGCAAAAGCTCCTCGGGGCTATGCGCCACAATCTCTGCGCCCATGTCGTACAGCACCGCCTCGGGGCGGTAGCCCCAGCATACGTCGATGGCGTGCATTCCTGCATTCAGAGCGGTCTTGACGTCCACGTCGCTGTCCCCGATGTAAGCGCATTCGTGCGGCTGTGCGCCCATCAGCGCAGCTAACTGCAGCGGTACTGCGGGATCGGGCTTGGCAGCGCGATCGGTGCGAAAGCCCTCTGCCGCCAAGAACGTATCAGGCTCAAACAGCTGCGCGACCAACGATTTGACAAACTCATCCTGCTTATTGGAATTGACCGCCATGGGGTACTTCTTCCCCAGATGTGCAATCATCTCCCGGATGCCGTCGTAGGTCGTATCGGTATGCATGTACACGTCGGCATAATGGCGGTTATAGGCCGCGTACAGCGCATCGACGCGCGCATCGTCCTCGCGGTACTCCACCGGCAGTGCGTACTTGGCGTAGTCCCGCGCCCCCATATTGATGAATTCGTATACCTGCTGCTCGTCGATCTGCGGATATCCCAACTCGGCAAGCGCCAAGTTCATACCCTCGGCAATCGCCGGCAGCGTATGTGCCAGCGTGCCGTCCAGATCAAATATGAGTGCTTTTAACATAAAGTCAGTCTCTCTTTCTCTTAATGAAAAGTGCTGCTGCGGGGATCAGGGCAAGCATGATCATGCTTGCAGCAACAGATCTGCAGCCCGTTTCACTCTCTTGCTCGGTCTTGGCCTCCGACTCACTCTCGATCGGCGGGCAATCGCTTACAGAACCCTGCTCCGAAGACTCCTGCTCAGTTGTTTCTGCCACCTTGCCCGCATTCTGTGCGGTACTGACGTAGCTGTACTTGAATCTCATGCCGGGGGCAACGTCGCCCGAGGTATAGAAATCCAGAATGTCGCCCGAGAAGGTGGAATACACCCACGCGCCGTCAGCGGTCTGCGTGCCGGTATCGGCTGCGTCGTGTACGTTATCCGTCCAAGAGAAATTGATGGTAAAATCGTAGCCGCTCAGATTCAGCATGCTCTTGGGAACCGCAACCTGCATGTACTTGCCGTCCACAGTGTAGGAAACGTTGCCCACGACCTCGGTTTGGTAACCGTTGCCGGTAAAGCGCTCCAGCACTGCTTCGGTGGCAGTAGGAGAAGTCTTATTCAATACATACTCAAAGGTTTCCCAACCCTGATTGCTTTGATCGGTATCCAGATACAGCACCATCCAAAGCGGATCGGTATAGGGAGTGATATCCTCGTTGCACTCTACGTAGAAATACACGTAATCGTCATCTCTTGCCACGCGTGCGCCGATGATATCGTTTCTGCCCGAAAACTCGGTATAATACATAGAACCGTAGCCCTGTGCGTCGCGGTCACCGGTATTGCCAATGTAAGCCGCATAGTAAGGCGCTGCCGTGCTCCACTGCTCTGCCCCCTTGGTAAGATCAATGCTCTGCGCTGCGCTCGGAGTCGGGATCGGTCTTGCCCCCTGGAACTGACGGGACGCGTTGACCAGCTGATAGTAATAATGATCCTTCAAATCTCCCTTGGAGGGCTCGATATCACGGCTGTGCTCGTCGTCGAACTGATCCGGAAAGCCGTTGGGCGTATTGGACCAGTTTTCGTTTCTGCCTGCCGTCCATTCATTCCAGCCCGTGACAAAGATCACGCGCGGATTCTGCTCGATCGCATAGGCAAACTGCTCTGCCAGCTGATAGCCCCACAGCTTTGCGCCCTCTTCAGTATGATATCCCTGGGAGGTGTAGGAGCGGCCCATCGCGTCGGGATGGTTCATGGCCACCATGCTGTCGGTCACGTAAGAATGGTTGATGGCCACGCCAACCGTCATCTGCTCCCAATTTCCTTGCTTTTTATCCTTGGTGGAGGCGTAGTAGCCTGCCTGCGGATAGGTGGAGAGCCAGCCCCATTGCTTCAGAGAGGTTTCCTTGACCGTGTAGCCCGGCTGTCCTGCACGGAAGGTAAAGAAGCCCTTGATCTCCTTGTTCAGTCCCGACTTGGAGGAAAGATTGCTCGAATGCGCCATCAGCATGGGCTTGCCGTCCAGATAGTACCAAAGGCTGTGATACTTATCGGAGCGGTATACGTCCAGATACAGCGATTCCAGCTGCTCCAGCGAGCCCTCTGTGGGAGCAAACGGCAGCATAAAGGACACCTTGGGGGTGTTCATGCCGTTCTGTTGCATAACACTCCATGTTTCATAAAGCGGCGTATAACTGGATTTCCACGTAAAGTTTCCGTTTGTATTATCGGTAAAGATCACGTCGATGCCTGCATTGGTCAACATTTCTGCATGCTTGCGCAATACCCATTCGTCATCGGTGCGGTAGTAACCGAACAAGGGCTCGTTCCAGAAGAACGCTGTACCCGAGGTAGGCCAGCCCTCGTGATAATAATCACTGATGGCTTCGGGATGCTCGGTGGTAAATGCAGTATTATTGAAGGGCTCGTTATAGGAAAGATCCACGTGCCAGGTCCAATAGAATATAGCCAGTGTCTTGTCCGTCTTGAGATCGCCTACCTCAGCATTGGTCAGCGAGGTGCGGCCAAGCCCGTCGGTAAACACCCACGTATCGGGCATGACCTCATGCGTATAGATCAAGCTATCCTCGGGAAAAACGTATTCATCGGGCGTATCATGTCCTGTGTACGCCTGATCAACGGAGACTGCCTGATAAAAGGGCGTTTCGGGAGTTTGGGTAAAGGAAACGGTGATTTCAAGGTCACCCGTCTTCTCTGCACCGCTCTGCATGATGTATCCCTTGGAAACAGTAGCGGGATAGACCCACGTGCCAATCATGCCCTCAACGTCCTTGATGCAGAAAAGATACTCGCCTGCAGGCTGCTCTGCAAAGGAAAGCGTGTAGGTCTGGCAATCGCGCACGTTTTCAAAGCGCTGCTCAGCGATCGGCTCAGCAGCGAGCGACTTATCAAAGGTCTCGTTCCATGCATAAAGCACGAGTGTTGCATCCGAATCGGTGGTGCTCCAGGTGGGCAAGCAATATGCCAAACCGTTAAAAGAAGCGCCAAGGCTGAGATGCGCACCGTAGATCTCGCCGGGCTGCACCTGATGCGGGGATTTTTGGCCATCCAGCGAAGGATCGTACGCCTTGATCTTGACAGGCTTATCGGATACGATCGGACTTTCCTGTGCCAACACCGGCAACAGGGCGCAAGCAATCATCAACAGCGCCAGAATCACGGAAAACAGTTTTTTCATAAAAACCTCCTTACATCCTTTATTGCTTTCATTTTATCATATCTTCAGGGAGATTGCAAGAGCGTTTATCAAATTCCGAGGAAACTTTGAGCGGCAGCTCACAGATCATGGCCATGACCGCACCGCATAGCTCGGCTTCGGTCTTGCTTTGCTGCAGCCGCTTGACGTATTTTTTATCGGATTCAAAAACTCCTTGCATCTGCAGCCAAATCTCCTTCATCCGTCCAACCGTGGCTTGCTCACTGCCCAGCACCACGCGATACCGCGCCATCAGCTCCTCGTGAAAATCACGGATCAGCGTGCGTGAAACCTTCTTATCCGACAGCAGTGCGGGATTGGCCATCAGTCCCCTGCCGATCATGATCGCCTGCGTGCTCGGAAATTGCTGCGCAATATATGCCGCGTCGGCACGCGTGGTCACGTTTCCATTATAGCACAAAGGAATGTCTGTGCTTTGGCAAGCATATCCGTAAGCGTCGAGATGCGGCATGCCGCGATACATTTCCTTACCCGTACGCGGATGGACGGTCAACTCACAGACGGGATATTGACCAAAGATGTCCAAAAGCGCAGGCCATTCATCCGTGTCCTGATATCCGATCCTGGTTTTGATCGAAATACGCGCAGGACAAGCAGCAAACACCTTATCCAGAAAAGCATCGAGCGCGTCGGTGTCCGCAAGCATGCCCGCGCCCTTTTTCTTGGCGGTCACAGTACCGGAAGGACAGCCGAGATTGAGATTGATCTCCTCATACCCCAGCGCTGCAATCTCACCGGCCATCCATAAAAAATCATCGGCATTTTTGCACAGCAGCTGCGGTACGACAGGCACGGGATTGTTTTGGGGTGCAAGCTCACGAAGCTCTCGCGCACTCAGAGGATGCACCTCGGTCGGGGAGAAAAATGGGGTATAATAACGGTCAACACCGCCGAAATATTTGTGATGCAGCGTGCGATACACACTGTCTGTCAAGCCCTCCATGGGGGCGAGGTAGTATTTCATAAGAATTCCTTGTTTTTTATTGTTTACACAACTATTGTACCATATATTTCTCCGTATTTCAAGACGCAGAGCATAAAAATCCCCGAGCCATGATTGCATAGCTCGGAGAGAGATATTATCCCGGGAATACAGTAGATTGGCAATCACTAAAGTCAAATTTTACTTGTCCCTCGTGTACTTCGTAACGAATATTTCCAATTGTTTTTCTGGTCAAGATCATATATTCATCGCCCACTTCATTGAATAAACAAAGATGAAAATACAACGTGCCTTGATCGCCCTGTAAGTATTCACTCGGAATCGTGATCTGTTCACTGTACTTATACTTCAAATTCGTGAAAGCTCTCTTTACTGCGTACAGGCTTCCATCCATATCGGAAGCACCATCATATTCCACCAATACGGTATAGCCCTCTATCGCCTTGTAATCGGGAACCGTTTGATCTTCTCGGGAGTGCGAAAGTATCTTGTCACAATTGCTGACGTAAATGGCTATAGGATTATAGAAAACGTTCCCTTTCTGATCGGCATTGGCAAAATACAAAGTCATTTTGCATCATTCACATCCATATAGTCTGCAGATGATTTCAGATCAAAATTGGGAAACGTGCGTTCAAACGCTTCAAATAAAGGTACCCTCGTTTGCGTCTTTTGTGAGCAGCCTGCAAAGCAGACGAGAATCAACATGCACAATATTAAGCATGAGAATTTGTGTTTCATATGTACCTCCGTTAAGTGTAACAGGGGGCAGTTCTCTGTTACATTATTTTTTCTTATACTATAAGGGGATTTTCGTGCGCGTAACGGGGGACAGGCCCTTGTTACACCGCGTGATCGGTTTTTGTGTTGCGTTTGGTTGTGTCGCGGCGTAACAATGCTCCGTCCCCTGTTACGTGCGCGAATTTAGTCAGGCTCTCAAAATGCGGTTTTATGTATTTATGTAAGAATATTATACCACTCCCCCTTTGTCATGTCAATACTATTTGTGCATATTGCGCACACTTTCCCTACAGCAACGCAATCACTCCCCTTTTCATCCGGAAGGAATATTTGCTTTTTTGATCTCTCCTGTATATATAAAGTCCGATTTTTCAAATTTTTCTTCAAAATTGCAAAAATAATTTTGTAAACAAATTATGAACCTGCAGAGTGGGCAGCGCGATGCTTTAACATTTTGTGAATTTCTAAAAAAAGCCATTGCACAAATCGGTTTTTTGTGGTATATTAAATATGTATATCATTTCCCTTGCACGCCAAGGGGTGAAAGGAGTAAACCATGGATAACAATAACAACACCGGTGCTATCGTTCTGACCGCGATCATCAGTGCAGTTTCCGCTGCTGCTCTGACTGCAGGCATCATTTTCGCTGTACAGAACAGACACAAGATCAAGGCTACTGCAGTTCGCATTAAGGACAAGAGCGTTGCTGCTGCAAAGAACATGAAGGCAAAGCTGACCAAGAAGAAGAACGTTGAGATCAGCGTTGACGAGGACTACGAGATCCCCGAGGAGCTGGGCTTCGAAGAGGCTGATGCAGAGCTGGAAATTCTGACCGCTGAGGAATAAGACAACGACAAATAAAAGCGGCTATTGGATGCAATAGCCGTTTTTATTTTTTAATGAAAAATGAATGATGAATCATGAAAAATGAATCATTATGGAAAGAAAAAAGAGCCGCACGGCTCTTTTTTCTACCACAATTCTTCACTATTCATTCTTCATTCTTCATCATTCATTAATTAATACTCATTTCCCTTTTCCCAAAAGCTCCTGCACCGCTTCCAGCACCTTAAAACGGATGCGGTATTTGACGGTATCGGTCTCGGTGATCACCTTGTATTGCTCTCCCGTCAGCCCCACCGAAATAAAGGCGTCCTCGTTGCTTTGGTCGTTCTCGGCACTCGCAGCCGACAGGCAAAGCGGTGGGAACAATACGCACCACCAATTCTGCCCCTCTGCCTCTCCGATGCACACGCGCAAGGACACATATCTGCCGCTCGGGAAACAGCAATTTTCATAGTTTCGCGTGGGGTAGTCCTCCTCGCCAAGCAAAATGCTGACAGGATAGGTGTATCCCTGCTCTGTCACAACCGCTTGCGCAGCTTCTCTTATGACATCGGATTGCTCCGTCAGTATTTCCACCGCTTGCTCCCTGCTTGTGCAGTCCTGCAGCATAGGCCCCGTGACGCGCAACACCTCGTCACGCACCAAAAGCTTCAGTGCCTGATCCTGTTCGCTATCCGAATTTGCCAGCACGTGCAACCGCACAACGCTCTCGTAAATCTTCTGCTCCCCATGTATCGGCAGCACGCTGAAAACGCCCAGTAAAAACAGCAGGATGATCCCGCCCGTAAGTATTCTCTTGTACATAAAAAATCCTTCCCTTTTATCATAGTTTGTCTTTGCGACAAGGCTATGATTTCCCCGGGAAGGATTTTTTATTCATGTAAAGCCAAGATCATTCTTCCGAATTTTCTTCCAAGACCTCATCGTGGAACTCAATATTCTCAAGGATCTTGGCAATGCGCGCACCGTGCTCGACCGAAGCGTCCTCAATAAAGGTCAGCTCGGGCGTCATGCGCAGATTGAGCGTTCTTGCCAGCTGCGTGCGCATATAGCCGCTTGCCTGGCGCAAGCCCTTTGCCACCTCCTTTTTATTGCCCGAAAGGCAGGAATAATAAACCTTGGCATACTTGAGATCGGGCGTGGTATCCACCGCGGTGACGCTGACAAACGCCTCGCTGACACGGGGATCCTTGACGCCGCGCAAAATGACCATCAGCTCCTTTTGCATCTCATCATTGATTCTGCCTCTTCTGTAATTTGCCATATTAACTCCTTCAATTCAATGCGCCAATGCAGCGCTCTTTTTTCGTTTTTTCTGCACCCAATACGCAATCAGCCAAGGTGCGTACATCACAGCCACAATGGCCGTAATCAGCACGGGATACCCATACAAATGGTTTCCCCAAAGATTCTCAAAAAATACCAAAGGCGCAATTCCGTCCGGTTTCATCAGAAACATGAAGTTTTTACCGAGCCATACGTTGACGCCGTATATCGGGATCGCAAACCCCAAAAGCAACGCAAGACTCTTGGGAAGATCGCGAAAACACGGCTTGATATCACCGCACACCGTCAGAATCAGCGGATACAGCAAAAGCAGGATATGTACCGTAGAGCTGTGAATATGCATGAAATTCAACAGCGGCAGCTTTGTCCAATTCGGCAGCAGCAAGGCCGCCAGCGAAGCGGGAATGCACACGGTATATAAGAAATTATCCAGCACCCGATACGGCTTGAAAGCATGGATCGCGATGATAAAAACATTGATACTGCAAAGATGCAGCGGCAGATATCCCGCAGTGTATTTTCCGATCGCCAAAAGACCGATGATCTTATAAAGCTCATCCGCCACGATCAGAGAAGCCAGCACGATGCGAAAGATTTTCCGCCTCTTTTCATCCAATCTTCGGTAGATCAGACAGCCTGTCACAGCAAGTATAACAAGCAGCACAAGCCAAAACATATGCGTCGCGTCAAACGGCTCAAAGCCCACTCCCTTGGGTATGGTGTCCTTTGTTTCAAAAAAATATTGAAACATGGTCTTTTCCGTCCTTTACACGTATTTTTTCAATGTATTGTATCACAAAGTCACGCGCTTGTCAATGACTTTTCGGTCAATCCACGCGCATAGAAAAGGCAAATGCAGGCAGATTATTGCCGTTACGCAGGTTGGCATGCTCAACCGTGGCACGGATTCCGTAAGCATAAGATACCATGCTCGTATCCGCTCCCTCGGGAACGTCCACCGTTACAAGACCGCGCGTTTCGATGACCGCGCGCACAGGGATCTGACTTTCCCTCTCTCCCAGCGTAAAGCCCTTGACCTCTTGCCCGATGCTGTCCTTGGGCGACTGTCCCCAGACGCAAAGACCGTCCCCGATATCGGTAAAGGCAACCGTGATCTGCTTACCGTCCGCGCTTTTCTGAGCCATGGTGGGCTTGGGCGCACGTGCATCGTATTCACTGCCAATGCGGTATTCACGCGCCAGCGCAAGATTTGCGATACGCATAGCCAGCTCATATTTACGCGGTGAATGTGCAAAGTCGGGATGATCATCGGGGGAGCCAAGATCCATGGCAGGTGTCAAGGTACTGTTGGGGATCTGCGAAAGCGCATCCAACTGCTTGACGCGCACCGTATCAAGGCATGCGAAATAGGTAAAGCATTCGTCACGGTAGTCTGAAAGCTGCACGTTGTAGAACGGGAAATCGTGTCCGAAGCGCGCTCTCTCATCCTCTACAAATCTGATAAGCTCCTTGTCATAAACGGGAGCGCGATCCGGAAAACAGCCCTCACTCTCGCCTTGGAAAAAGATCTGACCCTTGAACGCAAGCGGCACGAAGGGATGAATGAGTGAATTGTAAAATCCACCAAGCGGTACGGCTACCGTGGTGGTATACCCCAACTCAGCTGCAAGCTCTGCAGGCATCAGCTCGCGAATGCAAGCCCCGCCCGCTGCCATCATGATAAGACCCACGGGGGCATCGATGTAGCGAAGCAGCTCCTTACCGAAGAACCAGCCAATGGCAGAAAAGCTGTACGCTGCCTGCTCAAGTGGCAGCTGCCAGCCCCAATCGGGGTTAATGACGTCGGGTTGCGGTTCGGCACAAAGCTCCTGATGCTCGAAGGCATACTGGCGCGTTTGCGCGAACAGGCGCAAGGGCTCATCCTTATCGTACCATTGCTCGGGCGCCCAATCAAGGCAGCTCCCCAAATTATGCTCAGCGTTGGATTGACCACCGATCATCCAAACATCGCCCACCAGCACGTCGTCAAGCACTTGGCTGTGTCCGCGATCGTCGTAGATCACCATCTGCTTGCCTTCCCAAACCGCGCTGTGCGGCACAAAGCGCAGCGTCCAGCGGCAGTCTTCGGTCACGGTGGCAGTTACTCTCTCGCCCATAAATTCACCCGTGATCACAGAGCCGGGCGCATCCGAGAAGCCCCAGATGCGGATGGGGCGCTCTCTTTGCAGCACCATATGCGAGCCAAACACACTCGACACCTTGAATTCGGGACAACTCCACCCCGCCGCATTTACCTGCAGCTCCTTTTCCTCTTGTCCCGGTAAAGCCATTTTATTTTCCATAAGAGTCTCCGTTCCCTGCTGTTTTTGCATAGCAGTCATATAGTTCACTTGCAAGCGCGGCCATGGCGGCAGCGTCTGCCTTTTCGATTTGTCTGTCGTAGGTCACAAGACCGTTGGTTTCATCCTCCACGTCCGAAATCTGCGTCAGCACCGCAGCGCAAAGACCGCTGTTCTTGATGGCAGGCAGGATCTGCTCGCGGTACAAGGCCTCAGTGGCCTTTTGCCACGCTTCGGGCGTGGGATAGGTGCTGTAGCCATAGTTATTATCGGGGTTAAAGATATGCCCCTCTACGCGGCAGGCGTAGCCGCCAAACTCGGACAGCACCACAGGGCGGTCACCCCACGGCTTGATATCGATCTTTTTGAAATAGATATGCTCACTCTGCACGTCACTCTTGCTCTCCCAAAACCAGCCCGAGGTGGTGTCCCAGATGCGGGACGGATCAAGCGGACGTAGCGCGTCATAGGTCTTGTCGGCCTCAAACTGTCCCCAGCCCTCGTTGAAGATGGTGTAATAGCACACGCACGGGTGGTTGTGGAGCAGCTTGATCGTTTGCTCACTGTCCGCAAGGAAGGCTTGCTTTCTGCGCGGACTGACCTTATGGGTAATACCGCGCTTGAATCCGACGGTGGGTAGCGCGGTGTCGATCAGAAAGCTGTAATCGCCGCTGTTGACCATGTCCTGGAACACGATCATGCCCAGCTTGTCACACAAATAATAGAATGTCTGCGGTTCGATCTTGATGTGCTTGCGAAGCATGTTAAAGCCCATTTTCTTGGCGGTCAGAATATCGTTTTGGTATCCCTTGGGGCTACCCGGCAGATAAATGCCGTCCGGGAAATAGCCCTGATCCAAAAGTCCGTGGAAGAAATACGGCTTGCCGTTCAAGCAAATGCGGGGCGTACCGCTCACATTCTCCACCGAAACCGTGCGCAGGGCGAAATAGGACTGCACCGTATCCTTGCCCGAAGTCAGCGTAAACTGATACAAATACGGCCGCTCGGGTATCCACAGAATGGGGTTGAATGGCTCAAACTCCACTGTATCACCCGTAAAGCTGATCACCTCGGTGCCCTCGGGAGTGTGGACGGTCAGCTCCTTAAAGTTTTCACCGCCCTTGACGTGCAGGGTCATTTTTTCGGTTGTGGTATCGATTCTGATGGAATCAATATACTTTTCCGGCACCTGCTCCAGCCATACGGGCTGCCAGATGCCGCTGATGGGCGTGTACCACATACCGCCGCGGTCGACTCTCTGCTTGCCCCAGCCAAGATCGTGGTCAAGCGTGTCGGAAGCTTGTACGGCAAGGCGGTTTTTTCCGTTTTTGACCCACGCGGTGATATCCACGGCAAACGGAAGATATCCGCCCTCATGACAGCTTATCTTTTCACCGTTGACGATCACGGTGCAAACCTGATCCACCGCGCCAAAGTGCAAAAGAACCCTACCGTCTATTTTTTCTAACTCAAACTCTCGCTCATACAGCCAAGATTCGCCCTTTCCGAGTTCCCTTTGGATCCCCGAAAGTCTACTTTCAGGCGGGAACGGCACGTGGATCTTACCTACGGGCTCTATTCCCTTTTTAGACAGCACCGAAAGCTCCCACTCACCGCACAGAGTTTGCCAATTCTCGCGGCGCATGGACGGTCTTGGATATTCCTTTTCCCATACATGCCCGTCATCCTCGAAGGGCGTGTGCAGCTCTTGCAGGTTAGGTTTCTTTTTGTCCTTGATCAGAATGATCGAAATCAGTACGATCACGGCCACGACAAGCGCGGCAAGAAAGATATTTGCGCTCGGTACAAAGGATTCGGTACCGTCACCGTTGACGATCTTTTCGGCATTTGCCAGCACCAGCTCACCGATCCAAGGGCCGATCACACCCGGCAGCAGCACCTGCGCAAAAATGCGGATGCCCTGTAATCTGCCCGCCTTGCCCGCAGGAGTGAGATCACGGATCTTTGCCCCGAATACAGCCGCTCCGCACAGATATCCGCACATCATGAGCAGCGAACCGATAAAGACAAGTAATTTTCCTTTGAAGAAGAACAGCATGACAAAGCCCGCGCACATCCATAGCATGGCAAGGATCCCTGTCAGCTTGAAGCCTTTCTTGTCGTAAACCCTGCCCCACAACGAGGTTGCCACCGACGCAAGAATGATGGCAGGTGCCATGACCAACACGTAATCAGACATGCCGAGCGACACCTCATAGTAAATGATGAGGTACGGCATGAATATCTGAATAGCAATATTGAACAGCACGAACACGGCAAGATGCACGTAAAGTCCCACGTTTTGCTTGAGAGTAGATGGACGGAAGCCATAAAACACGGTGGAAAAATAACCGTCCGAAGAGGGCTTGATATCAGGATCGCGGATCAGGAAAAAGCCCAGCACGCCTGCAATCAGCACGATACCGCCGATGATGCAGAACATGATCGTCCAATAAAGCGGCATATCCTGCGTAATGCTCGCGGGCATCAGCATCATACCGCCAAACACAAACAAAATCGCGATCAGCGGCATCATGGCGTTCAGTCCCTCGGCAGCCCCGCGGTTCTTTTCCGTCGTGCTGTCTGTCAGCCACGCGTTAAAGGCCGCGTCGTTGGCGGTTGAGCCGAAAAAGGTCATGATGCAGTCAAGCACCACGGTCAGCGAAACGCCTACGGTGGCAGCAGATACGGTCATGGGAATGATCGCGCTGATCACGTCCATACGCACCACGGCAAAGGCTAAGATGGAAATGCCCCAAAGCACGTAGCCGCCTGAAATGAACAGCTTTCGCTTGCCGATTTTATCCGAAAGTGCGCCCATAAACACGGTGGTCAGCGTGGCTGCGATAGCCGACGCGCTCACCATCAGACGGATATCCCCCGGTGAAGCCGCAAACATTTTATAGATAAACACGTTCAGGTACATATTCTCCACCACCCACGCGATCTGCCCCAAAAGGCCGAACAGCACGAGCGCGAAATAAAACCTGCCCTTCATTTTTGTTTTCATACGCAATATCTCCTTACGTGGAAACGGGGTGACAGATGCGCTGTCACCCCTTTTTGATCATTTCACCGCATTAATGACGGAAACTATGAACAGCACGCCCGTAGCACTTGTGACCAGTGCCAGCACGCCCTGTACCAGAATCACGGCAGCAGAGATCAATGCAATCCAACGTTTTTTCATAAACAACCTCCAAATCTTACTCACAAACAGCTTCCAACAGACGAACGCGTGCTGCATCGATCACGACAGCATCGTCCGTAAAGTCCTCAAACGTACGGGCAACAGACTGGGATATGGCCTTCGCCGCTGCAGGATCCTTTTGTCCGAGCATATGCAAAAGCTCCCAATCGTAAAGTCCCTCGCGCGTTGCAACGCCTCTGTTAGAGTGCAGCACGCCAAAATTCTCAATATCGGGATAGACGATATAGCCATCTCCCTTATATCTGGCATTGGGCTGAATGCCGTAAATGGTCTTCTCGCCCCAATAATTGAAGCCCCAATGCAAAAATCCGGTAATGCCCTGCGAATAGCATGCCCACTTGATCATGCGGCTGTAGGAATGCGGCAGATCGATAAACTTATTGAGCCACCAATTCTCTTCCGGGAAGCAGCAGCTGTAGCACCAAACCGTGTCCCCTGCCTTTTGTCTTTCGCGATAGAAGAAGGGATCGCTTGCATATACCTCAAGTCTTGGCACGTACTGATTGCACTCTCCTGCAAGCTGCAGCGCGATCTCATGCGTATCCAGCGGCTCACCGCAGGGAATACCGGGGCAAACCTCTTTTGCGATCTTTCTTGCCCAGAACCAATACTCGGTGGAGTGCGGCTCATCCTGCAATCTCAGATTGAGCATGGAAAGCCAGCCCTTTTCCTCAAAGTGCTTGTACATACCGCCCCAATAAGCGCGCGCCCAATGCTCGGCCTCGGACTTGCCGATCTCATACCAGACAATATCACCGTGATCTCCGCAGCCAAGGATGGTCTTTCCCCAGACGGAGCCGACGGGTGCGCTGAGCGTCAGATACTGAAAGCTGCCCTCGCGCAAAAACAGCTCGATAAATTGGTCAAGCAGCGTGTAGTCGAAATGCCACTCGGTCTCGGAGATCCTTTTTGAGCCCGCATCGATCAGAAAATCGATGGGCGTCACGTTCAGGCTGTTAACGCGCAGCACCTTCATGGCGCGTGCATAATTGGCCATCAGCTCCCACCATTGGTCGCTGTAACGGTAGGTATTGTAAAAGGGCTTGATGGGAGGCTCCCACGACTTTCCCTCGGGCGGGAAAAAGCCGGTTGCACAGAAGAAATATTCATGCCCGAATGCAGAATCGGCAGCCTCGGGGATGGTCACGGGATAGACGCGCAGGTTGATCTGTGCCGTATAGTCACCGCGCGAGGTTTTGACCGTGCAGGAAATACAACAACTGCCCTGCTCTGCCCCCTTGGATACCCACAGGTGCAGCCACAACCCCTCCGTGGTATTGGGGAGAACGCGCACGCTCTTCCCCGGTCTTTGAATATCGGGATAAGGCAGACCGTCGTTAAAGACAGCGTAATCCTGTACGCACACCTCGGCACTCACGCCTGCAGGCACGCCTGTCACGACCACGTCGGTCACGTCAAAGCCGGCCTCGACCTCACGCAGCAAAAGCTGTGCGCTGACGTACATATTCTTGCCGCTGTGCAAGCTAAGTCTTGCGCAATCGGCCTTTTGCTTGCGCGTGTGCTTATATACGCGCTCGGCTGAAGGTTTGCACCAAAAATCCATAATAACTCCTTACTCAAATATCAAAACAACTCCGAAATGTCGTATGGACGCGAGAAGGCACGTCCGCCCTTGCTGTCGTGCAGCTCCACGCGCACGAATTTCACGTGCGGCGGGATCGCAAAGCTATGCTCGGTCAAAGCGTCACCGTGCGTGCGCTTGGTGGAGGTTTCGCGACCGCTTGTCAAGAAAGAAATGCCGCAAACAGGCGAGGTGACCACGTGCGCAACACCGTCCTCTACCCACAACTCGCGGATCTCGGGGCCGGTTGAAGCGTACAGATCGCCCCTTTTCATAGCCTCGAAAATATTCGAATACGTCAACGATTCGGCCTTGATCATGCTCCAACCGCCAAACGAGTCGCTGTGCGGTGAATCTTCATCCATATGCCAATTGTGATTATCGTCTGTCGCAACCGGTACGACGCGCATGCCCGCGCGGCAGCAAAGCTCAAATTCATAATCTCCCCAGCCGTTGAACATTTCGACCTGACAGCCGGTATTGTACACCTCAAAGCCCCAAAGTCCCTTAAGAGGCAGAAAATCCGCTGCGCTTTGGAACGACCAGCGCGGATGATTATACTGCACCAAAAAGCCCTCAGCACTTGCGCGCAGATTGAGATCGCTGATCACGTCCGCATCATATATGCGCTCAAACGGCAAGAACTCGGCTCTGTCGGGATCCGGCGAAAAATAATTGAGATGGTAAACGCTTGCATGGCTCCAAGGCTGCGTAGGAGCGTTGAAATCAATTTCAATAGCGGTCAGCGGGACAAAATCCGATCCGCGCAGCTCGGGATGGGGCAAAATGCGGTTGTGGTCCGAAAACGCCACAACCGCATAGCCCTCTGCCATGTATTTTTGCTTGATCTGCTCGGGCGTGTATTTTCCGTCCGAGCAGACGGTGTGGCAATGCAGATTTGCCTTATAAAACGTCCCGCTCTTTGGAAGCAGATACTTTTTCATACGTTAATCGTCAAATTGTTTGATCAGTTTATTGAGTTGCTTTTCTGCCTTACTTGCACTCTTGGAATACGAGGACGAGAAGGAATTGGTGCCTCTTGTTACGGCTCCCTGGAAGGTGCCTGCCAGTGCCAGCGTACTGTAATAGTTGACTAAGTCGTAGGTACGGTTGGAGAAAATGATATCCAGCATGCCTGCGGACTCCTCGTCACGTACCGTCTTACGCTTGAGAACCAGCTCATAGTAGGTGGGGATGACGTGCTTACCGGACAGGATAGCCATGCACTCCAGCACCTTGCTGACGTCCTCGGGATTCTGAGGACCTACGGGAACGACCATAGTGGAGGAGATACCGTGCACCCAAGTGCTGTAATTTTCCTGTGCCTTGTCGTACTTCGGAACGGGCAGAACACCGAAATCGTCCGACATATCCTTCAAATTCACAATATAGCTTGCAACCTCGCTGTAAAACAGGCCCTGGTTGGCGGCAAACATGCTCTTTGCCACACCCTCATCACCTGCTTTTACGATAAAGGTAGAATTGCCGGCATAAAAGATATCCAGTACCTTATCAAGAAGATCGGTGGCCTTGAGCAGATCCGAATCGGTCATGCACAGATAAGGATCGCCATCCACGGGACACTCGATATACTTGAGTCCGGAAGCGTAGAACATGGTAGAGCCCATAGAGGAAGTTCCGATCAAGCCATAGGTGTCTGCACTGTCATATTTACCGTCGCCGTTAGCATCCTGGGAAACCTTTTCCACATATGAGCTGAACACGTCCAACGTCCATTCCTGATTTTCAACCGTTTCATACAGGTTATCCAAGCCTTCTTTTTCAGCAAGCACCTTGGAGAACAAGATCAGGAAGGTCACGTCGTGCGCCAAGAAATTGATATCACTGTTCATCCAGAACACCTTACCGCCAATGCTCATCGCAGCAGTACCCTGATCCCACCATTCAGCATCCAGATCAATGTAAGGCAGGTCGTTAAAATCGCGCAAGTGACCGCGGGTTGCCATGGTGCCCGCGCCCATCATATCGGGCATTGCCACGCTGTACTCACCCGAGCCGCCCTTGATATCGTTTGCAATCGTGCCGACCACGTCGCCTGTGGCAACGGGAGAAACGATATAGTTGATACTGCACTTTTCGGACAAAAGCAGGTTTCTGTTATAAACAGCTGCCTCAAGCGGGTCGGAGCTGGTTTCCTCGCGCATCATTTCGTTCTGCGCATTACCTGCATCGTTACGGCAAACGATTGCAAAATCGTTTCCGCCCAGGTCTACTTCGATCGCATCAAGAGCCACCTGATATTCGTCAACCTCTACCTCGGTGGTATCCGATCCGTTCTCTTCGGGATTCTCGGCATCCACACAGCCTGCAAAACATGCAAGCAGCATCAGCGCAGCGAGAATCACACTCAAAAATCTCAGTTTCATATCCTATTCCTCCATATATCATTCGCTACAATAATTGTATCACAAATCCGTTCGAATTGCGAGAGTTTTCACAAGTTTTTCGCTGAAAACCAAAGATTTCTGCGTTTTTCACAAATCGATTTTTATGAAATCGGGCAGTTTGCCGAAAAAAGCACCCACCGTGCAGGATTCATGCACGGTGGGTACCGATTGATTTGATTTACAAAGCCAGCTGCACCAGCTTTTCACACAAGGAATCGTAGTCAAGTCCGATCTTCTCTGCCATTTGCGGCAAAAGGCTTGTGGGCGTCATCCCCGGCAAGGTGTTTGCCTCCAGGCACCAAAGTCCTCCCTTGGCATCCAACATCCAGTCAAAACGCGCATATCCGCCAAGGCGCAGCGCGTCAAAGGCACGAAGCGTCAGCTCTCCGACCAGCACGCGCGTGCTCTCATCGATCGGTGCAGGACAGATCTCCTCTGTCTTACCGCCCTGATACTTGTTGGCGTAGTCGTAAAAGCCCTCTTTGGGAATGATCTCAATAGCGGGCAGTACCTCGCCTGCCAGAATCCCGACCGTCAGCTCCCTGCCCTCGATCTTCTTTTCGACCAGCACGTATCTTTCATATTTTGCGGCAGCAGACATGGCATCTGCGAACTCTGCCGCATTTTCCACCATGGATACGCCCACACTGGAACCGCCCGAGCATGGCTTAACCACACAAGGATACCCAATATGTGCGGGAGGTGCATCGGGAATGCCGGCGATCAGATCAACCATGCCCCATTCGGGCGTGGGGACACCTGCACCGACCAAAATTTTCTTGGAAAGATCCTTATCCATAGCCAGCAAGCTGCCGGCGTAGCCCGAACCCGTATAACGGATGCCAAACGAATCCAGCGTAGCCTGCAGCTGACCGTTTTCTCCCATATCCCCGTGCAGTGCCATGAATACCACGTCAGCGTATTTACAAAGCGGGATCACGTTCGGACCAATCTTGGCTTCACCGTTGCCGCTTGCAGCCTTAAGTGCCTCCAGGTCGGGCACTTGCTCACTGACACTATGCGCGGGATAGGGCTTGGTCAAAAAGCAATCGTCAAGGCCTGTTGCGGACAACTCTCTGCCAAGGTATACGTCTAAAAGACAAACTCTGTGCCCTTTTCTGATCAGCGCATTGGCAATCAGGGAGCCCGAGGTAAGCGAAACGTCTCTTTCGGGAGAAAGTCCTCCCATCAAAACTACGATATTCAAAATCCATATCTCCTTTATGTCAAATCTTCAATTCATTCAGGTCTGGTAACGTATGCCACGCGCGGATTGCCGCCAAGATCACACGTCACCTCGCAAGCAAAGCCAAGCTGCCCTGCGAGCGCAATAATGGCGTCCTTTTGGTCATAGCCTATCTCAAACAGCCAAAAGCCTCCCTCATTCAAAACGTGCTCGGTCTGCATAAGGAAATGGCGGTAAAAGCACATGCCGTCCTCGCCGCCGTCCAAAGCAGCCTGCGGCTCATGCGCAAGCTCGGGCGCAAGCCCCTTGACCACCTCTGTGGGAATATAGGGCGGATTGGACAGTATAGCGTCAAATTTAGGCGCAAAAGCGCCGTCAAGCGGCTGCAACAGATCGCAAAGCACCCAATCTGCACGATCCTGCACCCCGTTTTTGATGCAATTTTGCTTGGCAAGTGCCAGTGTGTTTTCGAAAACGTCCACCAGTACGGCCGTCGTATCCGGTCGGTGCGCAAGCACTGCTGCCCCAATGCAGCCGCTGCCCGTACAGAAATCGGCAAAGTGCGCGCCCTGCGGCACACGTGCAATGGCACTCTCAACCAAAAGCTCGGTATCGGGTCTGGGGATCAAGCAATCGGGACTGACGTTAAAAGGGATACCAAAGAACTCCCACTCCCCAAGCAGATATTGCAAGGGCTCGCGCTTGACTCTGCGCTCTATTGCCGCAGACAGCTCATCGCTTTGAAAATCCTCACCTTTTCGAAACAGAAGCTGAGAAGCACTCACACCGCAAAAATGCGCCAACAGTATCCCCGCCTCAGCTTCGGCATTTTCAATGCCCGCACTTTGTAGTCTTGCACAGACGTCACGGTAAGTCATGCTCCCGCCTCCTTTCATTTCATTGCTAACCATTATAGCACATTACGCGCGTTCTGTCACACTTTTTTTGCATATTTTTGAAATTTTTTGCACACCGCTCCAAAGAATGCCGGCAAAATGTGAAGCAAATGAAAATTTTGCGTGTCAGACACGAAATTTCGGCAAAAAACAATGCAAAGGTACTTGATTTTCGAAAGGGTTTGTTGTATACTGTAAGTGGAAAACTTTATATGGAGGTTACATACATGGAACAAAAGAACAACAATAACGTTTGGAAGATCGTACTGATTTCCCTTGGTGTTGCTGCCGTTGTTGCAGCCGGAATCGTTGTACTGGTCAAGGTCATCAAGAATAAAAAGGCCAAGCAGCTCATTCTCGAATGGGATGACGAGGAAGCTTTTGAAAAGTGTATGAACGGACACGACGGTTGCGAGATCGTCGTCATTGCCGACGAAATTTGAGCCCTTCATCCCCAAGCGACAACCCAGAAGGATGCCGTATGTGAAGTACGGCATCCTGTTTTTTTGCATAACGGTGTATATTTGCATGAATTATGCGCTATTTATGCATAATTATAAATTATTTTCGGAAATTTCGCAAAATCTATTGCATAATCCGAAATTTTATGGTAATATTTATTCATCTTTTTATTTGGAGCGATACCCATGACCAAAACAGTATTTATCGACGGCAAAGCCGGCACAACAGGGCTGCGTATTTATGAAAGATTGGCAGAGAGAAACGACCTCTCCCTGTTACTTTTGGACGACACGCAACGCAAGGATCCTGCCTGCAGAAAAGAGGCGTTGAACAGCGCGGATATTGCGTTTCTTTGTTTGCCGGACGCAGCAGCACGCGAGTCGGTTTCCCTTGTGCAAAACCCCGACACCGTGATCATTGACACCTCGACCGCACACAGAACGCATCCCGATTGGGCGTACGGGTTTCCCGAGCTGTCGGTACAGCATAAAAGCAAAATACAGGCATCCAAACGCATTGCCGTTCCCGGATGTCATGCGGGCGGCTTTATCGCGCTGATCTATCCTTTGATCGAAGCGGGTGCCATTGCCCCTAACACACCGCTCACCTGCTTTTCTCTGACAGGCTACAGCGGCGGTGGCAAGAGCATGATCGCTGACTATCAAAGCACTGACCGCGATCCCTTGCTTGACGCACCCAGACAATACGGAATTGCACAGACGCACAAGCATCTGCCCGAAATGCAAACGGTCACAGGTCTTTCTTCCCCTCCCATTTTCTGCCCCATCGTGGGAGATTTTTACTCGGGCATGGAGGTCACAGTGCCGCTGTTCGGCTCTTATCTGCAAAACGGCTTTGATGCACAAGCCATCAAGCAGCTGTACCGAGAAAAATACTGCGGTCCAATCGTAAACTATACAGAAAGCGCGGACGAGAACGGATTTTTATCAGCGGTCGCACTCGGCGGCAAGGACAGTATGCAGATCACGGTTGCGGGCAACGACGACAGGCTTTTGCTGATCGCCCGCTACGACAATCTCGGCAAGGGTGCCTCGGGTGCCGCCATTCAATGCCTGAACACTGTTCTGGGCATCGATCCCACAACGGGACTTTCACTATAAGACTTTCACTTTAACATAACGGAGAATCAATACCATGGAATTTGTTATCGGCGGCATTTGTGCCGCAAAAGGATTTCTTGCCTCGGGCGTGCATTGCGGCATTCGCAAAAACCGCTCCAAAAAGGATCTTGCACTCATCTACAGCCAAAAACGCGCTTCCTGCGCGGCAGTTTATACCACCAATCTGGTCAAGGGTGCTCCCTTGGGCGTGACCAAGCAGAATATTGCGGACGGCTACGCACAAGCCGTGATCTGCAACAGCGGCAACGCCAACACCTGTAACGCAGACGGTGCGCTTGTTGCCAAGCAAACCTGCGCGGCATTGGCTGATGCCCTGCACATTCCCGCTTCGGACGTTGTGGTTGCATCCACAGGCGTGATCGGTCAGCCTTTGGACGTCACACCCATTCAAAACGGCATTCCCGCGCTGATCCAAGCGCTTTCCGATCATGGCAGCGACGCTGCAGCCGAGGGCATCATGACCACCGACACCAAGAAAAAGGAATGTGCCGTAACCTTTACGGTTGGCGGCAAGACCTGTACGCTGGGCGGCATTGCCAAGGGGTCGGGTATGATCCACCCCAATATGGCAACCATGCTGGTATTCCTGACCACAGACTGTGCCATCTCTCCCGCTATGCTGCAAAAAGCACTTTCCACCGATATCAAGTCCACCTTCAACATGGTCAGCGTGGACGGTGATACCTCGACCAACGACATGGTCGCCATCCTTGCAAACGGCATGGCAGAAAACCCCGTGATCGAAGCCGAGGGGGAGGATTTCAACGCCTTTATGAAGGCGCTCAATACGGTTTGCATCTATCTTTGCCGCTGCATCGCTGCGGACGGTGAGGGCGCGACCAAGCTTTTGGAATGTGCCGTGAGCGGTGCTCCTACCGAGCAGATCGCCAAGACTTGCGCCAAGAGCGTCATCTGTTCTTCCCTGACCAAGGCGGCCATGTTCGGTGCAGACGCCAACTGGGGGCGCGTGCTGTGCGCCATCGGATACGCGGGCGTACCTGCGGACGTGAACAAGATCGAGGTTTCGTTTGCCTCGGCTGCAGGGACGGTGCTTGTTTGCCAGAACGGTGCGGGCGTGGATTTCTCCGAGGAAAAGGCCAAGGAGATCCTGCTTTGCGATGAGATCAACATTCTCATTGATCTGCACGACGGCACGGAATCGGCCACCGCATGGGGCTGCGATCTGACCTACGACTACGTCAAAATCAACGGAGATTACAGAACATGATAAACGAGCTTCAATTTTCAAACGCGCAGCGCGCGCACGTGCTCACCGCTGCCCTGCCCTATATCAAACGCTACAACGGTGAGATCGTGGTGGTCAAATACGGCGGCAACGCCATGATCGACGAAACACTCAAGCAGCAGGTCATGGAAGACGTGGCGCTTTTATGGCTGATCGGTGTCAAGGTCGTGCTGGTACACGGCGGCGGCCCCGAGATCAGCGATATGATGAAAAAGCTGGGCAAAAAGCCCGAATTCGTAAACGGCCTGCGCGTCACCGACAAGGAAACGGTGGACATCGTGCAGATGGTATTGGCAGGCAAGGTCAACAAAAGCCTTGTCACGCTCCTGCAGATGAAGGGCGGACACGCAGTCGGCCTTTCGGGCATGGACGGTGGGATCATCGAAGCCAAGGTCAAGGATGAACGCCTGGGCTTTGTGGGAGAGATTACCAAGATCCGCACGCAGCCCATCACCGACCTTTTGGAAAAGAACTATATCCCCGTCATTTCCACCGTAGCAAGCGACCACCAAGGCAACGTTTACAACATCAACGGTGACACGGCCGCTGCCTACATTGCAGGTGCGCTGGGGGCTGCCAGACTGATCATGATGACGGACGTTGCAGGCATTCTGCGCGACAAGGACGATCCCACCAGCCTGATTCCCCATCTGACCGTCAGCGAGGCACACAAGCTGTACGAGGACGGTGTGATCTCGGGCGGCATGATCCCCAAGGTGGATTGCTGCATTGAGGCGATCCGTGCGGGCGTTAAGGACGTGACCATCATGGACGGCAGAATCCCTCACGCCATTCTCATGGAGCTTTTGACCGATGAGGGCGCGGGTACAATGGTAATGGGAGAACAAGCATGAATTCTGACAACACAAAACAACTTGACAGCCGCTACGTCGCCAACACCTACGCACGCTTTCCCCTGAATATCGTGCGCGGCCAAGGCGCTTACGCATATGATGAAAACGGCAAATGCTATATTGATCTTGGCAGCGGTATCGCGGTCAACACGCTGGGATACTCCGATCCCGATTGGGTAGCAGCCGTAACCGCGCAGCTTTGCACGCTGCAGCACACCTCCAATCTGTACTACACCGATCCCTGCGCCAAGCTTGCAGAACAGCTTTGCCTGCGCACGGGCATGAAAAAGGTATTTTTCTCCAATTCGGGTGCCGAGGCAAACGAATGCGCCATCAAGGTCGCGCGCAAGTACGCTGCCGAGAAAAAAGGGACCGATTTCCATACGATCCTGACGCTACAGGGCAGCTTTCACGGAAGAACCGTAACCACGCTGGCGGCCACCGGGCAAGAGGTCTTTCACAAGGATTTTTTGCCGCTGACCGAGGGCTTTGCCCACGTGCCTCCCAACGATAAGGATGCGCTTGCCGCAGCCGTCAAGGCACACAAGCTTGCCGCCATCATGATCGAGCCCGTGCAGGGCGAGGGCGGTGTTTGCCCTTTGGACAAGGATTACGTGACCTATCTTGCCTCTCTTGCAGAGCAAAATGATATTCTCGTAATCGCAGACGAGGTACAGACCGGAAACGGCAGAACAGGCACGCTGTACGCCTATATGCAGTACGGCATTACCCCCGACATCCTCTCCACCGCAAAGGGACTTGCAGGCGGCTTGCCGCTGGGTGCCACACTGCTTGGCGAGAAGGTCAAGGACACGCTGACCCCCTCCTCACACGGCTCCACCTTTGGCGGCAATCCCGTTTGCTGCGCGGGTGCTTTGCACGTGCTTTCGCGCTTGGACGAGCCCTTTTTGCAAAAGGTCAGAGAAAAAGCCGCCCATACTTGGGAAAGACTTAGTACGTGCGACGGCATATACGACCTTTCGGGACTTGGACTGATGATCGGTTTCCGCACAAAAAAAGACACGAACGAGGTGATCGCCGCTTGCCGTGAGCAAGGTGTGCTGGTCATCAAGGCTAAGGATAAGGTTCGCTTACTGCCCCCCTTGAATATTGAGCAGGACGTGCTGGAGCACGCACTTGACGTAATCGTGGCGGTTTGCAGCCAAAATGAGGTATGATGATGAATTTTTACAAAAAGCATTTTCTCAAGCTTTTGGACTTCTCCCCTGCCGAGATCGGGGCGCTGATCGATTTTGCCGCTGAGCTCAAGGCAAAAAAGAAGGCGGGAATCTCCCACAAGCTTTGTATGGATAAAAACATTGCGCTGATCTTTGAAAAGACCAGCACGCGCACGCGCTGCAGCTTTGAGGTAGCAGCGCACGATCTGGGCGCGCACGTGACTTATCTGGAGCCCACAGGCTCACAGATCGGCAAAAAGGAAAGCATTGCAGACACCGCGCGCGTGCTTGGCCGCATGTACGACGGCATTGAATACCGCGGCTACGGTCAGGAGCTTGTCGAGCAGTTGGCCAAGCATGCAGGTGTTCCCGTGTGGAACGGCTTGACCAATGAATTCCATCCCACGCAGATCTTGGCCGATTTTCTGACCATTCGTGAGCACGTTGGCAAGCTCAAGGGCACCAAATTGGTGTATATGGGTGATGCCAGATACAACATGGGCAACTCGCTCATGGTTGGCTGCGCCAAAATGGGACTTGATTTCGTGGCTTGCGCACCCAAAAAGTATTTTCCGGATCAGGCTTTGATCGATCAATGTCAGGCCATTGCGGCAGAAACCGGCGCCACACTTTCCTTCTGCGAGGATGTGGAAACGGCTGTCAAGGGCGCGGACGTCATCTATACCGACGTTTGGGTATCCATGGGTGAGCCCGTGGAGGTGTGGGCAGAGCGCATTGCCGATCTTGCGCCCTACCAGGTCAATGCCAAGGTCATGCAAATGACGGGCAAGGACACCATTTTCATGCACTGTCTACCCTCTTATCACGACATGAACACCACCGTAGGTAAAGAAATGGGCGAGAAATTCGGCAGAGACGCCATGGAAGTCACGGACGAGGTGTTTGAAAGCCCCGCCAGCGTGGTCTTTGACGAGGCCGAAAACCGCATGCACACCATCAAGGCCGTCATGGCCGCAACCCTTGCGGATATGGAGATCTGACGTTCAGCTATAGAACTCCGCAACCCTTGCGGATGCAGAGATTTGATTCCAACCAAATAAATCGGGCAGCGCCAACTTGCTTGACGCTGCCCTTTTGTATGTCATTTGAGAAATTATTCCTAGGGGACGTAGTTGTAGTGGATGATAGTGTTTTCAGGAACATATGCATTTGCTGAAATATCCGCCCACTGCGACGATGAACCACTATAATATATATCAGTCAGACTGGTACAATCGTCGAATGCAAACTGACCAATGCTAATCACGCTATCAGGGACAAAAACTATCATCAAATCGGTGCAATTTTGAAATGCTCCAATTCCAATTTTTGTCACGCTATCAGGAATGGTAATGCTCGCCAAACCGGTGCAACAATAGAATGCATATTCCCCTATGCTTGTCACACTATCCGGGATAATAATGCTTGTTAAACCGGTACAGTCATAGAACGCATAATTGCCTATGCTCGTCACACTATCCGGGATGGCGAGGCTTGTCAAGCTAGTGCAACTATAGAACGCTTGATTACCTATGCTTGCCACCCCATCCGGAAGGGTAATACTCGTCAAATCGGAACAACCAGAGAACACGGAATCTCCAATACTTGTCACGCTATTCGGAACGGCAATATTCGTCAAGTTAGTGCAATAACGAAATGCAGCGTAATAAATGATCTTTGTATTTTCATGGAGTTCGTATGAATTAAGTTTTGGATCAACAGGGTTGATTAAAATGAGATATGGATTATTGCTATTTCCGAGATAATTCACCCCTTCATATACGTTATACTCCAAGCTGGTACACTTATAAAACGCAGTAACACCTACGCTTGTCACACTGTCGGGAATAGTAATACTCATCAAGTTGGTGCAACTCGAGAATACAGACTCGCCAAGGTTTGTCACACCTTCGGGAATGATAATGCTTGTCAAGCCAGTACACTTATAAAATGCAGACGCACCAATGCTTGTAATGCTATCGGGAAGTATGATACTCGTCAGACCAGTGCAACCACGGAACGCGTCTTCATAAATGATCCTTGTATTCTCATGGAGTGTGTACGAATTAAGTTTTGGATCAACAGGGTTAATTAAAATGAGATATGGATAATCGCTATTTCCGAGGTAGTTTACCCCTTCATATACATTATATTCCAAGCTTATACAGCCATCAAAAGCATTTTCGCCTATGCTGGTTACACTATTCGGAATGGTGATGTTTTTCAATTCTGTGCAATCTTCAAATGCGGCTTTGCCAATACTTGTCACAGATTTTCCGATGGTGACACTCATTAAGCTGGTACAATGATAAAACGCATTATAGCCTATGCTTATCACACTATTCGGAATGACAATACTCGTCAAGCCGGTACATCCATAGAACGCATAATTGCCAATGCTTGTCACACTATCTGAAATGGTAACACTCGTCAAACTATTACATCCATGGAACGCAAAATCACTAATGCTATTTCCTCCAGTGATAATAACCGTCGTCAGTGATGCGGGAACATTGTCATATGAACTCGTGCCAAAAATATCTCTGAATCCCGTGTCACCGGTGTCATCCTTGGACTTGCCCACAAATGGAATAGATATTCTGGTCAGGCTGTCACAATAAGTAAATGCTTGATCACCAATATTTGTTACGCTATTCGGAATTGTGATTTCTCTCAAACTGGTGCAATCATAGAATGCTCTGTCACAAATCAGTTTTGTGTTTTCATGGATCTTATACGACAGTTGCGTTCGATCAACAGGTCCAATTAAAGCATGGTATGGATTGCATTCATTTCCAAAATAATATATTCCCTCATACACAGTGTTTCCCAAGCAAGGGCAACCGGAGAACGCCTCCATACCTATACTAATCACGCTATCCGGAATGTTAATGCTCATTAAACTGGTACAGCCTGTGAACGCACTATATCCAATACTTGTCACGCTATCCGGAATAGTAATGCTTGTTAAGCTGGTGCAGTCAGAGAAAGCATAGTTACCAATGCTTGTCACGCTATTCGGAATAGTAATGCTTTTCAAGCTGGTACAGTTCGAGAATGCACCGTATAGGATATTACCACCTGTGACAGTCACAGAAGTTAACCCATTTGGAATATAATAATAACCGCTAGCAATCGACAGAGACGAGTCTGTGATATCTGTGATATAAGTTGACCAAATGCCAGTCCCGCCCTCATAGAACTGCTTGCCAAAGATATAGCCAAAGGGATACTGATTCATATCCTCAGCAGTTTTAACACTCTCTCCTACAAATGGGATGGTAATACTAAGTAAGCCACTACAACCGGAACATGCACCTTCTCCAATACGGATTACACTATCTGGGATAACAATGCTTGTCAAGCTTGTACAGCCATAGAACGCGGATTCCCCAATGCTTGTCACACTATCTGGAATTGTTATGTTTTTTAAGTTGTAGCAACAATTAAATGCATTCTCACCAATGCTTGTCACACTGTCTCCATCAGGCGACTTTGGTGGAATCACCACATCAGTATCTTCGCAGGTACCTATACCGCTAATATAGCACGTACCATCACCATTTGACGTGAAAATCAATCCCTCACTATAAGGTCGTTTTGCATCACAATATTTACAGACTTCATTAATGTATTCGTGTACTCCCGTTGCAGATATCACATTCTGCGCCACAAATACCGCGTCACAAGTAGCGCAATGCTTGCCTTCTGTCAAACCCTGATCAGAACAAGTCGGCTCAACCACTTCATCAATGACTTCGGTGTGACCGAATGCATTGATGGACTGAGTTTCCACTTCACCGCAAGCACAGACACGCTTTTGCTCCCCGTCTTCCACACAGGTTGCATCTGTGATGATCTCCCAATCTCCAAAGACATGCACATGAGGATTATCCTCTCCCGGATTTGTCGTATCACTTGGAGTAGGCGGTTCTGTATCCGAACTCCCTTGGGAGTCATTCGGAGATGCTTCTGTATCACCGCCATGTACAGTACTCTGTTCATCACTATGATTACTGCTATTTTCGCTGATTTGTTCGCTACTCTGTTCACTACCTTGCTGTTCTTGTTGATTACAAGATGCCAGCAGTATCGTCACAACCAGCGTGAAAAGTGCCAACAAACACAAGACTTTTTTCATGTTCTTTCTCCTTTTCTCTTTACCACATAATTCGCATTATGTGGTAATTTACCCGACAAAAAAATAAACCGTATCGCGGTTTTGAACGCAGGAAAGGACCAATGAGAAAGATTTTCGAAAATTTTTCTCTCATTGGTCGGTTTGTCGCGCAATTTTTAGGATTTTAAGGTTCGTTTTGATAGATTCTTATTGACAAAACCATGGTTTAAGCGTATAATTGGATATGTAATCAAATATTTTCACCACATAATGCGAATTATGTGGTGCTTTTTTTGCCCTGATTTTGGGGCTAACATCGCACAAGGCCGAGGCGGTTGATCTGCTTGCGGTGGACGTCGCCGCTTTCCATTGTATAGATGCGCGTGGTGTCAATATTGGAATGCCCTAAAATGTCCGCAAGGCGAACAATATCCTTATGGATCGAATAATACGTGCGCGCGAAAAGATGGCGCAGATTGTGCGGAAAGACCTTCTCCGCGCTCACACGCGCCGCTTGGCACAGCTTTTTCATGTCAGACCAAATATTGGATCGGTCAAGCGGCTTGCCGCTTCTCGTGACGAACACCGCGCCCGATCTGATTCCCTTCTCACGCAGATATCCGCGCAGCAATTTGCATAATTCCTTGGGCAAAAATACGCGTCTGCGCTTGCCCTTGCAGGCAATGTCCGCATATCCGCGTGCGACCGCCTCAACCGTGATAAACTGCAGCTCGGACACGCGAATGCCGCAGCCGCACACGGTCTGCATAAGCAAATACAGGCGTCTGTTGCCCTTATCCTGCGCGGCTTGCAGCAATCTTTCGTATTCCGCGCGTGACAGCTCCTTTTCCTTGGCTGCAAACACGTTTTTCTGCTGCTTGATGCGCTTGACGCACAGATCTCTGCGCTCACAGAATGCGAAAAAAGCCCCCAACGAGGACAATACGCTGTTTGCACTTGCAACCGCATATTTTTGCTGCAAGTGCGCCTTATAAGCCAATACAAGCTCTTTATCCACTTCACGCTCCCCGACAAACGAAGAAAACACGCGCAAATCACGCACGTACTTCTCCACCGTTGCGGGGGCTTTTTCTTTGTTTCTGAGTTCTCTTTCAAATGCCTTGATACGTTCCGACGTTACAACCATGCACAATTCTCCTTTTGATGGCATTATACCATAAAGGATTGCCCTTGTCGTTCCCGTGTATGCTGCCTGCGGGACGTAAAGCCCTGCCTTACCATGCGAAATATTTTGATCTTTTTTCTTTTATCCTCTTGACAGCGTAACATTGTTATGCTATAATAGCATCGTAACATTGTTACGCATTCATAAAGGAGGCGTTATGGAACAAGAACTCATCTCAAAAAAGGAGCTTTTGGAGCGGTACGGCATCTCATACGGTGCGCTGTACCGATGGAAGCGCAAGGGTCTGATCCCCGAGGACTGGTTTATCAAAAAGTCCACGGTCACGGGGCAGGAAACCTTTTTTCCAAAAGCGTTGATCTGCGAGCGCGTGGAGCTGATACAGGCAAGAGGTGACGACCTCTCCTTGGATGAGCTTGCGGGAGAGCTTGGCAATCAAACCAAAATGCAGGCGGTGCTGACCGTCAAAACCGTTTACGGTGACCGTACCTTTACCCTGTCTGACGTGCAAAGCATCACGCTTGACAAGGGCGACGGCACGGTGGTCGATCTGACACATCTGATCAAATAAAGGAGAAATAGCGTGAAAGTTCACGTTATATTCCTTCATACTTAACCATTCACGCTTAAACTTCACCTAAAAATGGGCCCGCGCCCATTTTTGGAGCAAAGCTCCGCGGTGAAGTTTCCATCACTATTTGAGCCGCCAAAGGCGGCATGGAGGTTATTATGGATATGAAAATTTCGGGCAGCGGGAATATCCCCGCAGGTGAATACGACGTCATCAAAATCAGCGGCAGCGGCAGACTTGCAGGACAGGTCAAATGCTCCAGTCTTCACGTTTCCGGTTCTGCGCACGGTGAGGCCTTGGAATGCTGGGGCGACGTCCGCGTTTCGGGCAGCGCACACTTTGACAAAGAAGTGTCCACCGGCTCTTTGTACGTTTCGGGTGCCGTGCATTGCGGTGCAAACGTGACAGTTCAGCACGAAGTCAAGCTTTCGGGTGGTTCGCGCTGCGAAGGAAATCTGAAGTGCGGAGAGCTTTACGTTGCGGGCGCACTTCACGCGGAGCAGAATATTGAAGCGGAAACGGCACGCATTCACGGCGGTATCGCATGCGACGGCCTTCTGAACGCGGAGGATATTGAAATTGAGATTGAGCAAAATGCAAAAAGCAGCATCGGCAGCATCGGATGCAGTAAGCTTTTGGTGGAGCGACGCAACAGCCACAAGCTTTTCAAGCGGCGCGGCAGCGGTGTGTTGACCGTCAAAAACGAGATTGAGGGCGATGAGATCGAGATCGAATACGTTGTTTGCCCCCGTGTTTCGGGCAGAACAGTAACCATTGGCGAAAGCTGCGATATTAACCTTTTGCAGTACAGCGAGAGCTACGAGATCCACGAAAAATCAAAGGTTGGGAAGATTGAGAGAATTTGATTTTTCCGTAAACTACACGTAGGGGCGTTCTTTGAACGCCCGCGGGCGACCACAGGTCGCCCCTGTGAAATCACAAACATATATATCAAAATCACAAGGGACGACCATCGGTCGTCCCCAATTTTCTTCGTTGTTTTGTAATTTTTTGTTTATTTTTTAACTGTTATTTTACTTTTCGGGACATTTTCACGCGCCTCCAAGCAATTCTCGCAGCCTCTCCATGATCTTTTTCTCCTCGCGAGATACCTTGACCTGCGAAAGCCCCAGGGCAGACGCGACCTGCTGCTGCGTCATATTTCGCCAATAACGCAACAGTACAATCTTGCGCCACAGAGGATCCAGGCGGCTGATTGCCTGCGAGAGCGCAAGGCTGTCTATCATGCGTTCGGTTTCGTCTGCACTGTCGCGATCCGGCAGAGTCCCCTCCAGCGTCAGAGTACCGTCGTCAAACACCGACTCGGAGAGCGAGGATACAGGCGCGATGGCATCCAAAGCAATTGCGGCATCCTCGCTTGAAACCCCGCAGCGCACAGCCAATTCACCGATTGAGGGCTCCTTGCCTGTTTCGCTCAGGATTCTGTTGCGCTCTCCCAGCAGCATTGCTCCGACGCGTTTGTATTCCCTGCCCACCTTGATCGGGCCGTCGTCGCGCAAGTGCTTGCGGATCTCTCCTACGATCAATGGCACGGCATAGGTAGAAAACGCAGTCCCGCGCTCTACCTCAAAGCTGCGAATAGCCTTGATCATACCAATGGTTCCGATCTGCACGAGATCCTCGTATTCCGTTCCCCTGTCCTTGAATTTGATTGCAACGCTGCGCACAAGCGCCATGTTGTCCACAACCAACCGCTCCAAGGCTTGCTCGTCGCCTTGCCGAGCCAAAATCAGCAGCTCTCTGTTTTTTTCTATGCGTTCCTGCGCTACGGAATGTTCGATATCCATCACCTCGATTACACGTTATGTAGACAACTCGAGATCCCCCAGCACCTTGACCATGGTGACCGTCGTTCCCTTTCCGAGCTTGGACGACACACGCACACCGTCCGTAAAGCTTTCCATGACCGTAAAGCCCATACCGCTGCGCTCTCCTGCCGCATCGGTGGTAAACAGCGGCTGACGCGCCTGCTTGACGTCGGCAATCCCACAGCCCTTGTCCACGATCTCGATGCGTACGATTCTCCCTTCGCACAGCTTGACCGTCATGCGAACCGTGCCGACCGCATCGCGATACCCGTGCACGATGCAGTTTGTCACCGCTTCGGACACCGCGCACTTGATATCGGCAAGCTCGGTGGCTGTGGGATCAAGCTGTGACACAAAAGCCGCAGCTGCGGAACGCGCCATTCCCTCATTGACAGAAAGAGAAGGCAGCTTGATCTGCATTTTATTGACGACCTTGGCGTTGAATTTATTGCTTTTCATTTAAGCACCTCCTTTCTGACTCTGCGTCCGCGAGGCTTGTCCCGCTGCACCGCGCCCGGAGCAGTATCCTGCTTTGCAGCTGCGCTGCGCTCGATCCGCACTACCCTTTCCATGCCCGCGAGCTTGATCACGCGCTCCACTCCGGGGCATGGATCACATACGACCACGTCACCACCAATCTCCTTCATCAAAGCATAGCGCCCCATGATCAGGCCAAGGCCGGAGGAATCCATGAAATCCACACCGGAAAGGTCGAGATACAGGCGTCTGGGACGAATTTTGTAAAGCAGCGTGTCCATTCCGCTGCGAATGGCAACAGCGCTGTGGTGATCAATGTCGCCCTTGAGCTTGACACGCAAAAAATAGCCTGTTTCCTCATAAGTAAACGTGGCTTTTCCCATTTTCTTGCATCCTTTCGTAATTGATACGTCTATCATAGCATGTCCGAGATAAAAATTTCGTCGCACCCTGTCGGGTGCGACGAAAAAGTTTCACCATCTTGGCAACCTTACTCATGATAGTTTTGATCATACTTTACCCAAGCGGATCACTCCCACAGGATGAAAGTGGTCCGCTTTGCTAAAGGCGGACGAAAACTTTAACGAGAGTAGAATGCACAAAGGGCTGTCGCCAAAGCGACAGCCCTTGAATGCTATTTCATTATTCTGCCTTCTTGTTTTCCTCGATTACCTTCTGAGCGATGTTCGCGGGAACAACATCGTAACCGGTCACTTCAAATTCGAAGGATGCTCTGCCCTGGCTCATTGCGCGCAGGTCGATCGGGTAGGAAACCAGCTCGGACTTGGGTGCTACAGCCTCAACAACCGTGTAACCGGGCTTGCCCTCTGCGGGGTTCATGCCCATAACGTTACCGCGGCGCTTGGGAATATCACTCATGATGTCACCAACCATGCCGTCCGGAACGGTGATGAACAGGCTGCCTACGGGCTCAAGCAATACGGGAGCGGACAGCTCAAGGCACTTCTTGTATGCCAGGTTAGCAGCGGTACGGAAGGAAAGTTCATCCGAGTCAACTGCGTGGTAAGAGCCGTCGTACAGCTCAGCCTTCAGATTGACCATGGGATAACCTGCAATACCCTTTGCCATTGCATCCTGCAGACCCTTTTCTACTGCGGGGATAAAGTTCTTGGGAACGGAACCGCCAACGGTTGCATCGATGAAGGTCAGGCCTTCCTCTTCACCGGGAGCGAATCTTACCTTAACGTGGCCGTACTGACCGGAACCACCGTTCTGCTTCTTGTGCTTACCTTCAACGTCACACTTCTTGGTGATCTTTTCACGGTATGCGATCTTAGGAGTGTCCAGCTTGATCTGTACGCCGAACTTGCCCTTCATCTTAGCAGCCAATACGCTCAGGTGCATGTCACCCAGACCGTAGATCAGCATCTGCTTGGTCTCGGGGTTGTTTTCATACTTCAGAGTCAGGTCTTCCTCGGTCATTCTTGCGATAGCCTGGGAAATCTTGCTCTCGTCCTTAGCGGTCGCGGGCATCATAGCCTGGCACATGTAAGGATTGGGATACTTGGTAGCAGCGTAAGCCTTACCGCCTGCAGCCAGCGTGTCGTTGGTGTTGGTGTCGGACAGCTTTGCAACCATACCGATATCGCCGCAAGCCAGCTCGTCAACCTCGGTCTGCTTGTTACCCTTCATAATGTAAATGTGAGCCATCTTTTCCTGTGCATCACTGGTCAGGTTGGAAAGAACCATATCTCTCTTGACAGATCCGTTCATAACCTTGAACAGGGACATCTTGCCAAGGAACGGGTCAGCGATGGTCTTGAATACGAACAGAGCGGTCTCACCGTCAGCCTTGATCTCAGCCTCGGAACCGTCCGCATACTTCTCAACCTTCTTTGCGGTATGTCTGGGGAAGGATTCTACGATTGCATCCATCAGAGCAACAACGCCCCACAGTCTGGTTGCAGCACCGCAGAATACGGGCGTGATGGTACCGTCGATGATACCCTGGTGCATAGCCTCCATAGACTCTTCCTTAGTGAACTCCTCACCGTCGAAGAACTTCATCATCAGATCGTCAGAGGTACCTGCCAGCGCTTCCTTCAGAACCTCCTGGTATCTCTCAGCGTTTGCTTCCAGCTCAGCAGTCATAGCGGTTTCGGTTCTCTTGCCGCTGTCGTCATATACGTATGCCTTCATGTCGATCAGGTCGATCATAGTGATATCCTTACCGTTCTTACCAACGGGAATGAATACGGGACACAGGGAGTTGCCGAACTTTTCGTGCAGCTGTGCAAAGGTCTTGTTGAAGTGAGCGTCCAGATCGTCGCACTTATTGATAAAGAATGCCTTCGGAATACCCATAGCGCAAGCCTTATCCCATGCAAGCTCGGTACCAACCTCAAGGCCGGCTTTACCGTCAACCATAATAACAGCACTGTCGGCTACGCGGACAGCCTGATTGACTTCGCCCTCGAAATCGAGATAGCCGGGAGCGTCGATAACGTTGATCTTAATATCTTTCCAGAAAACGTGTGCCAGAGAAGCGGACAGAGAGAAGCCTCTTGCCTTTTCTTCTGCATCAAAGTCGCAAACGGTGTTACCGTCGGTGGTCTTACCCATACGGTCGATACCGCCGGATACGTACAGCATAGACTCTGCCAAAGAGGTCTTGCCCGAGCCGCCGTGGCCCATCAGAGCGACGTTTCTGATCTGCTTGGTGTTAAAAGTAGCCATGATTGTGTTCCTTGTTTCCCTTTTTCCCCGACTGCTGCCGAGGCGGGACCTTTCTTTAGAAATTTATTGCAAAACAAATGTTTTTCGTGTGCAAATATGCGTAAATTTATACAGCATACTATTTTATTATACAGCACCAAATTTGATTTTTCAAGATGTCTGCTTGATTTTTTTGCAAAGAGGGCGTAAAAATTACGCCCTCTTTTTTGTTTGTTTTACACAAATTTACGGTATATTGAACAGTTTTTTGGCATTATTTGCAGTTTCGATCGCGATCTGCTCAATTGCAACACCGTGCAGCTCGGCTTGCATTTGCGCAATCGAGTGCATCAGTCCCGAATGGTTGATCTTGCCGCGATAAGGCTGCGGAGCGAGATAGGGACAATCGGTTTCCAGCAAAAGGCGGTCAAGCGGCACAGCGGCAGCCGCACGTCTGACCTTCTCTGCATTTTTGTAAGTCACAGGCCCTCCGAACGAGATATACCAGCCCAGCTTCAGGAGCTCCTTGGCCATCTCGTCGCTGCCCGAATAGCAATGGAACACACCGCGCACATTCGGATATTGCTTGACCATAGCCAAAGAATCCCCGTGTGCCTCGCGGTCATGGATGATGACCGGCAGATCAAGTTCTCTTGCCATTTCAAGCTGGCGGGAAAAATATTCGTGCTGCAGCTCCTTGTTGACGGGCTGCCAATAATAATCAAAGCCAATCTCGCCAATGGCCACCATCTTATCACGGCGGCGGATCTCGGGATCACACAACTGCGCGTAAAGCTCAGCAAGCACGTCGTCGGGTGTGCGCTCTATGTGCTGGCAATCCTCGGGATGGATGCCGACAGCGCACCACATAAAATCGTAGCGTGCCGATTGTTCGATGCATTGACGGTTCGTATCGGGATTGGTGCCCACGTTGATGACTCGGCTGACCGACTCGGCAAACTCGGGTGAGGTCAATAGGGCGTGCGCACCGCCCTCCAATGTGTCGAATTTTTTATCAAAATAATGCGCGTGAGAGTCAAAGAGTTTCATGTTATGGGTATCCTTTCAACATGGGTTGTCTCGGATGAAAGTTTTTGCGTCGCTTTTTTCAAAAAGCGACCG
>JAFTLD010000040.1 GCA_017452945.1 Clostridia bacterium | reverse complement strand
GTCCTCGACTGTCCGCATTGACACAAAGTTACTTGATGTCGGGCGGACAGTCGAGGACGCCTGTCCCTACAACTGTTTTTATGCGTATCTCGGTTTAATATATTGACAAAAACGGGGATGAATTATCCCAGTTTCCCGCTAATTTTGCTGCCCCATCGGGCTGCGCTGTTTCTCATGGCAGCACGGGTCAAACTCATGAAAAGTTTTGATCAAACTTTTTCAAAAGTTTGCGCAGGTCGAGGGCGCGAAGCCCTCGTCGGCTCCGCAGAGCCGAAACTCCTTATACGCTGTTTTAATTTGCGAAGCAAATATGTTCTTCTTTTGCAGCAATTTTGCCAAAAAGAACGGAAAGGGTTTTCTCACATAATGTCCCGAGTTGTGCGGGCGATTCGTTCAGTCGCCCCTACGACCGCACAACCGTACCGCCGTAGGGCAGGGGCTTGCTCCTGCCGCAATACCCACAAAGAGCGCGGAGATCCGCGCTCTTTGCAGTTTGTGTTTGGTTGGTTTGGCGTCGCAGCAACCGGAGTTTGCATTTTCGGTGCATGACCATTATACACCCGAACGGGCGTATTGTCAATACGTCTGATTAGATGTATGCTATAATCTCCTTAATAAACAAAATAGGAGGTTGTGTGTTATGTATTATTACCAAAGATTAAAAGACCTCAGAGAAGATGCTGAAAAAAAGCAATTGGAAATTGCTGAACTATTAAATACGACCCAACAACAATATAGCAAATATGAGCGTGGTGTGCGTGAAATACCATTTCAACACGTTATTACTTTGGCAAAATATTACAATGTATCCTTGGATTATCTTGCGGGATTGATAGACACGCCTCGCAAATTACGGTGATCATGTTACGCGCGTATTTTCGCCGGATCGGATGAGCAACGGGACGGATGCGCGCAAAAGCCTTGCCCCGCTGGGGAAGGGGGACCGCGAAGCGGTGGATGAGGTCCCCATAAAACCGCTCAAATCCGTCTTAAGCCGTCCTTCCCATGGGGCAACAAAGCACTCATGCGATCGTGAGAAATCGCAAAGCGGGGAACGAGATGTCCATTTGGGTGAAGGAGCGTCCGTCGGATGAACCTCACCCACCACTTCGTGGTCCCCCCTCTCCAGCGTCGAGGGCTTTTTGTAAGTTCGCGCCTGAAAGGTTGATCTCCAAAAGCAATGATTTTCTTGTACTCTTTGTGAGTCACTCGGCCTATAGGGAAAGTTGATATGTCAAGTTTTAGATGATACATCATAAAAGCCGCAGATTTCTCCGCGGCTTTTCTTCCTTTAATTAATTATACTAACTTACTCTTCTTGACAGCCTCGATGATTCTGACTACCGAGGAGCCCAACACAACGTTAATGATCAGCTCAATGACGAAATTAACAAGCGCCATGCCAATGATGATCAAAGCCATGATGAGCATCCCACCGTACTCTTCTGCCTGACCTGCCCACGTTCCCCGGAAAATAGTCATCATACCGATGATGTAGATCGCGGTATTGGTCACAGGCGCAACAACGGCAGCCATGAACACTGCAGGATATATCTTTTCTTTCTTTTTGAACGGAATGGCAATCGCGCCTGCAGCAGCGCCCGCAGCCGTACCCTTAAGCAGCACGAGCAAGACCGTACCGATGCCGCTGAACTGGAAGGACTGCAGCGTAACGGGATCAAACCCTGTCACGCCAAGGATGAGCGTGATCGCACCAAAAGAAAAGCCGAGAATTGCGCCCACGCCCGGTCCGAACAGCACAGCGCCTACCACGATGGGGACAAGCGTCAGGGTAATGCTGACGGGAAGGGCAACCATTTTGCTGAAAACGGTAGCGAGAATTTGCAATACGGCGATCAGCGCGATCAGCATAGCGATCTGCGCCAGTCGGAGTGTGCGCTTTTTGGAATTCTGAGTTCCTTTCATAAGATAAAAAACCTCCTTGCTGTCGTCCGCCAAAGCGGTACAACGCATAAAATTTATATTGACTGCTATGCAGTGAATATACTTGGATCAAACGTGGTTTTTCTGATACAGGATGTACAAGCCTTTGAGCAAAAGGTGCTCGTCAACCGTAATGCTGTGATTGCACAGGGGGATGACGGTAGAGGCCATGCCACCGGTTGCAAGAACGTAAAGCTCCTTGCCGTGTTCTTGGCAGATGCGATCGATCATGCCGTCGATCATGGCGGCATTGCCGTAAAGAACGCCCGACCGCATGCAATCCACGGTGTTTTTTGCAATCACCCTGCCGGGATTCTCCAAAGCGATCTTGGGCAGCTGAGCCGTTTGGTCGGCCAGCGCATTCATGCCCATACGCACGCCCGGTATGATCGAAGCCCCGACGAAGGCACCGTGTTCGTCCACCACCGACATTTTGGTGGCTGTACCCATATCAATGATCAAGGCAGGGATCTGGTAAAGGTAGCGCGCGGCAACCGCTGTTGCAATCAGGTCAGCACCAACCGAGGAGGGCATATCGCAGCGAATGCTGATGCCGCTTTTGATGCCCGGGCCGATCACGAGCGGCTCGCAGCCGAAAAGCAAGCGAAGGGCTTTCCCAATCTCCTCATTCAAGGGAGGAACGACCGAGGATACGATGGCACCGCAAATGCTTTGCGTGTCAATACAGTACAGCGCAAGCGCCTCGGAAATGCGAATGGCGTATTCGTCCTGCGTACCAAGCAGATCTGTAGACAGTCGGGAAACGAACTTCAGCTCATCTGCGTCAAATCCACCCAGCACAATGCTTGTATTGCCGATATCGATCGTAAGAATCATAGCCGCGCTCCTTTTTTGCTTGATTGGTTCTTTGAGCATTATAGCACAAATGCAATGCAAAATCAATAGTGTGCAAAAAAACAAGGCGGAAAAAATGCCTTTTAATGTTTTTCGATAAAATTCGATTGACTTTGCGGGTGGTTTATATTATAATATAATAAATGAAGAAAACGGAGGTGCCGACATGGGAATCGTAGTCAGACTCGACCGCGTCATGGCAGACAGAAAAATAAAACTCGGGGAATTGGCGGAGCGCGTGGGTATTTCACCGGTCAATCTCTCCAAGCTCAAAACAGGGCGCGCCAGCGCGGTCAGATTTTCCACACTGGAGGCCATTTGCCGTGAGCTGAATTGTCAACCCGGGGATATTCTGGAATATCGGGGGGACAATCCATGAAAAGGATACTGAAGTGTTTGGCTGCGGTCACGGTGTTATTGGGGCTGGTAATGACGGCCGCATGCAACACCCCTGAGCAGCAGCCGTCTGTTGACACGCAGGATCCCGCGCAAAGCGTGTATGAAAGTACAGCTGCTCCCGTAACCGAATCGAGTACACAGGAGCAAACGCAAGCCCCCGTTACAGGGCCTTCCACAACTGAAACTCCTGTAACCGAGCCGCCTGTAACCGAGCCGCCTGCAACCGAGCCGACTACCACGGCTCCTGCGGAGTCCTCTGAGGTAATCGTTGTACCGAGTGAGATCGGTTATACTTATCCGGAGCTGCAAGAGGATCTTGCCGCGCTGGAAACCGCTTACGGCGATCGTTTTTCATACGAGAGTATCGGCAAGAGCGTGGACGGCAGAGAGATCTATGCCTGTGTGGTCGGCAATCCCGACGCGCCCGAAAAGATCATGGTCACGGGAGGCATCCACGGCAGGGAATATCTGAGCAGCTTGCTTGTCATGAAGCAGATTGAATATTATCTGTCGGAGTGTGATACGGGCAGCTATGGCGGCATGAGCTATGCGCAGATGTTTGATCAGTTTGCGTTTTACGTGCTGCCCATGATCAATCCGGATGGCGTCATGCTGGCGCTTGTGGGCATCGAATCGGTGCAAACACCCTCTGTGCGTGAGAATTTGGAAAAGATTTTTGCAGATAATAAAGAGGTCGGCCTGACCAATGCCGATGATATCAACGCATATTTTGCGTATAACTGGAAGTCCAACGCCAACGGTGTTGACCTCAACCGCAATTTCGCGCTGACCAATTGGGACCAGGTCAGGACAGGCATTCTCTCGCCTTGTTTCCGCAATTACAAGGGGCCAAGTCCCGCCTCCGAGCCCGAAACGCAGGCGGTCAGTGCATACGTGCAAGGTCTTGGCGAGATCGAGGGCATGCTTGCCTTTCATACAGCGGGGCAGGTCGTGTATTGGGATTGCGGCATGACGGGGGCTGTGCGTCAGGAAACCTTTGATTTGGCCGAGGCGGTGTGTGCGCATACCGGTTACAAATTTATTTATGACAAGCACCTGGATGCCTCTCTCAACGACTGGATGACGCTGGAGCTGGGCATCCCTACGGTTACGGTCGAGCTTGCCAATGTGATCTATCCCATGCCCGCGAGTGAATTGGATGAGGCCTGGGAGCAGGCAAGGGAGCTGTGGGTTGTGACGGCACAATTTTTTGGTGAATAGTAACAAATGGCGATTTGCTTTTGTGTGCAAATCGCCATATTCTATACAAAACAGCAATAATTGTCCGATCAAAGCCCATGATTGTCTTGTATGTCAGCACCTTTTGTCTTATAATTAAGAAAAATGGGGTGAGTTCACCCGACAATGGAGGTGCATTATGGCATTACCGGTAGCGGTACAGGTGTATTCGGTCAGAGATGACGCTGCGGCTGATTTTCCGGGTACGCTGAAAAAAATCAAAGAAATGGGCTATGATGGCGTGGAATTTGCAGGCCTTTACGGCTACGCACCCGCTGATATCAAGAAAATGTGTGAAGAAATCGGCCTTGTTCCGATCTCTGCGCACGTGCCTTATTACGATATGCTGGCTGATCCCGAGGGCGTCCTTGGTCAGTATGCCGAGATCGGATGCAAGTTCGTTGCCATTCCGTATCTGACTCCCGAGTGCCGTCCCGGCACGGAAGGCTTTGCCAAGGTCGTGGAAAATGCACTTGCGCTGGGTAAGGTTGCAAAGTCGCTTGGTATGCAGATGCTGTATCATAACCACGATTTCGAGTTTGACAAGATCGACGGCAAGTACGCGCTGGACGTGCTGTATGAAACCGTTCCCGCGGAATATCTGCAGACCGAGCTGGATACCTGCTGGGTAAACGTTGGCGGTGAGGATCCCGCAGGCTATATCAAAAAGTACAGCGGCCGTTCTCCCGTTGTCCACCTCAAGGATTTCGTGGGCGGCAAGTCGGAGAATATGTACGAGCTGATCGGCATCGAGTCCGAGAAGAAGGAAAGTGCTGCGCAGGCGTTTGAGTTCCGTCCCGTCGGATCGGGCAGACAGGATTTCCCCGGCATTCTTGCGGCCTCCGAGGCAGCGGGCGCACAGTGGGTAGTGGTCGAGCAGGATTCGCCTTCCATGGGACTGACCCCCCTGGAAAGCATTGAAAAGAGCAGAAACTATTTGCGTACGTTGGGATATTGACGGCGCACAACAATAAAATATACAGCGGAGGATATTATAATGGCTGAAAAAATGGATGCTCAATTGGATTACAAGAATCAGAAAAATGAGGTCGTGATCGACACAAACAGAAAGCTGCGCATCGGTATTATCGGCTGCGGTTGGATCGCAGGCGCGCATCTGGATTCCTATAAGAGAATGCCCGATGTTGAGATCGTCGCAGGCTGCGACCTGATCCCCGGCAAGGCTGCCAAGTTCTTCAAGGACGGCGGTGTTGAGGGTGTCAAGACCGATTATGCTTCCCATAAGGAAATGCTGGACGACGAGTCGCTGCAGCTGGATGCAGTTTCCGTCTGCACCTATAACCGTCAGCATGCCGAGCCTTCTATCTATGCACTCAAGAAGGGCATTCACGTTATGCTGGAGAAGCCCTTTACCGTTACGCTTGACGAAGCCATCGAGGTTATGAAGGCAGAGAAGGAAAGCGGCAAGATCCTGTCCATCGGCTTCCAGCCCAGATTGGATGCCAATATGCAGATGATCAAGAAGATCGTTGACAGCGGTGAGCTGGGTAAGGTTTACTATATCCAGACCGGCGGCGGCAGACGCAGAGGCATTCCCACTCCTTTCGGCACCACCTTTATCGAGGACAAGACCGCAGGCCTGGGCGCTCTGGCTGATATCGGCTGCTATTCTCTGGACATGGTGCTCAACGCTGTAGGCTATCCCAAGCCCCTGACCGTTACCGGCTATAAGAGCGATTTCTTCGGCAAGGATCCCACCACATACCCCGGACATCCCGAATATGCGGATCTGTTCGGTGTTGACGATTTCGCAGCAGCATTCGTCAGACTCGAGGGCGGCATCATTCTGGACTTCCGTATTGCATGGGCTATGAACATCAATACCCCCGGTGATACCATCATTCTGGGTACCAAGGCAGGTCTGCGTATTCCTTCCACCGACTGCTGGAACGGCTCTGTCGGCGGCCCCATGAAGATCTACAAGACCATTGGCGGCATTGATATGGAATATGAAGTGCCGATCATCAACGATAACGCTAACCTGTTTGATAAAAAGATCCGTTCCTTCCTGGATGCCATCAAGGAAGGCAAGCCCGCTCCCGTTCCGTCTTCTCAGATCGTCTACAACCAGGCGATTCTGGACGGTATCGCACGCTCCGCAAAGCTGGGCAAGGAAATCAAGCTGCAGATCCCCAAGATCTGATCAAAATTCGCCTTTTGTGCAAAAGTGCCTAACGCAGCCGCGTTGGGCACTTTACTTTGTCTAAAATTTTGGGAAAAATATTCAAAAAAGTGCTTGACAAATTTGAGGAAATGTAGTATCATATTAACACTGCGCTGCGAGCGAGGCTGATCAAAAAAGGTCGAAAAAATTTTTGAAAAAATTTCAAAAACCTATTGACAAATCGAATCGAGTGTGGTATTATATTAAGGCTGTCGCGAAGAGCGGCAGGAAATTGGTCCTTGACAATTGAATAACAGAGAGAAGTACAAAGCAAATGTAAGTGCGAAAATACGAATCTCGAAAAATTCTTTGAAGAGTACAAAACTCAACTAAAGTAAATTTTAGGAAAAAAGAAAAGCTAAGAGCAAATAAGCTCGAGTAAGATTTGACCGATCCTTAATGGATCGATTAGATACAATTAT
>JAFTLD010000007.1 GCA_017452945.1 Clostridia bacterium | reverse complement strand
TTCCGTACAGAATATCCTTTGCCATAATCTTGTTCTCCTTATACCATATTAGTCTACAACAGCCAGCACGTCGTCCTCGGAAACGATGACGTATTCGGTGCCGTCCAGCTTGACGGAAGTGCCGGCGTACTTGCTTGCGATGACCTTGTCACCGACCTTGACGGTCATAGCGGTAAAACCACCGTTTTCGGAGGGCTTACCGGGGCCAACTGCCAGAACCTCTGCGATCTGGGGCTTTTCCTGTGCGGATGCTGTGAGAATGATGCCTGTTTTTGTTTTTTCTTCCGCTTCGACAAACTTGATTACGACGCGGTTGGAAAGGGGTTTGAGAGTCATAATTTGTTCCTCCTTGCATATTAATGCGGCAAAGCCGCGAAATTGTTACTATTTCAAATTGTCGGAATTTAGCACTCTTTCTTTGTGAGTGCCAAACCACAGTACATATTGTACACCAAATTCAGGAAATATCAACCCCTTGCGCCCATAATTCACATATAATTAACAATTTTATTGTTCAGGGTGAGTGCGTGTCTGCTAAAATTTGCCCGACACAACAAAAAAGCCCTTTCGGGCGCATATATTGAAGCAGCAAAGAGGTGATGCGAATGATGGAATGGATCAACAGCAATCTTTTGGGTGTCGGTGTGCCGTTGGTGCTTGTGCTGGTCGGGCTGTTTTTTACCTTACGGGTGGGGGTTACGTGTGCTTTGCATCCGATCAAAATGCTGGGGGGAATGCTTGCCCGATCGGGCAACGGTACCTCTCCCGTGCGTGCTTTGACGCTGGCACTGGCAGGTACGCTTGGCGTAGGCAATTTGGTGGGTGTGGCTTCTGCCATTTATTACGGAGGCCCGGGAGCCGTATTCTGGATGTGGGTCAGCGCGCTGGTAGCCATGTCGCTGAAATATGCCGAGGTGGTGCTGGCCATCTCGCACAGGCGCACGGATGAGAAAGGGAAGCACCGTGGCGGTGCAATGTACTATATTGCCGATTGCTTTGCCGCTCTTGGCTGCAAAGGTCTTGGTCGGATGCTGGCAGCCGTCTTTGCCGTGCTTTGTGTGGTGGATGGGATCAGCATGGGTTGTATCATTCAAACCAACGCGATCGGCGGTGTATTTGAGGGGATCTGCGGGATTCCCGGTATTTGGACAGGGATCTTGCTTGGCATTGTAACTGCAATCGTGATGCTTGGGGGATCCTCGCGCATCATGCGTGCAACAGACCTGCTCGTTCCCATCATGACGGGCGGCTTTATGCTTTTGTCCTTGGCGGTGCTTGTGCTGCGGGCAGGGGAGATTCCATCTGCGCTGCACAGTATCTTTTCAGCAGTATTCACGCCAAAGAGTGCGCTTGGAGGCGTGGGCGGCTTTGCCATGGCAAGAGCCTTGCGCTACGGCACCATGCGCGGTCTTGTTTCCAACGAGGCAGGTTGTGGTACGGCTCCCATCGCACACGCTTGTGCCGATACCGACCACCCCGCCAAGCAAGGCTTTTGGGGCATTTTCGAGGTGTTTGCCGACACCTTGGTGCTGTGCTCCATGACCGCGCTGGTCATTTTGGTCAGCTACGACAAGGTCGCATGCTACGGGGAGAACTCGATCATGATGACCGTGCGTGCCTACACCGAGGTGCTGGGACCCGGGGCGGGATATTTTTTATGCGCAGCGGTGCTTTTTTTCGGATTTGCAACCGTGGTCTGCTGGGGGCATTACGCGTTGGAAGCGCTGTCGTATTTGACTTCGAACAAAGGGATGCGCTTTGGTTTCATCTGCATATTCGCCATCGGGGCTGCGGTGGGTACGGTAGCCGCACCCACCCTTTTGTGGAGCATTGCCGATCTCGCCATCGGGCTTATGACCTTGCTCAACCTTGGCGTGCTTATGCTGATGCAAGGTGAGGTCAGGAAATGGACGGTGGATTATTTTTCTCGTTAATTATACATGCCGTTGGCGTTCATATAAGCGTACAGCATCTCGCCGTGCTGCTGCTCCTCGGCCTGGATGTGGTTCAGCATCTTTCTGGCCTCGGGATAGGTGAACTCAAACACGCAGGTGTTGTAGAGCGCGGACGCGTGCTTTTCGGTGGCAAGCAGATCCTTGCAAAGAAACGCATCTGCATCCTTGTCCGCAGGGCTTGCGTAAGAAACGGCACAGCAGTTGGATTTGTCGGGTGCGGGAATCTGAGAGGGAACAGTGCCTAACTTGCCACTTTCCATGTCGTTCAGCGTTTTCAGGTGCTCCTGCTCGGTGGTGGCAATGCCCGAAAGCAACGCCTGCAGTTCGGGCGCCTTGGCCTCTGCCGCGTATTTCTGATATTTTGCCACGCACAACTGCTCCTCGCCCTTGAGGTCCTTGAGCAGACTCGATTCCTTGGGTGTAAGTGTCATAATTTACCTCCATATATATAAATTTGGGTATGGAGAGTGTTGACAGATCGAAGTACGATTATTCTCAAATTGCGCAATCGTTGTAAAACATTCCCGAAGCTCATCATTTCTCCTTCATTTATCGTTGTTGGTTGGTGATCACGCGCTCATTATAGCATGCCGATGGGGATTGTACAACGCATCAAACGGATTGCTTAGAAAAACATAAATCAACCTATGGTAGGACGGCAAAAAAACAGCGGCTCTTTTGGTCTGCACGGTAAATTGTACAGACGTTCGAGCCGCTTTGCTTATTGAATCAGCTTTTCAATATATTCCCAGTAAGCCGATTCCTTGAAATAGGATGCGATGACCTCGGGATTTGTGACCTTGAAGCTCCATCCGTTCTCTATGGCTTGCTCCTTCAAATGGCAGGCAAAGCCGTAAATACTGCCGTATTTCTCTGTAAATGCGGGATTGAGTGAATTGACCGCACCAAACATGGGGATCTTATTGTCCTTGGAAAAATACAGGTAAAGCTCCAATCCGTTCTCCTGACTGAAGGTCAGCTCGTACAGGGGAATCTCCTCCCATTTGTAAGAGTCGGTCTTGAAGAACACGTAGGTGTCCACGCCCTCCTCGGTCATGACGTTGCAAACACAGGGGGCAATGATGATGCTGCACAAAAGCAGAGCGCAGCATACGATGCCCACAACGTTGCGCAGCGGCATTTTCTTTTTCTCCCCGGGAGCTGCTTCTTCCGCCTCGGAAAACTCCTTTGTCCCGGGCTGAAATACTAAAAATATGACCTCAAGCAAAATAAAGTCCGCAAACACGCAGTATACGAACACAGGCATGGTCATCATGGCAGGTGCGTTTCCTGCGTGGATGCGCAGTACGACGGGAGCGAGACTGCCCGTGATCACCAGTACGCAAAGCAGCGCGGCAAGCACGACCAGAGTCCCTACCAAAATATACCCAAGACTGTTACGCTTGGCAAAGCCTTGCTTTTTCTTTTTTATCATAATACGCGCATAGCCGAGAGGGGCTTGTATTGCTTTTTGATCTCGGCAACCTCACTTTCGGTCATATCATCGGTCAGAACGTAAATATATTTGTCGTCACTCTCGGTATATTTGATGTGTGCGCCCAGCATCTGCTCGATTTCGGCAGGTGCTTGAAGGTTCGAGAATCTGAAATAACGCGGGCAGGCGTATTCTGCAAAGACGGTCAGATCCGCAGAGGTCGCGTTGACAAAGCGCGGCTTTTTGACGGCACCGCCCTTGCCGGATACGATGTCAATGATGTCCGCCACGACTGCACTTGCGGTAGGCAGCTTGCCTGCACCGGGGCCGTAGAACATGACGTCGCCTACCATATTACCGTTGAGCAGCACGCCGTTGAACACGTCGGAAATGCCCGAAAGGGGATTGCTGACAGGCACCATACGGGGGCTGACGAGAGCTGTGATCTTGCCGTTTTGATCAATGTCCGCATGGCCGATCAGCTTGATGGCATATCCCAGCTTTGAAGCGGCACGAACGTCGGCAGCAGAGATTTGGGTAATGCCCTGTGTGGGGATAGCCGTGGGAGGAACCAGCTTGCCAAAGCAAAGACCGCACAGAATGGCAACTTTGCGAGCTGCATCCAAGCCTTCCACGTCAGCTGCGGGATTGGCCTCTGCATAGCCTAAGCGTTGCGCCTCCTTGAGCGCATCGTCAAAGCTTGCACCGTGCTCCTTCATGCTTGTCAGAATATAGTTGGTGGTGCCGTTGAGAATGCCGTTGACCGAATTGATGCGGTTGGAGGCAAGATCCACGTAGATCGAGCGCAGCACGGGAATACCACCGCCCACGCTGGCCTCAAACAGATACGACACACCGTTCTGCTCAGCCAAAGCCAGCAGTTCTGTGCCAAAGTTGGCCACCACCTCTTTGTTGGACGTGACTACGCTTTTGCCTGCGCACAGGCACGCCTTGGTGAAGTCGTAAGCAGGGTGCGAGCCGCCCATCATCTCGGCAACCAGCGAGATCTCGGGATCATTTATAATGATATTGAAATCATGCACGATGCGATCAGCAAAGGGATTGCCCGGAAAATCGCGCAGATCGAGGATATACTTGATCTCAACGTCGCTGCCGCAGCTTGCTTTGATCAGATCCTTATTCTGTGTCAGAACCTCGGCACAGCCGCTGCCGACCACGCCAAAGCCCAAAATAGCCATTTTTACCATGGAAAAGTACCTCCGAAAGGGTTCAAATAAAATACCATTTTATATCATACCACATTTTTTTGATAATTGCAAGAAAGGGAGTTGATAATTTACAAATTTTGTGCTATAATCTTTACGTTAAAGGAGGGATGAGTATGGCTTCACCTATCGGAGATATGAAAAACGTCAAGATATTCGTGCTGTATCTGATGGAGAACATCGGATATCCCATGAGTTTTGTTACCATCAACGACGTCACACTGCAAAACGATTACGTGATGTATCTGGATTTTGCAGAGGCGTTTTACGATATGTTGGACAACGATTTGATCGCCTGCGTTGGGCAGAACGAGGCAGGGGATGATCTGTACGCGGTGACTTATAAGGGCAGATGCGTGGCGGAGGAGCTTAAGAGCGATCTTTTGCCCAGTATTCTGGATCAATCCTTGCGCTGTGCCTTGCGCTATCTGGATTTCCAGAAGCGCGGTGTGCGCATTTCTACCAATATTACACAGCGCCCCGACAAGATGTATGACCTGGAGTGCAGAATGTACGAAAAGGAAGAGGTCATCATGTCGGTGATGCTGACCGTGGACAGCAGACTGCGAGCAGAGAGAATGGCGGATAACTTCCGCGAAAATCCCGAAAATATTTACAAAGGTGTGACCGCGCTTGTGGCCGGGAACGTAAATTATCTTTTCTCATAAGGGTTTTCGCACTTTAGTTTAAGTGAATAAATTGTGAATAGTTACAAACTTTTTGCCCGAAAATGACAAATGTCACAAAAAAGCTTCCGTAAGCATTGCACAATGCTCAAACGGGAGCTTTTGTCATTGTGCAATATTGACAAAAATCTGTGATAAAATCTTGCATGATGTGATAAATCGACAAAAATATCTCTTGACAAAGGGTAATTTTGTGATATAATGGTATAAGTAGCACTCTATCAATGGCGGTGAAAACATGAGCAACTCCAATTTGAAATTACAGCAGAACGCAGATCTCTCCGACCTGCTTTGCGCTGCGCGAAGGGGAGATCAGGTTGCCTACGCCATACTTTTGGAGCGATATGCACCAATGCTGCAATCCATGGTCAGTAAATATACCGCTCACGGTATGAGTGAGGCGGATCTGGAGGATCTGCGGCAGGAGGCCAGCGTGGTTTTCTGCAGTGCAGTGCAGACCTATGACCCAACCCGGGAGGGCGTGGAATTCGGTCTGTATGCCAAGATCTGCGTAGGGCATGGATTGGCTTCAGCTTTGCGCGTGTTCCGCAGACAGCGACGCGAGTTTTTGCTTTCTTTAGAGGGGGAAAACCTGATCGAGCAGAATCCTGAGCTGTTTGGCTGTGAGGATTCGGTAGCCGAGGCCTTGATCGACAAGGAACGCATGGAAGCCTTGCAGTTGCTGATCCAACGCAATCTCTCATCCTATGAGAGTCGCGTTTGGTGGATGTACGTATCGGGCGCAAGCACCGCGCATATCGCACAAACGATGGGAAAGGATGAAAAATCCGTTTCCAATGCCATCTACCGCATCCGCAAAAAGCTGCGGCAGGTGCTCGGACAAGGGGACAACCCGTAAGGGTTTACCATAAAAATTATACCAACAACAAGCGAGGTAAAAACAAATGTACGAAGATGAAGTAAAAGTCGTTAGCGAAGAAGAATTTGTTGACGAGACACTGGTTTGCAAGGAGTGCGGCAAAGAGTTCGTATTCACCGCAGGTGAGCAGCAGTTCTACAAGGAAAAAGGCTTTTTGAACAAGCCCAAGAGCTGCAAGGCATGCCGTGATGCAAAGAAGAACGCAGGCAAGCCCGAGCGCCAGTATTTCATCGCTACTTGCGCAGAGTGCGGTGGCGAGGCAAAGCTCAACTTCCAGCCTTCCAACGACAGACCTGTTTACTGCAGCGCATGCTTTGAGGCAAGAAGAGCAAAGTAATTTCATAATTGCTTGTATCATTTATTAAACAGGAAACATAAATCTTCGTTTATATCTGATATCATCATGCTGACCGGTCGAGAGAACGGGGACCGTGCAATTCGCACGGTCCCCGTTCTCTTTTTATGTTTGATAGAGTTTCCAATTACATTGCCTTTTGCGAAGAAACCCTTAATTCAAGAGTTGACATTAGACAAAGGCTATGATATAATCAAGAAAAGTATGGTGATATCATACAAAAAGGAGGTACCGTTATGAAAAAATCGATCATGATACTGATTGTAGCTTCTATGCTGCTTTCAACGACCTTGGTAGCCTGCACCGGTCCGCAAGGCCCTCAGGGGAATCAGGGCATCCGTGGAGAGCAAGGCCCTCAAGGTGAACAGGGAGAACAAGGCATCCAGGGTGAGCAAGGTCCTCAAGGCCCACAGGGCGAAAAGGGAGATCAAGGCGAGCAGGGTATCCAGGGCGTTCCCGGTCTTGACGGCGCGGGTATTACCGATATTTCGTTCGTTTCCTCGGATGGCAATAAAGATACCTACAGAATTACTTATGCTGACGGTAAGACCATTGATTTCACCGTGACTAACGGTGAAAAGGGCGAACAAGGCGATAAGGGAGACAAGGGCGACAAGGGCGACCAAGGCGAACAGGGCATCCAAGGTGAACAGGGCGTTCACGGCCTGAACGGAAACGACGGCAAAACGGTGCAGTTCCGCGAGCATGACGGCTGGCTGCAATGGAAATATACCGATGAGGATACGTGGCATAATCTCTACGAAATTAACGGAACTCCCGCTCCTGAGGGCTTGGTATCGGTGCGCTTTGTGTTGAATGGCGGTGAGTTGAACGGCGCTTCCGAGACGGTTTACGTCACAGCGGGTACAAGCATTGAACTGCCAACGCCTGAATATCATGGTTATACGTTTATGGGTTGGTATGAGGATCTTGACGACGAGTATCCCGTGTCCTCACCGTACCGTGTGCATGAAAGTCAGCGATTGGTGGCAAAATGGGAAGCGGGGTCTATCATCACCGGTACCAAGATCTACAATCTCAACGACCTTAAAAATATCAATTACAATTTGGGTGGCACGTACGTGCTTATGAACGATATCGACTGTTACGGTATGCCGTTGCCTGCAATTGGCAGCAGTAAAACTCCGTTTACGGGATTGTTTGACGGCCAGGGATTTGAGATCAGAAACTTTACCATGAGTGTGGATGGCGACGGCTATATGGGTGTATTCGCAAGCAACAGCGGAACCATTCGAAATTTGCGCATCTCAGCATTTTCCACAGACGTGACTACGATCAGTGCAACTGCCTTGTATATGGGTGGCCTGTGCGGTGTCAATGCAGGCACGGTAGAGCACTGCGAAGTGAACGGAAGCCTTAGTACAAGCATCAAGAATACGCGTTATATCGGATTGGTTTCTGCTATGAATAAGGGGTTGATTCAAGATTGCGCTGTGAACGGTCTGGTTTCGGGAGAAGCAGCATCTTTGAGTAATGATGCGTATTATATTGGTGGCGTTACAGGCAACAATACCGGACGAGTCTCGGCTTGCTTTGCAAAGGTGACTGTTGAAGGACACGGTAATGCGTATTCTTCAAGGGGTGCAGGGAACGTAGGCGGCATCGTTGGCTTAAATCAGGAAAAAGCACTGATAGAGAAATGCTTGGTATTGGGAAGTGTGGATGGTCAAATAAACCTCGGTGCTTCGCAAACATGTTACACCGGTGATATTGCAGGCAGAAGTAACGGCGAAATTTCGACCTGCTATAAAGGAGCCGGGTTCCTCATTATCGAAGGTAGCGTAATCAATACGTACGTATCCGGAGTTGGTAATTCAGTCTTGAACAACTATGATTTTTATTCTATAACGTTAGGATGGTCTTTGGATGTTTGGAACTATGCGAGTGTGTCCGTTGAAAATAACGTATTCCCACAGTTGAAATTTTAATATTTTTTGGCAAAAACCAAAGCCACCGGTTCGACCGGTGGCTTTGATTTTTGCTTTGAAAATATGACCGATTACTTAACCTCTTGCTCAAGATCAGAGAACAAATCGGATTGAAAAAATTCTATGATGGAAATCTCCAGTCCGTCGCAGATCTTTTTGATGGTTGATATAGTGGTGCTTTTATTACGTCCGCTAACAATATTGTTTAACGTTGACTGTGTAATGCCGCTGATCATGGCCAGCTTATTGATCGTAATTTGCCGTTCGTGACACAGCTCCAAAATGCGTGCGCAGACTGCTTCTCCAATGCTCATGAATGATCTCCTTTGCAGTTCTATACTAATATATTACCCTTTTTGCAAAGAAAAACTTAACACAAAAGAGTAGACATTGGACAAAGGCTATGATATAATCAAGAAAAGTATGGTGATATCATAGAAAAAGGAGGAACAATCAATGAAAAAGACGGTGGCATTTCTGATCGCGCTCCTGATGATGCTTTCGGTTGTACTGGTGGCATGTACCGAGGCACAGCCGGGGCCGCAAGGCGAACAGGGTATCCAAGGCGAAAAGGGTGACAAAGGCGACCAAGGAGAACAGGGTATTCAAGGTGAGCAAGGCCCTCAAGTCGAACAAGGTCCCCAACTCCCATGGAGAAAAAACAATTGAGCAGCTATACATTCTATTCCGTATCTCTTGGCTGGGATGATACTATCTGGGATTATAGTTATGTCAATCTGGAAAACAATCAATATCCTACACTTTATCAAAATTAAATAGTATCACATTTTGGGGCTGCGCATGAGCGCAGCTCCTTCTTGTAAAAAGAAAACCACGCGATAGTCGCGTGGTTCAAAAGAGGCTCTGCCGATGAGAGGAAATCCTCCAAATATGGTATAATTAGTTTGACCTGCCAGTCAAAGTAAAAAAACATATTTGGAGGATTTATCTATGAGTA
>JAFTLD010000039.1 GCA_017452945.1 Clostridia bacterium | reverse complement strand
TCGAAGAGGTGCGCGGTCGTAATAAAGTCCATAGGGAGGTAAAAACACATGGAAAAGGTACTCAATTCTTATGAAAGTCTGTTCATCGTTGACGTAACCAACGGTGAGGAAGCAACCAATGCAACCGTGAACAAGTTCACTTCTTTGATTGCTGAAAACGGCACGATCATTGAGGTTGCACAGTGGGGCAAGCGCCGCCTGGCATATCCCATCAATGACATGCCCGAAGGCTACTACGTAGTCGTGACCTTCAAGGCAGCAGGTAACTTCCTTGCTGAGCTCGACCGTCTGTTCCAGATCGACGAGAACATTATGCGTTCTCTGACCATCAAGCTGGACTTCGAGCCCGTAGCAAAGGCAGCTGTTGTTGAAGAAGCTGCAGCAGAAGAAGTTGTTGAAGTTGTTGCCGAAACAACCGACGCTGAGTAATTGGCAAAAAGAGGTCAACAAGCATGGCAAATTTTAATCTGAACAAAGTCATCCTCGGCGGTAGACTCACCGCTGATCCTGAACTGAAGCAGACACAGAGCGGCATCGCCGTTGTAACGTTCCGTATGGCAGTCAATCGCAGATTCGCTTCCCGTGACTCCGCGTCCGGTCAGCAGCCTGAGGTCGATTTCTTTACCGTTACTGCTTGGCGCTCCACTGCTGAGTTTGTCAACCGTTTCTTCAAGAAGGGCTCTTCCATCTGCGTAATCGGCTCTATCCAGAACAGATCCTGGACCGACCAGCAGGGACAGAAGCGCTACATGACCGATATCGTTGCTGAAGAGGTCCAGTTCGTGGACAGCCGCAGCGAAAGCCCCAATGCACAGTCCGGCGGTTATGCACCCGATGCTTACGGTGCGCCCGCTTACTCCTCTCCCATCGGCTCCACGCCTAAGTTTGAGGAGATCAAAACAGACGACGATCTGCCCTTCTGAGCCGATTGTCACCAAAATTAAACAGGAGGATTTCATAAGATGACTGAAAACGTTTCTCGTCCTGCGCGCCCCGTGGTTCGCAGAAGAAAGAAGGTTTGCATTTTCTGCGCCGATAAGGTTGCATATATCGATTACAAGGATTCCGCTAAGCTCCGCAAGTTCATCAGCGAGCGCGGTAAGATCCTGCCCAGAAGAATGTCCGGCACTTGCGCTGTTCACCAGCGTGAGCTCAACACCGCTATCAAGCGTGCTCGTCAGGCTGCTCTTCTGCCCTACGTTTGCGACTGATTGCAGATTGCAAAATAGAAAAACCGTTCGTTGCAAAACGAACGGTTTTTTCTGTTTTGTAAAGGGGAGGATGAATTTGCTTGACAAATACGCCCTCACTACCTTGTTTCATCTGAAACTTGACATTTCACTGCATTCCCCAAAGCAAAATGCTGCATGGATGAAACGGATATGCATAAAGACGGATGCGCGATAAAAGCCTCCCGCTGCGGGGAGGCTTTGCAGCGCGAATCCGATCCTGTGATCATCCGATCAACTAAAAAAAGGCGTAACTCTCGATGATTAATGTTCTCACTCCAAAAAATTGCTCGTGATGAAATCCACGCCCCAAGAAATAAATTTTTCCGCATCGGCAGGATCATCCACGTTCCACGTATTGACCAGATGTCCGTGCTCGTGTGCCAGCTTGATGATATTCGGATTGAGCGGAGGCCATGCAATATCCAAGTCCAAATTATACTTGTCCATTGCCTCCATGATCGCGTCGGAATACGGCGCGGTCAGATACTGCAAGCTCTGCTTGGGCAGCAGCTCACGCAGTACGATCAGATTATCCAGATGGAACGAAATAAACGTCACCATATCCAAGGAGCTGTGGCGTTTAACCTCGTCAACAAGCAGCGCAATATCTCCGGCATCCATCGGTTCCTTCAGTTCAATAATGGCAACCTTGTTTCCTTCACGGCAAAAGCCGAGATACTCGGCAAGCGTTGGAATACGCCTGTCCTCGATCGGGTGCTCATGCCCCCACATACTGGTCAGCTCAACCTGGCGCAGCTCTTCAAGTGTGCTCTCGGCAATGACCAGATCGGTCGTAGCCGTCGTGCCCGTATGCGTGTCGTGCATGACCACAAACTGCTTATCCTTGGTCACGTGTACGTCGCATTCAATACCGTAATGCGTTTTTTGCGAGGCATAACGAAACGAGGGAATGCTGTTCCCTCTCTCTGCTACAAACAGCCCCTGATGGGCAATCATTTTCACATGCCCCTTGTTGATCTTGACCGTATTCTCGTGCCGTTCCATACGCACCTCCGTTTTTTCTTTTATTATACACCATACTCCGCAAAATTGCAAGAAAAAAGCTGCTGCCAAGGCGTTGTGTTCCTAAGGACACAACGCCAACTCTATTCGCCTTCGTGCGAGTATATTTCGCCAAAGGCGAAATTCTTGCTTACGCAGTGATATTTGGACTTCGTCCAAGTGATATTCGCTTCGCGAGTTTAGGTGGCGAATAGAATATCACTGCAAGGCATGCCTTGCAATATCACTTTTGCGGTAGCAAAAATATCACGCTGTCGCAGACAGCATATCACTAAAAACTATCAGGAAGTGCGCACTTACTCACCACCAAGCGTGGCGGTGTAATAAAAAAGAACCGATATGGAAATGAATCCATATCGGCTTTTTTACTGTCCTTTAGCCCCCGAGGCTAAGGCAACAGCTTTTTAATTATGATAAATTACTTATCCTTAGTCAGAGTCAGATCACCGATCTTGATGTAATCGCTGCCCTTTTCAAATGCGTAGGGGCCGGTTTCAACAACGGTACCCTTGTCGTTGGTTTCATCATCTTCGGACCAGGTGAAGGTAATCTTCTCGTCCTCGATAACGTAAGTACCGGTCTGGGTATTTACGATGGTGCCGAGAATCGGAATTTCGGTCTTGGTGGTTACGGTTACGTTCTTGCCCTTGAACTCATAGGAGTAAGAAACACCGGAAAGCAAGCCCGAGCCCTTACCGGAGTAAGTACCGCTGATGGTGTTGCCGCAGGAAGCGAGCATCATGCACATGATCACAGCTACGAGAGCAACTGCTACTACTCTTGTCATGGTTTTCATAGTTGATAATTCTCCTTTTGATGTGTTTTTGGGGTGTTCCCCATGTGAACATTATAGCAGTTTCCGTCACAATTGTCAATAGCATGCGCGGCAAAATCCGCGCAGAAAATATTAAAAATTATTAAGAATTCTCTGCATTTTTATGACGTTTGAAGCGCCTTACCAGCACGTATACAATCTGTGCTGAAATCAGTGCAATCTGTGCAGCGAAGCTGATCCACACAAGCAAATACCCGACCTGCGTATAAAGCGTGGTGTTGCTGCGTGCATAAACGTCTGCTGTCACAAGTCCTTTGGTCAGCACATCCTGCTGCCCCAGCACCGTACCGTCGGGGGCTACGATGGACGACACGCCCGTATTGGCTGAGCGCACCAGATATCTGCCGTTTTCAATGGCACGGAATTTTGCCTGATTGTTGTGCATATAAACGGCTGCCGAATCCGAAAACCAGGAGTCGTTGGTAGAAAGCGTAATGATCTCGGCTCCGTTTTCCACGGTCTGTCTGACCGTTTCCTCGTAGATCGAGTCAAAGCAAATGATGGGACCGATGCCAACGTTCAGCGTCTTGGCATCTACAACGACCGCCTCTTCTCCTTTTGCCAGATCCGAGCTGAGCATATTGATCTCACCAAGCACGGGCAGCACGCTCAAAAGAAATCCGCGCCACGGTACGTACTCACCAAACGGCACCAGCATGCGCTTGAGATAAATATCCTCGTCATAGCTTCTGTCGGGATAGACGGTAACAACGCTGTTATAGCTTGCCTTCTCTGCCTTTGGATCAAAATATTGCGTGGAGGTAAAGGTTGCCACCAAAACCGTTGCACCCGTTTTTTCGACTAAATCATACACCTTATCCATAGGTGCCGTGGTAGCGGAATTGGGATGCGCATTGAAAAGCGTGTATGCAAGCGCTGTTTCGGGCCAGACGATCAGTACAGCCCCGTCATCAGCCGCCTGCTCGCTCAGATTTGCATAGACCATGAAGGAGCGCAGGCCGGAGTCCTCCGCCCATTTGTCGGTCGAGGAAAGATTCCCCTGAAGCGCGGCTGCCCTGAAGGAGCTGCCCGTATTCGCGTACGTGCCAAGCACGGGCGAGAGCGAGGAAAGCACGCAAAGCGTAAGACCTACACAAAGAAAAGCTTTCAGCAGTCTTCTGTCACTGCCAAGCCGATTGATCAGGCCGTATACAAGCGCGGTTGCAACGGTCACAAACGCGACCGCCGCAAAGCCGATCTGCCAAGGCAGCACGTTCCCGTTGATCGCACCCATTGCCGCAAGACCGAACAAGAGGTTTCCACCAAGCAGACAGCCGCCAAGCAACCCGAAGGACAACCGATAACCCTTGCACGCGATCCATCCCGCAAACGCCAGATTGACAGCCACGATCAAAAACGAAACGAACAGCGCACCAAGCAAGGACGCACTTTGCGCCATGGGAAGCACGAAGCTTTGCGAAAGATACAGGCGCGACCAAGGCAAGCCCGTCCATCCAATGGTCTGCGACCACTCGTTGATCACCCACAGGCACGCCATCAGCAAGGGCTTGAGCACGGGATATTTCTGCAGCACGAACGTACGGCAAAACAGTCCGAATATCAAGAACATCACAGCACTGAGCAGCGCCTGAAAAGCCGAGATGCCCAGCACGGCAAGCGCGATCACACCGATGGCTGTATTGGGCTCAAAGCCGGCAAAATCCATGGGATACATGGAAATAAACCAATGATAGCCCATGACGTAGTAAACAAGGTAAAACACAAATCCGTACAGGTACATGCTGCCGCTTTTGGCTTTTCCGCCCAGCATCAGCAAAACAAGCCCTGCAGGTATCAGAGAGATCCAGGCAAGCGCACCGAAATCTTGCGGATAGACCACACCGAGTGCGGTCAGAAAACCGCCTAAGATCAGCAGCGGATATCGGAATTTTTTGACAAAATCCTGCATATGCTCTCTCCTTTCAAAATGAAATCACGAATCGTTTATCAGGAAAAATCCTTCAAGAACCAGATCTCGCTTTCGGGCAGACGGAATTCCTTGCCGTCCAGATACGAAAGCACCTCCGCTTTACCGTCAAATGCAAAACGCAGGCGGTAAGCATACAAGGCCTGGTATTTGTAGCCCTTTTCCCTGTCCTTTTTATTAATGCCGTATTTTCCATCCCCGATCAGCGGGTGGCCGATATGCGCAAGATGCGCACGGATCTGGTGCGTTCTACCCGTAACCAGATGCACCTCCAAGAGCGAGTTGCCGCCCTTTTGTCCGATCACGCGGTATTCGGTAATGATCTCCTTGGCACCGGCAAAGGGCTTGTCGCGCACCTCAACCATATTATCCGCGGCATTTTTGCGCAGATATCCGCGCAGCGTCTGTTTTTTCTGTGCGGGAACACCGTGCGCAGCGCACAAATAATACTTGCCGATACGGTCTTCCCTGATATGCTCGTTCATCTCACGCAAAGCCGCAGCGTTTTTTGCCGCGATCACGATACCGCCCGTATTGCGGTCGATACGGTTGCACATGGCGGGCGCAAAAGACTGCTCGTCCTCGGGATCATACTCACCCTTTTGCGCAAGATACGCCTGCAGATGCATAACCAAGGTATTATCCTTGGCGTCCGTATCCTCGTGTACCAGCACACCCGGACGCTTGTTAAGCAGAATGATATTCTCATCCTCGTACACGATGCAAAGCTTGGGAACGATGCGCGAAAGCGCGCCCGTGTCCTTTTCGGGAGATTCAAAAAACTCGTCACGGATAAAGAGCTGGATCTCATCCCCTTCACAAAGCATATAGCTCTGCTCGCATCTTGCCCTGTTAACCTTGATCTTTTTGGTACGGATATATTTATACATCAGTGACGTGGGCAAGCCCTTGACAGCCTTGGACAGGAATTTGTCCAAGCGTTGCCCTGCGTCGTTCTTTTTAACGGTTATGGTACGCATAGTACCTCCATGATGAAAGATAGGGGGAGAAGGTGTCCTCTCCCCCGTAGATTTGTCAATAATTAAAGTGTTCCGAAAATACGGTCACCCGCGTCACCAAGACCGGGAACGATATATGCGTGATCATTGAGGTGATCGTCCAACGCAGCGCCGTAAATGTCAACGTCCGGATGAGCCTTGAGCACCTTGGCCACGCCTTCGGGAGCAGCAACCAGGCACATAAAACGGATATTCTTGCAGCCCTTGGCCTTGAGCATGGTCAGCGCGTCCACGGCCGAGCCACCGGTTGCCAGCATGGGGTCAACCAGAATGACCAATCTGTCCTGAATGTCGGAGGGCAGCTTGCAGTAATACTCCACGGGCTGATGTGTTTCGGGATCGCGGTACAGACCGATGTGTCCGACCTTTGCAACGGGAACGAGCGACTGAATGCCGTCCACCATGCCAAGACCTGCACGCAGGATCGGAACGATGGCAAGCTTTCTGCCCGAAACCATCTTTGCGGTCATCTTGGTAATAGGTGTCTCAATGGTCACGTCCTGCAGGGGCAGATCGCGTGTCAGCTCATAACCCATGAGCATAGAGATCTCATTGAGCAGCTCGCGGAAATCCTTGGAGCCTGTCTTTTTGTTACGCATGATTGTAAGCTTGTGAGTGATAAGAGGATGGTCGATCAGGTGAAACTGGCCCATAATAAGTTCTCCTTTGCTTTTATTTGTCATTAAAAAATATTATACTACTCTTTTTTTCGTTTTTCAAGTACATTATGTAAATTTTACGATAGTTCTTTACATTTTTGCGTGTATGTGATAAAATATATATTGAAAAAGAATGGCCGCTTTGCGCGGTCGCATAAAGGAAGTTGATTTCATGACAAATATCCAAAAAACCGTGGGCGTTGCCACGCTCGGCTGTAAGGTCAATCAATATGAGTCCCGCGCTATCGAAGAAGCACTGGCAGCGCGTGGCTATGCTGTTTGCTCCCCCGATGCATGCTGTGATGCTTACATAATCAATACCTGCACGGTCACAGCTGAATCCGACCGCAAGGGGCGCCAGCTGATTCGCCGCATGCTTTCGCAAAATCCCGATGCCTTTATCATTGTAACAGGTTGCTTTGCACAGGCCGATCCCACAGGAGCCGCGCTGGAAGGAGTGGATGCCGTTTGCGGCAACACCGAAAAAATGCAGGTCGTTTCCATCGTGGAAAGCCTTTTTGCACAAGGACATAAAAATACACAGACTTTGGTGGACGTCCCCAAGATCTCGCAGGCGCGTTGCTTTGAACCCATGCGCATCACCTCATTTGACCGTACGCGCGCTTACGTCAAAATTGAGGATGGCTGCGAATCGCACTGTACCTACTGCGCAATCCCCGGTGCACGCGGCCCCGTGCGCTCCAAGCCGCTCCAAGAAGTTCTGGACGAGGTGCGCGTGCTGATCCAAGACGGCTGTGCAGAAGTGGTGCTGACAGGTATTGAAACCGCCTCGTGGGGCAAGGATCTGGCCGAGGGCGACCTTGGCGATCTGCTTTGCGCGGTGGATGCTCTGCCCGGTATCGGACGCGTGCGACTCGGCTCGCTGGATCCTTCGCTGATCCGTCCCCGTTTTGTGGACAAGATCGCAGACCTTCACGCATTGACGCCCCACTTTCATCTTTCCCTGCAAAGCGGCTGCTCCAAAACGCTTGCCGCCATGAAGCGCAAGTACAACGCGGAGCAAGCCATGGCTGCACTGGAGCTTTTACGTGCGCGTATACCGAACGTGCAGTTCACCACCGACGTGATCGTCGGTTTCCCCGGAGAGACCGAGCAGGATTTTGAACAAACGCTGGACTTTATCCGCAAGGCAAGGTTTTTGCAGATCCACGCCTTCCCCTATTCGGGACGCAAAAACACGCCCGCCATCCGCATGCCGAACCAAGTACCCATGCAGGAGCGCAGACAGCGCTTGCATCGCTTGCAAGAGGTACAAGCCGAGATCCGTGCAGAGCTTTTGGAGCAGATCATTGCTGCCTCCCCCGTCAAGCAAGTGCTTTTTGAGACCGATGGCGACGGTTATGCCGTTGGACACACACCCGAATTCATTGAAGTGACAGTCAAAACAGATCAGCCGCTTTGCGCCAAGACCCGCAAGGTGCGCCTGAACGGATTTAATGCTGCCGGCTGCACGGCAGAGCTGACAGACTGACATTCACCAGATTTACACGGAGGATTTTATGCAGTTTTCCGAAACAAACGTTTCCGTCATTCACGATTTCAATACCCTGCCGCAGGCCTCACTGGAGATACTTGCGCAAAATATCGGGTTGCGCATGAGCCGCGCCGAGCTTTCCTTTTGTGCAAAAAACTATAAAAGCAGGGACGGCAAGGACATCAGCGTGAACACGCTGCGTATGCTGGATGCGCTTGCCTGCCCCGCACACGTCAAGCTTACCAAGATCGCGATCGCAGAAATGCTGACCGACTGCGAAAAAACGGCCGAGACCTTCCGCGATGCAATAAGCAAGCTGCACGCACTGGGAGAGTCTGCCGAAAAACCAATCACTCTGCAAGATATTGCCGATCTGCCCGCGCGCTACCTGCAAATGCTTTCCGGCAAGAAAACGATGAATCTGCTGGCCACACAAGGTACGGCTTCAGTTTACGCTGAGCGCGGTTATTTTGCTTGCAACAGACTGGAAAGCCCGTACGGTATCTTTGACCACCTGCTTCCGTTACCCTTTTCACCGCGCGAACAGGCGGAATATGCCGATGTACTGGTACTGCTCAGCCCGGATCCGCAAATGCCGCACAGTGAATTTGATGAATTGGCAACCGTACTTCTGCACGATGACGATCTTTCCTTTGTAATACATTGCGTGGCCGATCTTTCTTATGCAAGCATTGCGCACGCTGTGATCGGTAACAGCCGCGGCGCGGCCATCAATATTGCCAGATTGCCCGAGCACCTGCAAAGCACCGAGGCTTTGGCCAAACCGACATCGGGCATGGTACTGGCACTGTCACAAAAAGAGCTGTCCCTGCTGCAGCAAAAGGCGAAGGAGATGGGTCTTTCTGCCCATTATTTCGGCATAGTGGATCATGCGGGGTATCTGATTGCCCAAAATGGCCCCGATCCGCTTTTTGCATTGGATATCAACTATCTCAAATCGCTTTGCTTTATCCGTTCTTATTCGCTGCGTCTGCACGAAAGCGAGTTGCATAATCAAGTGACAGGGATTTATTACACAATGGATTTGCGAGGGGCTTTCCGATACATGCATGAGCAAACAAGCTATGCAAGCAAGATGATATGCCCGCCCGAACAAAGAGCCACGCGCATTCTGACAGGACAAGCTCCCTTGGCGCACGCACTCTTGTGTGCAGCCGATGCATATTGCCTTGCGGTTGCAAGAGGATACGATCCGACTATGATCCACCTGCACGCGCACCTGCGTGCTGTCAGCCAAAAACCGCTTTCCCACTCTTACGGCAACGCACTCTCGGTATTACTGGGGCTTTACCGCTTTTCCATGGAAGCCATGGCACACGTGAGTACCGAGGTCACGTTTGGCGCAAAAGAGACTGATCTGATCGTGCTTGCAGATTCGCTCAAAAACGACTCATTTTCCTCCACGCTGCAGGGCGGGCGCAGGATTTACTTACTGCATCCCCTTTACGATGCATGCGGCTTGCCCGATCTGCACGACCTTTCCAAGCTTGCCGTATATCTGCACCGTATGATCAAGAGCGGAAAAATTTGCGCAGCGCGCGCACTTTGCGGCAAGACTCCGACTGAGGTGTTGGACGAAATGGCCAACGGTACCGACGGCTTTATCAAGAATCACTATTTTGCGCATGGCATGGACTTATCTTATCCGGCAGGCTTTGTGGTGGAAGCCGAAACAGAGCTGGAGGGCGAGCTGATTGCGTACTCCGCGCTGCCCACAGACCTTAAAACACCGCCGCAAGAGAAATTATCCCCTTGAATATCGACAAAATCTTATAAAAAACAGTGCAAAAGCCCTCCGGATTTGGAAGATTTCACAAGGTTGAAAATTTTTCAGGTTTTTTTCGGAAAACTCTTGCATTTTGATTTCTCTTGTGATATAATATCTCGTGCTGTGCTGTATCTTACGGCAAAAATACGTAATTAAATTTTTACTTGAATAGATGCACTACCAAATTGTGCAGAAGGAGGTGTCAAACATGGCAAAATGCAGTATCTGCGGAAAGGGCGTTGTTTACGGTGCAACTGTTTCCCACTCTCACCGCAAGACCAACAGAACCTGGAAGCCCAACATT
>JAFTLD010000038.1 GCA_017452945.1 Clostridia bacterium | reverse complement strand
CTACCAATTCCCGTCTTTACAGGTGAAGGACAAAACACACAGTCACAAGGAGGTGCTACGCGTGGACGACAAAACAATCGTTGCCCTGTACTGGGAGCGCTCTGAAGCAGCGATTGAACACTCGCAGCAAGCATACGGAAAATATTGCTACCGTATTGCCGACAATATCCTGCACAATCACGAGGATAACGAGGAATGCGTCAACGATACCTGGGTGCGCGCATGGAATGCCATGCCGCCCGAACTCCCGACAGTTTTGCAGGCGTTTCTTGGTAAGATCACGCGTAACTTGGCCCTTGACCGCTACGCACACGACCGCGCCAAAAAGCGCGGTGCGGAAATTGACGACGTGGCCGAGGAATACTGGCAATGCGTGCCGAACGGTGACCCCTCGCTTGCCGATCAGACCGCCTTGCACCAGGCCATCAACGGCTTTCTTGCCACGCTGCCCGGGCGCACGCGCATCGTGTTCCTGCAGCGTTATTGGTACGTCTGCTCCATTGAGCAGATCGCGGCCGAAACGGGTCTCTCCCCTGCCAACGTCAAAGTGATTTTGCACCGCACGCGCAGGTCCTTCAAAGAATACCTGGAGAAAGAGGACATCCATATATGAAAAAGAAGCAATGGTTACAATCCTTGAACGGTGCGGACGACAAGTACGTTGCCGAGGCAGCACCCACGGGTGCTGCACGCAAGCGTTCGGGCAAGAGCATTCGCCTGATCAGCATTCTTGCCGCCAGCCTTGTCTTTGTGCTGCTGGCCGGTACGTTTGCACTCTTTATTCCCTATAACACCAATCCCCCAAGCGTTGCAGCTTACGCAAGCAGCCCGTACTACGGTATCATTCAGAAATTCAACGCCTACCACTTCGATCCCCCGGTCTTCAAAAACACCTTTGATTTTCTGATCCATCTTCCCTCTCTTGCCTGGGAGCAGGTGGAGGACCTGGCACCCGGCAAAATGGAAAGTGGCGAAGAACCTATGATGAACGGCATCTATCAGGAAGTTACCGACAACCAGGTCGCGGGCGTCATCGAAGCCGACCTGATCAAGCGCAGCGACACGCACATCTACTACCTGACTGACAGCACGCTGCTCATTTACAGCATTGAGGGCGAGGACAGCAAGCTGCTTGGCAGCTACGACACCAAGCAATACGGTGTCAGCAGCTTTGCAGCCGAGGAATTCTTTCTCTCGCAGGATTGCAGGACGGTAACCGTCATTTCCTCGTTTTTGAATACAAGCAGCAATCACATCGTGCCCATGGTCAAGGTCATCGTGCTGGACGTCAGCGACCCTGCGGCAATCAAGGAGCTTTCCAACACCGACGCCTCGGGCGAATACCTCTCCTCGCGTCTGACCGAGCACGGACTTCTGCTTATGACCACCATGAACTGCCACAATCCCGATTTTTCGGATGAGCGCACCTTTGTGCCGCAGGTGGAAATGAACGGCGAGATGCAAAGCGTGGCAGCCGATCACATCATCTCCCCCGAAGAACTGAGCACCGCAAGCTACACCGTCATGCTCATGATGGACGCAACCGGTCAAAATGTCATCGACAGCGCGGCATTCCTTTCCTACTCCCAGGACGTTTACGTATCCCGTGACGCCATTTACGCCACCAGAACGCAGAACGCCTACGGCGAGGTCAAGGACAACAAGCAGGATTACCGTGTTGTCAGCGAAATTTCCTGCATGAAGTACGGCGTGGAGGGCTTTGATTATCACGGCTCTGTCATAGTGGACGGAGCTGTGCTGGACCAGTACAGCATGGATCAGTATGAAAACATGCTCCGCGTGGTCACCACGACCACAAGCTACACAAGAGAGCTGCGCGATCCCACCGCCGCAAACAACGACGTAATCTCGCTGTTTATGACCGAAAGAAACGCAAGCCTGCACGTCGTTGACCTTGCGTCCATGGAAATCATTGCCTCGGTTGAAGAGTTTGCACCCAAGGGTGAGACGGTGCAGTCGGTTCGCTTTGACGGAAACGCCGCTTACGTTTGTACCGCCATTGTGCTGACCGACCCCGTGTTCTTCTTTGATCTTTCCGACCCCGCCAACATCACCTACAAGGAGACCGGCACGATCGAAGGATTTTCTTCAAGCCTTGTCAACTTTGCAGACGGTTACCTGCTCGGCATCGGTCGCGGCGGCAACGGCAACGAGCTCAAGGTGGAGATCTACACCGAGGGCGAAGAAATGGTGGAATCCTATTGCGCCATTGAGTTCCCCTTGACCGACTACCATCCCGAATACAAGTGCTACTATATCGACCGCGAAAACGGCCTTGTCGGTCTTGGCATTCACACTTGGGATAAGATCGTGTACGAGGAGCACCACGCATACTCTTACGACAATTACCGCTACGAATATATCGTGCTGCACTTTGACGGTGAGCGCATTTCCGAGGTGCTGCGCTTCGAATTGGGCGAACGCCAATCCTTGCGCGAGATACGCGGTGTGTATGTCGACGGCTACTACTACGTGCTGGGCGGCAATCATTTTGAGGTTATGCCCTTGGTTCTTGAATAAATAGCAAATTGAAGGCCCAAGCCCGTAATGGGTGTTGTCCTTATCAGAGAATTTGAATAAGGGTATGGGCATAGCCCGACGGCATTTGTATTACAAATGCAAAACTGGCAATAAAAACAGAAGAGAGAGTAATGCGGAAGTAAAATTCCGTAAAACTCTCTCTTTTCTGCATTTTTATGAGTGGTATTCTTTGCTATCGCAAAGAGTGGTATTGCCCTTCGGGCAGTGATATTGTTCGGTTATGCCTCACAGTGATAT
>JAFTLD010000037.1 GCA_017452945.1 Clostridia bacterium | reverse complement strand
TACGCCGGCACTTCCGTCAAGCTGGACGGCACCGAATACGTCATCGTTTCCGAGGACGACGTGCTGGCTGTTGTAGACTAATATGGTATAAGGAGAACAAGATTATGGCAAAGGATATTCTGTACGGAATTGAAGCAAGAAACGCCCTTGTACGCGGCGTTGACAAGCTGGCTGACACAGTCAAGATCACACTCGGCCCCAAGGGCAGAAACGTGGTGCTTGACAAGAAATACGGCTCTCCCCTGATCACCAACGACGGTGTGACCATCGCCAAGGAGATCGAGCTGGAGGATGCAGCCGAGAACATGGGCGCTTCCCTTGTCAAGGAAGTTGCTACCAAGACTAACGACGCAGCAGGTGACGGTACCACCACCGCAACGCTGTTGGCACAGGCTTTCGTACGCGAGGGCATGAAGAACGTGACTGCAGGGGCTAACCCCATGGTACTGCGCAAGGGTATCAAGAAAGCAGTTGACGTAGCAGTTGACGCACTGGCAGCAAGTGCCAAGAAGGTCAACGGCAAGGAAGATATTGCACGCGTTGGCACCATCTCCGCAGGTGACGAGGTCATCGGTGAGCTGATCGCTGACGCTATGGAAAAGGTTACCTCCGACGGTGTCATCACCATCGAGGAATCCAAGAGTGCCGAAACCTACTCCGAGGTGGTTGAGGGCATGCAGTTTGACCGCGGCTATCTCTCCCCCTACATGGTTACCGACACCGACAAGATGGAGGCTGTCATTGACGATGCCGCTATCTTGATTACCGACAAGAAGATCTCCAACATTCAGGAGATCCTGCCCCTGCTTGAGCAGATGCTGCAGTCCGGCCGCAAGCTGGTCATTATTGCAGAGGACGTTGAGGGCGAGGCGCTGACTACTCTGGTGCTCAACAAGCTGCGCGGCACGTTCACCTGCGTTGCAGTCAAGGCTCCCGGCTTTGGCGACCGTCGCAAGGAAATGCTTCGCGACATTGCCATCCTGACCGGTGGCGAGGTCATCTCCTCCGAGCTGGGTCTTGAGCTCAAGGATACTCAGATGTATCAGCTTGGCTATGCAAGACAGGTTAAGATCACCAAGGAAAACACGGTCATCGTTGGCGGCAACGGCAATCCCGACGAGATCAAGGGCAGAATTGCACAGATCCGCCAGGGCATCGAAACCACGACAAGCGATTTCGACCGCGAGAAGCTGCAGGAAAGACTTGCCAAACTGGCAGGCGGTGTAGCTGTGATCAAGGTCGGTGCTGCTACCGAGGCTGAAATGAAGGAAAAGAAGCTGCGCATCGAGGATGCTCTCAACGCAACCAAGGCTGCCGTTGAGGAAGGCATCGTTGCAGGCGGCGGTACTGCTTATCTCAACGTCATTCCCGCAGTTCAGGCTCTGCTGGACACCACCGAGGGTGACGAGCGCACCGGTGTTCGCATCGTGCTCAAGGCACTCGAAGAGCCCGTACGTCAGATCGCTGCAAACGCAGGCTTTGACGGTGGCGTGATCGTCAACAACATTGTCAACTCGGGTAAGGTCGGCTACGGCTTTGACGCTTACAAGGAAGAGTACGTTGACATGATGAGCGCAGGTATCGTTGACCCCACCAAGGTGACCAGAAGTGCTCTGCAGAATGCGGCATCCATCGCATCCGTCATTCTGACTACCGAAAGCGTTGTTGCAGATAAGCCCGAGCCCGTAGCTCCCGCTGCTGCTCCCGCACCCGGCGGTATGGGCGGAATGTATTGATCCAAATCAAAAATTGCGGAGGCGCGCTTGCGCCTCCGCTTCTTTTTTTGTTTGGATCAGTGATATTCGCCTGCGGCGATTGGTATTGCTTACGCAGTGATATTTGGCTACGCCAAGTGTTATTCGCTTCGCGAGTTATGAAGGCGAATAAAGCCACGGATCGATTCGAACCGTGGCTGTCGTTTTTTGCAGGATCTGCTCCAAGAAGAATTTACAGGTCACCATTAAGCCGGACCTCTGACCGTTTTTTGTCAAAGCCCTCCGGATATCTTTTCTTTAATTTATCTATGTTCGCCTGAAATATTTCTTCTAACTGAACATCCAATGCAGTAGCCGCCTCAGCCAAATACCATGCAATATCGCCAAGCTCCTTAGCCAAATGCTCTTTGTCCAACTCGTGTCCTTGCGCCATCCATTTTTTCACAATATCTATTGCCTCTCCGGATTCACCGCAAAGCCCCATCACGCTATTAATCAGGACCTCTCTTTTGCTCAATTCCGGATTCAACGTTGTCATTGCCAATTGCTGATATTCGTTTATATTCATAATAATACCTCCACCCAATCCGATTTTTCACCGATCACATTTTACCACATTTTTTCTCTAAAGTAAACAATTCCGTGTGATATTTTTCCTCCTTGCGCATAAATTGTATTATCATGCCGCAAGGGGGGCTTTTGTTTTGTTCAACGTGATGTCGCTGTTTACTTACTTTTTCCATGTCATATTGGGGATCGGGACGCCGCAGCAGTTCCCTCCTCCTCTGTCAGCTGAAGAGGAACACGAGGCATTCGTCACCATGGCAAGCGGTAAGGGGCAAGAAGCTGAAGACGCGCGGCAGCTGCTGATTTTGCACAATCTGCGCCTTGTATCGCACATCGTGCGCAAGTATTATTCCTCCAACAAAAATCAAGAGGATCTGATCTCGATCGGTTCGATCGGGCTTGTCAAGGCGGTGGACACCTTTAACGTGGGCAACGGCACCAAATTTGCCACGTATGCCGCCAAATGCATTCAGAATGAGATATTGATGCATTTTCGGTCCGGCAAAAAGCTCTCCGCAGAGATCTCAATCAATGAAACCATCGACGTGGACAGGGACGGCAATCCGCTGACCTACATTGACGTGATCTCCAGTGAGGACAATATGGCCGAGCTGATCGACCGTGAAATGCAAAGCAAGCGCGCTATGCGATACGTAAACTCTCTGCTTGACGCACGTGAGCGGCAAATTATCGTGCTGCGTTACGGTCTTTCGGGCAAAGAGCCCTTGACGCAAAGAGAGATTGCGCTACAGTTGGGAATTTCAAGGTCGTACGTATCAAGGATCGAGAAGAGTGCATTGGAGAAACTCCGCAAGGCGTTTGGGGAGTGAGCTTGGCTCAACTGCGGCACAGCCGCAATATCACTCTGACATAGTCAGAATATCACTCGACGCATGTCGAATGCCACTGCGCGCAGCGCAATATCACAAAAAACGTGCAGCCGATCGAGTTGATGGATTAGCAGAAAAGTAGCAGGAATTTGTTAGATTTTGAGCAAATTCCTGCTGTTTTTTGTTGAAGTAAGACGTGATAGAGCATCCGTGTGGTGACCTCATCCGTCGCCTGCGGCGCCACCTTCCCCAGCGGGGAAGGCTTATTTATACGTCCATCTTATTCGATTATCCACTTTGGGGCGCCTTGATGAGCCTTCCCCAACAGGGGAGGCTTATTTTGTGCGTCCGTCTTATTCGATTATCCGCTTCGGGACAGCTTGATGAGCCTTCCCCAACGGGGAAGGCTTATTTGTGCGTCCGTCTTATCCGATTATCCACTTTGGGCACCTTGATGAGCCTTCCCCAACGGGGAAGGCTTATTTGTGCGTCCGTCTTATCCGATTATCCGCTTCGGACAGCTTGATGAGCCTTCCCCGCTGGGGAAGGTGGCGCCGCAGGCGACGGATGAGGTCACCATATGGACGCTCCTTCACATCTTTCGACATAGAAGTTATTCAAAGGCTTCTGCTTTTGTTTTGTCTATATTACCGCTAATTCCGCAGCACCAGCAAGGTTGCACGTTTTTTTCACTTCTTCGGCTTTGAAGAAAAGCAGAGCGTAGCAATATACCCAAACACCAAAGCCGCTGCCGTGCCGCCTGCAGCGGCTTTAAGTCCGCCGGTCAGAGCCCCCAGCAGCCCCTGCTCATCCACCGCTTCGCGCACGCCCTTGGAGATCAGATAGCCAAACCCCGTCAGCGGGGTGGTCGCGCCCGCACCCGCAAAGTCGATCAAGGGCTTATACACACCGACAGCCCCCAGCACTACGCCTGCGATCACATAAATGACCAATATTCGGGCAGGCGTCAGCTTTGTCAGATCGATCAGCAGCTGCGCGATCACGCAGAATGCACCGCCGATTAAAAACGCCCAGATATAATCCCAGATCCAATCCATATCATTTCACCCCCACAATTCTGACCAGATGCCCTATGGCGGGAATACACTGTCCCTGCTTGAGTGCATCCGGGCTCATCATAGCACCCGTACCGATCAACAGCATATCCTTGATCTCGCCCGAAGCCAGCTTGGGCAGAAAATACGCGGCCATGACCACGCCCGAGCAGCCGCACCCTGAGCCTCCTGCATGGGTATCCTGCGTATAACGAGAAAAGATCATGGTACCGCAATCCGTGTGACGGGGTGCAACTTCAATTCCGTCCGCATACAAAAGATCGTGGAATATAGCACTACCCTCCCAGCCAAGGTCACCCGTGACGATGGCGTCAAAATTTTCGGGGGCCGTGCCGCTTGCCGCAAAATACCGCTCCAGCGTATCCACAGCGGCAGGTGCCATGGCAGCCCCCATATTGGCAGCATCACGAATCCCCATTTCAATCGGAATACCGGGCATGGCCTCAACCACTTGTACCCCGTACGGATTGGCATCCCTTTCGTTACCAAGAATGAAGGCAGACGCACCCGTCACCGTCCATTGTGCGGTTGGCGTGCGCTGCGCACCGTATTCCAAGGGTGTACGGTATTGCCGCTCAGCAGAGGAATTGTGCGAGGAGGTCACCGCCGCGGCATAGCGCACAAAACCCGCGCTGACCAAAGCAGCCCCAAGCATCAAGCCAAGAGCGGCTGTGGAGCAAGCCCCGTAAAGCCCGAAATACGGCACGTGATAATCCAGCAAGCCATAAGCCGAGCCCACGCACTGGTTGAGCAGATCCCCTGCCAAAATGCAGCCAAGACTGTTCTGATCCTTCCCCCATTTATTCAGTGCGACACCTAACGCGCGACGCTGCATTTCACTCTCCGCCTTTTCCCACGTTTTCTGCCCGAATCTATCGTCGGTGTCGTGCATGTCAAACAGATTACCAAGTGGCCCTTGGTGCTCCTTACAGCCCACAACACTGCCCGAGGAAAGCAGATTTGCGTGCAATTCAAAAATTCCTTTCTTCATAAATCCACCCCAAAATTGTTATACTGTTAGTATTATTTTCACTCCCTCTTGCAATATGCTGAAAAATGTGATACAATGATGATGGAAATATCTGAATAACACGATATATTTTGGAGGTTTTTATGCTTTCTACACATACAGAGCAATATCATATCAAGGCAAGCGAAGGGCAAACAGGCGGCTATTGCATTCTCCCCGGTGATCCCGGCAGATGCGAAAAGATCGCGCAATATTTTGATAATCCCAGACACTTGGTGTCCAACCGCGAGTATACTATTTGGGTGGGTGAGCTTTGCGGTGTGCCTGTCAGCGTTTGCTCCACGGGCATCGGTGGCCCCAGCGCAGCCATAGCTATGGAAGAGCTGGTAGCCTGCGGCACGCATACCTTTATCCGCGTTGGCACGTGCGGCGGCATCAATCTCAAGGTGCAGGCAGGTGACGTGGTCATTGCGACGGGCGCAGTCAGACAGGACGGCACGTCACGCGAGTACGCGCCCATTGAGTTCCCTGCCGTGTCCGATCCCGAGGTACTGATCGCACTGATGCAAGCAGCGGATAAATTGGAGCTTCGCTCGCATGCAGGCGTGGTACAGGCCAAGGATTCCTTCTATGGCCAGCACTCGCCAAACAGAATGCCGATTGCAGGTGAGCTCAATGCAAAATGGGAAGCTTGGAAAAGACTTGGCGTATTGGCAAGCGAAATGGAATCGGGCGCGCTGTTCACGGTAGCGGCATCGCTTGGTGTCAGAGCAGGCGCATGCTTCTCTGTGGTATGGAATCAGGAGAGAGCCAACCTCGGCATGGACAGCGAAGACGAAACAGCTGAGAACCACGACACGGACAGAGCCATCAGAACCGCCATCGAGGCACTCAAGATCCTCATCTCAAAGGACGCGCAATAACATCGGACGAGCCAACTCATGAAAGTTTTTGATCGACCTTTTTTTGAAAAAGGTCGCGGGTCGAGGGCAGAGCCCTCGTCGCCTCCGCAGAGGCGAAACACCTAAATCGCCGTTCTTTTTGGTTCTTTTTCTTGCGGCTACATAGCCAAGAAAAAGAACGGAGAGAATTTTCTCAACGTAAAAAACAAGGGAGTTACCTTCAAGTAGGTAGCTCCCTTTTTTGTTTATGTGAGAAAATCGTTTCCGTTCTTTCTTTGAGCAAGTAGCCGCAAAAAAGAACCAAAGAAATGGCGTTATACGGGGCGTTGCCCCGAACCCCAGTCGCTTTTTGAAAAAAGCGACGCAAAAACTTTTCATGAGTTGGGTTGTTGTAACTGTTTACTTGACCAGTCCCATGTGCTCCATCCAGTAAAGCACGTGCGATGCAAAGCCGTGGTTACAGCTTGCCTGATCGGCCGTCAGCTCCCACAGCGTGCCGGTCTTATTTGCCATGTAGGCAAAATAGCCCTTGATGTTTTCATACAGCGCCTCGTGGCAGCCGTATCTGTCCAGCAGATCCAGGCGCAGATAGTTACCGATAAACGCGTTGGCTACCCAGATCTCGGGATATACACCCTTTTGCACGCGGTCGGGACCAAAGTCGTTGACCAAAGTGTTCCACAGCCAAGGATGGCTCTCGGGAGTCGCGATACCGCAGAAGAATGCGTAATACTGGCAAGCCTCGGTTCTCTCGCCCGAAAGCACCAGCTCACCGTCGCGTCTGTACATGTTGTCGCAGAAGAAGCCGCTTTCGGTCATGCTCATCTCAGCGATCGTCTTACGCAGCTTTGCTGCCTCATCCTTCAGGGGCTCGTCACCGTAAAGCTCTGCAATCGTGTCCTTCATGGTCGCATACAGCATGTTGGATGCGAACGAAACGTCCTGCACCAGCTCGTTTGCCTTGGACCACTCCACGAATACCCAGCTCTGCAGCTTTTCCAAGAGGCCGTATTCGTTTTCAAACGGACGGAAGAACTTGAGCAGCGCATATACTCTGTCCTTGGCCTGCGCGATCAGCTCAGGGTCACCCGAACGCTTTGCATACTCGCCAAGCTCGACCACGTACCACATTGCCCAGTTGGGGATATAGGTATGGTCGTTATGATCCGAGGGATAGCACATGGGCAGCATGCCCTCGGGAATAAACTCAAATTTTTCCGGCATTAAGAAGTTGGAAAGGAACGCCTTTTCCACCTCGGATCTGCCGGTCAGCGTCTTTTCCACGCGCGAGGTAAAGAAGCTGTCGCACAGCCAGCCTGCTCTCTCACGAGAGGGGCAATCCATGTAAATATCCACCGTGTTTGCACGGAATGTTTCCACCGCTGCGTCGTAAATGCGGCGCATGGTGTCATCCTCGCCCACAAACTTAGCCGTGATCTTGCTTGCGGGGAATGCAACCTTGAAAAGACGCAGCCACTTGACCGTAAACGAGCAGCCCTTGGCTACAAGGCGAATATAACGCATGGTATAGGGCTCCTGGCAACGAACCTTGTACGAACCGCTCTCGGCACGCACAGCCACGATATTGGACGTTCCGTTACGGAAGCAATTGAGTTGGCTGTCAAGCAATATCTCGTCAAACAGCACGTAAAGCTCACCTTTTCCGCAAACCTCTATATCAAACTCAAAAATACCCGTATAGTTCACTCCCATATCTACGTCCACGTAGGTTTCTGCGCACACGGGAATGGCAGCGGGATCGATCGCGTATGCATTGGGCTTGGAAAAGACCATGTGCGAGGCGGTTTCATAGGAGCGGAACTCCAGCTCCTCGGGCTGATACCCAAAGAACTCATTGTAAATTTTGGTGACCTCGCGGTTGCCATATACGGGGCGGCTTTGGTCATACGACACGCTGCCCGTTGCAAACACCGCACAAGGATACAGCTCCTCAACTTCACCGTAAGGCACGTCACGGCAGATAAACGCCTTGTCCTCGGTCAGGGCAACCTCTACGGCTGCTCCGTTTTTGTTGGGCGCAAGATCGTAGCACTCTACCATATGGCGCTGGAAGGAGTATCTCTGCACCTTGGTCATTCTCTCGTCCACACCCATAACCAAAAAGCCCGTGCAGGGCGCGTCGGTATACGCGACCACCTCACCGCCCACGATCAGCTCTGCGCAAACGAAGGAGGGCTTGTCCAGATAGTGGAAGGAATTGACGTTATAACCTGCGATACGAACGCAAAGCGCGTTTTCACCCTCGCAGAGCAGATCGGTCAGATCCAGCTCGTCTGCGCGGTAATAGCCGTGTCCCGCTCTTGCAGGGCCGTGCGCAATGATCTCCCCGTTCAAAAGAACCGTGAACGAGCAATGCGCGGCAAGTGCCAGCACGACCTGCTTGTCGGATTTCTGAATGCTTGTATGTAAAGCAATCGTGCGGTTCATCATCTTTTCGGTACCGCATTCCCATACGGGACGCGCCTTGATAAATGCATATTCGTGAACTTTCATGCTTTTTTCTCCTTTAGTATAATTTGATCAGTATCAAGCTGTATTTGCTGACGGAAATGCAGATCTGTCTGCTCATGCCCAAAAGCGGCAGCGTTTGCACGTGCGCAAGATCGCGCACACCGTCCAGGATCAGTACGTCCGCACTGTATACGTCGTCTGGCAGATTGTTCATGCGGATATCCACAAGCCCTGCACCGTCCAGCACCGAGATCATGACCGCGCCTGCGCGATCTCCCACCGATGCAACAGCCTCCACACCGCTGCCCTGCACGTCGCAAAAGGCTGTTTCTCCCTGCCTGTACAGCACGTCAAACGCGCGGAAGGCATGCATAGGCTTGGCAGGATTGCCATAGCGGTCGCAAATGCCGCACAAAGCCGAAATTTCGGGCTGTGCGTCATAATAAGTAGCAGCCTCAATACCAAACGCATTTTGCATTTTGAGCAGCATTGACGCACAAAACACCGCCCCTTGGAGGGAATGTAACTGCTCGTACCGCGCCTGCTTTTGCGCAGGATCGCTTGCTTGTGCTTCGGGGGCTGCGCAATTCCATTCGCAGACGTGAATGGGCAGGTGCGCCATGTCGCTCTTTTGCAGATAAGCGGAAAGCTTGCCCGCCCCCGCAAGTGCAGCATCCGGCGTATCTCCGTACGCACGGATCGAAACAAAATCAAGCGGCACCTGCTTCTTTTTGCAATATTTGATAAACTCACGCGCCATCGCACCGTAATCTGCAAAGCCCATGCCTCCAACCTGCAAAGAAGGATCGTAGGTCTTGATCCCATGCGCCACCTTCTCATAAAAGGCAAACGCTGCGGCATTGCCCACGCCCGGCATGGTATCCGGCTTTGCCCATATCTCAAAACAGCGCAGTCCCAGCTGTGTGCCGTCCCCCCATCCGTCATTATAGTGGCGGATGATATTGACGCAAACGCGCACGTATTTGTCCACGTTTTCGGGAAACGCGTAGTGCCATCCATTGTCACTCTCGCCTATGCGATATACAATTTCGGCCCCGCTCTCGGCAGCAGCCTTGATCAGTGTGTCGGTGGGCGCAAAGCGGTAGTTTTTGGGATCGTACTCGTCAGCCGACATATCGGGAAAGACGTGCGACACGTTGACAAAAAGTCCCGCCTGTTTTCCTCCCGCATCGGCAAATCTTACCCTCGGCACGCCCATATCGGCAAACAGCTTGCGCAAATCCGTTCCCGGGGAAAGAGGTCCGTTGCACATGCCGTGCAGCGGCTTGATCTGCCCCGTACTCGACGCAAAGTCAACCGTGACCAGTTTTCTCTCGGTCATATCAGAACGCCCAGTTGCCGTTCTCGAAGATCTGCACCTGCTTGCCGTCGGCAGTTTCGCCCACGATCGAAAGATCGGCAGTACCGATCATAAAGTCCACGTGGATCATAGAGTCGTTAATGCCCTTCTCATGCGCCTCGGCCAAAGTGTACTTGTCGTAGTCCTTCAGGCAGTTGGTAAAGCCTGCACCCATGGCCAGATGGCATGCAGCATTCTCGTCAAACAGTGTTTCATAGAAGGTAATGCCGCTGTTGCGGATGGGAGAATCGTAAGGCACAAGCGCACATTCGCCAAGCATGGCAGCACCCTCGTCCATGGTGATCATCTGATTTAAGAGATCCTCACCCTGCTCTGCGTGTGCTTCAACCGCACGGCCGCCCTCGAATCTCAGCCAGAATTTATCGATCACCTCACCGCGATAGGAAAGCGGCAGGCTGGAATATACCACGCCCTCTGCACTGCCGGCCTTCGGAGAGGTAAAGGTTTCCTCGGTAGGGATGTTGGGATTGTAGTATTCACCGCCCAAAGTGAACTCACCGCCGCCAAGGAACAGACCGTCCTCAATCAGGCCAACCGTCAGATCGGTGCCGTTTGCGCTCTTGTAATGCAGCTTTGCAAGACCAAGGCTGTTGAGATATGCACACTTGTCGGCAAAATTCTTGTTGTGCTTGTCCCACTCAGCAACAGCGTCCAGCAGATTGCCCTCGGCATCCAGCACGCGAGAGGTATACAGAATGGCGTTCCACAGCTTTTCCATAGCCACACTTGCACGCAGCCCCGGGAACACCTTCTTTGCCCACGCTTCACCCGGAACGGCAGCAATGCACCACTTATATTTGTTATCCATGGCATCGCGATACGGCTTGATGATGGGATAACGCATCTGCGCAGCCTTGGAATTTTTTGCCTGATCCATACCTTTAAGTCCGTCAGGGTCATCCGAGAGCAGATACAGCATAGCGGGGTTCTTTTCAAGACGGTACTTCAATCTTGCCTCTTCAAATTCCTCCACCGTGCCAAGACTCTTGAGCGTTCTGTACTTGACCGACAGCTTGGTCAGGGGCTGATAGCCAAAGTCCACGATGACGCGAGAAGCACCGCGGCGGTAGCAAGCCTCGGTCACCATAGCCACGAATTCGGGCTGGTCGAGAGATGCTGTGATCATGACCACGTCACCCTTTTTAATATTCAAGCCGCATCTGACCAGCAGCTTTGCGTATTCCTTCAAAACTGTTTTTTTCATAGGTTGTTCCCTTTCTGTGTGCGAGTAGTTTAATCTTCTCTATTATAACATACCGAACGGCATTTGTCACTATTTCACGCAAAAAAATTTGGGCGGCCGCGCATGCGACCGCCCTTGCGTCATTTTCCTTAGGTTGTCTTACTTGGTCTTGAGAGAGTTCTCGTAGGACTCAACCATCTTCTTAACCATCTGGCCGCCGATGGAGCCTGCCTGCTGGGAGGTCAGCTGACCGTTGTAACCATTCTGGTTCAGAGTAACGCCTACTTCGTTTGCTGCCTGCATCTTGAACTGCTCAAGTGCCTTCTTTGCTTCCTTGTTTGCCATAACAAATTCTCCTTGTAGGGACAGCTGCGCGGGTACTTCCCGCACGCTTCCCCATTCTTTTTCAAAATAATCTATCTCAATGGAGTCCGCAATCTCTTGCGTGCTCTGCTATTATTTTGAACGGTCATGCAAGTTTTATGAATGGCAATTTTTTAGCAATTTTTCATTTTGATCTTGCTCTTTGTAGACCAACTATAAAAAGTCAATAGGTTTAAGTGAAAATTATTCAGAAAAAACGGTGCCGTTTTTTTCGAGAGAAAAGATGACTCTGACG
>JAFTLD010000006.1 GCA_017452945.1 Clostridia bacterium | reverse complement strand
TCTTGATTGCGATTGCTGCGCCAACGGTGTATGCCCACTTTGCATTTTCAAATGCGATGGGCTGGGTTTCTTCTACGATCTTATAGGGGTTGATGCCCTTAGCATCGCAGATTTCCTTGCATTCGTCGATGGAGGAAATTCCATACTGATTGAGTACGCCAAGGATCTTGGCCTCGCGTCTTTCATAACCTTCAAAATGTGCCATTACGTTATTCCTCCTTCAATTATTCCTTGCGGGGGTCGATGTACTTAACAGCTTCAGCAAATCTGCCGTAAGTACCCATTGCCTTTGCGTATGCTTCGTTAGGCTCCATGCCCTTCTTGATGAAGTCGGTCATCTTGCCAAGAGAAACGAACTCATAGCCAATTACCTGATCATTTTCGTCAAGAGCCATTCTGGTGCAGTAGCCCTCGGTCATTTCCAGGTAACGAACGCCCTTTGCCTTGGTGCCGTACATGGTACCAACCATGCTTCTCTCGCCCTTACCAAGGTCTTCCATACCTGCACCGATAACAAGACCGCCTTCGGAGAATGCGGACTGGCTACGGCCGTATACGATCTGCAAGAACAGCTCTCTCATAGCGGTGTTGATCGCGTCGCAAACCAGGTCGGTGTTCAGAGCCTCCAGCAAGGTCTTGCCGGGCAGGATCTCTGCTGCCATAGCTGCGGAGTGGGTCATACCGGAGCAGCCGATGGTCTCAACCAGTGCTTCCTCGATGATACCGTTCTTAACGTTCAGGGACAGCTTGCATGCGCCCTGCTGGGGTGCGCACCAGCCCACACCGTGGGTGTATGCGGAAATATCGGTGATCTGCTTTGCCTGTACCCACTTACCTTCTTCGGGAATGGGAGCAGGACCGTGATCAGGGCCCTTAGCGACTTTGCACATGTGCTGTACTTCCAGGCTCATTGCATATTCGCAGTTGTTTTCAATGCTCATGATTGTTTATCTCCTTATCAAAATTTTTTACAGAGTTTGTGCCAGCTCCTCAATCAGGGGAGTGATGGCTTCTAAGTAATTCTGCGCGATCAGGCACGCGCCGTCCTCGGTGGGATGCACACCGTCAGCAGCATACACGGTCTTATCCTCTGCCTCGTCTGCCAAAAACAGCTCGTGCATGGGAAGATAGACGTCCGCGTACTTCTCTGCCAGTGCCTTGACGATAGCCTGCTTTTCGGCAAGCTCGGCCTTCAGCTCCTGCTTGTCTGGCACATCGATCAGAAACGGCTGAATGATCATGATCTTCGCATTGGTTTTTTGCTTGATCTCTTCAAGCAGGGTGGTATAATTGCGTTCAAACTGTTCGTTTGCGGTTTCAATGCCGTGCGAATAATGATGCCACACGTCATTGATACCAATCATAATAGAAACTATATCGGGTTGTATTTCAATGAAATCACTTTGCATTCTTGCAATGAGGTCTTCGGTGCGGTTACCGCTGATTCCAAGATTTTCGAATGCAAAATCAATATCGGGAAACGCGTCCTCCAGCATAGCAGATGCGTACTTGGGGTACCCAAAGCCCATGTCGGAGGACTGACTTCGGTCTCGGCCCGCGTCGGTTACGCTATCCCCTTGAAACAAAATCTTCATAATCTCTTTATTGTTCCTTTCAGTCTACGATCTCGCCGTAAATCTCACCGAATGCGCAAGCAGCGTTGCACTCGTCGGTATCGATGTGCATAGCCAGAGCAAACTTATCGCTGACACGGCAAACAACGTCGTCAAAGATCAAAGAACGTGCGGAATTTACGCGCACCTTGACGATCTGACCGTTGGTTACGCCCAGAGCCTCTGCCTCTTCGGGACGCATGTGGATGTGTCTTTTCGCGATGATCACGCCGCTATCGATCTCAAGCTCGCCGCAAGGACCGACCAGCTTTACGCCGGGGGTGTTTGCAACGTCGCCGCTCTCACGTACGGGAACACCGGCAAGACCCAGTGCGCGCGCATCGGAGAAGGACAGCTCTACCTGGTTAGCAGGACGGGTGGGACCCAGAACGCTGACTGCCAGAGAGCCCTTAGGGCCGACCAGGGTGATCTTTGCGTTGCCGGTTGCGAACTGACCGGGCTGGCTGAGCATCTTCTTTACAGTCAGCTCTGCGCCTGCGCCGTACAGAACCTCAACGGCTTCTTTGGTCAAGTGGATGTGTCTGGCGGAAGTTTCAACCAGAATTTTGTTTTCCATAATGACATCTCCTTATGTATATTAATTTTTATTTTTACAAAAAACCGGATTTCTCCATTATCATCCTATATTATATCACGATTCTACAAAATTGTAAAGAGATTTTTTGAATAATAACACGTGCATATCATAATATTTTTAGGGCATACTGTCAATATATACACAAACGGAGGCAGATATGAAGCACAAGGACGAGATACAAGACAAGCAAAGTGAGCAGTTGGAAAACATAAAGGAGAGCGGCGGTGTGGTTGCAAAGGGTGAGCATGAAACCATTCACTGCCTTTCGATCGTGGGGCAGATCGAGGGACATTATATTCTGCCTGACGGACAAAAATCCACCAAATACGAGCACCTCATTCCCCTTTTGGTATCTATTGAGCAGGATCCCGAGATCGACGGACTTCTGATCTTACTCAACACCATGGGCGGTGACGTAGAGGCGGGCTTGGCAATTGCCGAGGTGATCGCGTCCATGACCAAGCCGACCGCATCTGTGGTGCTGGGCGGAGGACACTCGATCGGGGTACCTCTGGCGGTGGCGGCCAAGCGATCCTTTATTGTGCCAAGCGCGACCATGACCATACACCCCGTCAGGATCAACGGTCTTGTGGTGGGCGCACCGCAGACTTACACGTATTTCTCGCAAATGCAAAAGCGGATCATCAACTTCATTTGCGACCATTCCAAAGCGAGAGCGGATGAGATCAATGAATTGATGATGCGTCCCGACATGATCGCCACCGACGTGGGATCGGTGATCGAAGGCAAAGAAGCAGTGGAATACGGCCTGATCGATGCGGTAGGCGGCATTGATACAGCGCTTACGGATCTGAAAAAGCAGATCAAGGGAAAAAAGAAGAGGAAGTAAGCTTCACCAAAAGACACCCTCTCTTGAAAGTTTTTGATCGACCTTTTTTCAAAAAAGGTCGCGCGGGTGGAGGGTGCGAAGCCCTCCTCGCCTTGGCAGAGGCGAAACTATTTATTCGCTGTTTTTGGTTCTTTTTGCAGCTACTTGCTCAAAAAGAACGGAGGCAATTCCCTCAACGTTCAAAAAAAGGAAGTTGACCATGCAAAGCAACTTCCTTTTTGTTTATGTGAGCAAATTGTTTTCGTTCTTTTTTTGAGCAAGTAGCCGCAAAAAAAGAACCAAAAAAACGGTGTGATCAGGTTTCGCGCCTGTGGGCGCGACGCAGGGCTCTGCCCCACGCCCCCCGCGACCTTTTTGAAAAAAGGTCGATCAAAAACTTTCATACTGTGGAACTATTCCTAACTTTAACCGTGTCCCTTACAGGTGCCGCAATTCTTGTAGCCTTGATCGAAATAAGCCTCTAACTCTTCCCATGTTCCGTCAAATTCGATCTTATTCTTTTCACTCATTTGTTTTACTCCGGAGCAATCGGGCTTATGGATTTTTTTGGAGCTTTTATTCAGCACGTAATGCAGCAAACCGTCATCGGGATAGGTGGTTTCCTCCCCCGGCGTGGTCGGGCCACCGTCCGCTTCAAGATAGCTCTCGCCCGTTGCGTAATTGATCACGACCTCGGGCTGCACGTTGTACATATACACGTTGAAGCATACGCCCTCACCGTCGTCCTCAACCGACCATGCCTCCATCACAGCACCGCTTGCAACCAGATTATTCCCCTCGAAAACGGGAGTCACACGGTACATGACGTGGTTGTTCGTTTCCTTGATATAGTCCGCGATCATATTCTCAAACGGGATCATATTTTCGTTAAAATAGCGCGTTCCCGTAATCAAATTACGCTCATTGGCATTCTCACCCGTGATCTGCCAGCCGATCAGATGGCAGCGGTTGTACAAATTACCACCGTTGACGCAGGAATATACCGCCTGTGCCCAGCCCGTGGGCTTGACGCTGCTGATACTTCCCCTATCATCTGTGGGCATCAGATCCTTGCCACAGCAGGCCATAACCGTCGTGCAGCGTCCCAGCGCGTCCAGCTCTCCGTAGGTTTCATACGAATCGGTCACCTTTTCGGATGCGGTAAACCACGGCACGTTATCGTTGAGTGCAACGTAAGGCTTGCCGCTGTAGGCCGGAATGCTTGAAAGATCGAAATCGGGCGTGGGCTGCTCGGTTTCGGATTCTGTGGACGTATCGGGCTCAGTCGTATCTGTGGTAGGCTGCTCGGTCGTTTGCTCCGTGGGCTCTTGCGTAGGCTCTTCGGTCGGCTCTTCCGAGGGTTCTTCCGAGGGCTGCTCAGAGGGTTGCTCGGACGGTTGCTCCTCGGGGGTGTCGCTCTCGCTGTCGGCAACCGTTGTCTGCTGCGTGGCGGGCGCTGTCGTGTCGGCAACGGTGGTATCAACCGTTCCCTGTCCGTCGCAGGCCGAAATGCAAAGGATCAGCGCGAGCAAAAGCGCGGCCAGCGCACGCGTCAGCATTCCCTTTTTTATCAGTTTTTTGATATCAAACATAGTTTATGACTCCTTTATATAAATCTCTTCCGTAATGCATTCGTGTGAATACCCCGCAAATTCCTCGCTCCCTGCAAGCGTAAAGCCCAAAGCCGTCAGATCAAGCGTAAATTGGCGATCACTCGGATACAGCCTGTTCCAGCGGTACAGGTAGATTTTTTCAATGCCGTCCGTTGGGATCTCTCCGTCCTCGGCAAAGTAAAATTCCCCTTTTCCTGCATCCAACCAAGGCGTTTCGCTGACGCAAAGGGACGCTTCATGCTCAAATTGCCTTTTGGTATACGGTGTCACCCACAATTTCGTATCCCCGACAATCTCCAGCATGTGTGCGCGCAGCACCCTGTCCTGACTCTGCCTGCGGTGATTGAACATCATGCCGCCCGCATCGTCTATACAGACCATTAAGATCATCCCCATACCTCCTTGCGTTCGTCCTGATTCTGTAGAATTTATCCCCGCCCAAGATCCTTCGCTGCGAATCCCCTTTTTTGTCATTTTCGAGCGCAGCGAAGAATCTAAAAAAGGGGATTCTACACTCGAGGATGACAGGGCGGGGGCATGTCAATTGTCTTCACGGACATTTTACCACAAAACCGCACTTCGCGCAAGACCTGTACCGAAAATTCTTGCCTTTTGCTTGCGCGCGTGGTATAATGAAATAAAAATAAAGGAGAAAGCCCTATGATATACAACAAATTGGTACGCGACCGCATTCCCGAGATCATTCGCGCCAAGGGCGGAGAATGCAAAACGCGCATCCTCTCGGACGCAGAATATGCAGACGCTTTGGATAAAAAGCTCGGTGAGGAGCTTGCCGAATATCTCGAGTCACATAATCCGGAGGAATTGGCAGACCTTTTGGAGGTCATTTACGCCTGTGCTGCCCTGCAAAGCCTCTCCCCTGCCGATCTTGAGCGCATCCGTGCGGACAAAGCCGAAAAACGCGGCGGGTTTACACAGAAGATTTGGTTGATTGAGAGTTGAGATTGATTGCGCGAATAATACCGCAACGCAAACGATCATCAAACTATAGGGGGCGTCGCCCCTACAACTCAATGTTACAATAGCCCCAAAAAATTTTCCAATCCCACCTCACCTTTCAGAAAATTCCCGACTATACAGGCGAAAGCATTGATCAAAGCTTTGGAGAAAGATATGAAAAAACAAGAATTGCTGAATATGATCGACGAATCGCTGCTGGACAAGCTGTACGGCTACTGCTATCCGCGCACACGCGACAGCTACGCCGCGCAGGAGCTTTGCTCGGATATCGTGTACGCGCTGATCAAAGCCGCCAACCGTGACGGTGAGATTGCCGAGCCCTACGCCTTTATCTGGCGCGTGGCACGCAACGTGTACGCGGATTACTGCCAAAAACGCAGCCAATCCGACGCATACGGCTACGTAGGCGACCCCGACGACGCACTTGCAAACGTTGCCTCGGACGAGGATGACACGAGCGACGCGCTCATGGAGCTTTTGCCCGACGTCTACCGCCGCATCGCCTATCTGACTCGCGCTTACCGCGAGGTCATGATCGCCTTTTACTTAGACGGCAAGCCGATTGCACAAATTGCCACCGAGCAAGGTGTGCGCGAGGACACTATCCGTCAAAGACTCTATTCGGCACGAAAGAAACTGAAGGAAGAGGTAGAAACTATGACACAAGCAACCAAACCCGTGGCATTGAACAACATCAATTATACCGTCATTGGTACAGGCGACCCTTGGTGGGGTGACCCGAGAGAAGGCGCATTTGACCGCCAGCTTACCAAGCACGTCCTGCACCTTTGCCACCGTTCCCCCAAGACCGCATCCGAGATTTCGGCAGAGCTGAACGTACCCACGCTCTACATCGAGCAGGAGCTTGAAATTCTGACCCGCGGCAGAAACGGTCAGTACGGTCTGTTGCGCCGCCTGGATAATGGCAGATACGGCATAAACTTCGTGCTATTTGACAAGCAGACCATGGAAAAGGCCATTGCGCTTTACGAGCAGCAGCTGCCCATGGTAGCCGACGTGATTGCCAAGTTCATTGAGCAGCACAAGGACGAATATCTCGCATTCCCCTACTTAAATAAGCAGATTGACCTGAATCTGATCCTTTGGCAGCAGATCTACTGGATGAGTAATGCACTCGAGGAGCAGGTGACTTCCATTCTGGAGGCAAAATACTTCTCCGATGCGATTGCCCCCGACCGCCCCTTCAGTGTTTACGGCTTTGAAAGCCTGGGCAAGCACTTTGGATGCGGCATGGACGGTACTGCCGCACAAGAGGTTTGCGGCTACAATCACGTTCATATACTCAACATTTACATCTCGCGCATTCAGAAGCATTTCCACTGCGGCCACAACATTTCGCAGGACCCCATGCTGCTCATGACCATCCGCGCTATCGAGGGCTTGTCTGTAGACAGCCTGAGCGAGAATGAAAAAGAGATTGCCGCAAAGGCCATCGAGCAAGGGTATCTGCTCCGCAAGGGTGACGTGCTGTACACCAAGATTTTGGTTCACGACAAAAAGGACAACAGCCGCCTTTACAGCACGACCATCAAGCTGGAAAACGGCTACTTTGACGAGGCTGCAGAATCCATTGCAAAGGAGTTGGCTGCTCTGATCAAGGGCGCACTTCCCGATTACCTGATCGGTGAATGGAGATATGCCAATCGCTTGGCAGGGCTTCCCATGGTAGACGCATTGGTCGAGGCGCTGATCGAGCGCGGCATGCTCACTCCGCCCGCAGACGGCATTGGTGCCGAGGGCTGCTGGATGGAAGTCGAGAAATAATTCATCATACATACTATACACGATACAATGAGCCCCGCAAGCGCACGCTTGCGGGGCTTTGCTCAGAAGCTTGGGCTTTTCGAAAGCCAAGACTCATGATCCGCTCGGGATCATGCATACCGAGATACGCATGCATTTATCTTTTTTTGTTGCAATCCCCGAATATCTATGCTATAATAAAAGAAAAACGACAGGGGGATCATATGAAAACAGCAATTTATGGAGTCTGGCACGTACACGCACCCGATTATACAAGAACAGCACTGCAGCACGGTGAAGTGGTGGGCTTCTACGAGCCCGACGACGCGTTGGCAAAGGCGTTTGGCGACCTTTTCGGTCTGCCCCGCTTCGAAACTGCCGAACAGTTGCTGGCAAGTGATGCCGAGGGCGTGATCGTCTGCTCGGCAACCAACACGCATGCTGACGATATGGTCAAAATTGCCAACGCGGGCAAGCATATCTTTACCGAAAAGGTGCTTGCGCGGACCGATGCGGATTGCAAGCGCGTACAAGAGGCGGTCATGGCAAACGACGTCACCTTTACCATTTCCCTTTTCCAAAAATATCTTGCCTCCCGACGCGCGGTCAAGGCTGTGTGCGAGAGCTGCGAGTTGGGCAATATCAATTATCTGCGCTTCCGCAACTGCCACTCGGGCAGCAGCGCGGACTGGCTGCCTGCGCATTTCTACAACCGCGAGCAGTGCGGTGGTGGCGCTATGATTGATCTTGGCGCGCACGGCATGTACCTTACGCATTGGATCCTTGGTGAGCCCATTATGGCAAAATCCGCCTTTACGCTGTGCAATCAGAATCCCGGTGCGGCGGCAAAGAACACCGACCAAGTTGAGGACAATGCGGTCACAGTCATGACCTTTGAGAACGGTGCGATTGCGGTCAATGAAACAGGCTTTGTATCCTGCTGCTCCCCCGTCATCTTCGAGGTGCACGGTGATCGCGGCTACGTTTACATGGAAGGCGACCGCGTCATCAAATGCACGCAAGCAACCGGTGGCAAGCAAGTAGAGGTCGAGCTGCCAGAATCCCTTCCCTTGCCCATCGAGCAATTTGTAACCGGCAACGTGCTTGACGGCTGCGGCATGGACGAGGCCAGAGCCCTTTCACGCATGATGGAGCTGGCGTACAACTAAGCAAGTATGATGAACACGATACAATACTATTTAGGGATCGACGGTGGCGGCACCAAAACGGAATTATGGCTGACCGATGCCGATGGATTTTTACTGAACTCCTGCGTTTTGGGCGCATCCAATCCCAACGACGTCGGCATAGACGCTGCGTGTGCTTTGCTGGACGATGGGATTGCCAAGGTAACCGAAGGCTATGACCTTGCCACTGTTTCGGTATTCGCAGGTATTGCAGGTGCAGCTACGGGTGACAACGCAGCGCAGCTCAAAGCACATCTGGTGTCGCTTGGTTTTGCGCGTGCGGATGCGGCAAGTGACGTGCGCTCAGCCTTGGCCGCTTGCTTGCAGGATGAGGACGGCATTGCGATCATCATGGGCACGGGCTCTGTGGCTTACGCGCAGCATGGCAGCCGGCTTTTACGTGCGGGCGGCTACGGCTATTTGCTTGGTGACACGGGCAGCGGCTTTGCCTTGGGGCAAGGCGCAATTCTGGCAGCATTGCAAGCAGAGGACGGCAGCGGTGCACCTACGCTTTTGCATGATTTGGTATCGGCACAGTGCGGCAAAGCACGTGTCCTTGACGCGCTTTCCGATTTCTATCGATGGGGCAAGACCGAAATTGCGCGGTATGCTCCGACGGTTTTTGAAGCATACAAACAAGGTGACTCGGTAGCAACCGAAATTTTGTCCCGAAACGTTGACGCAATCGCAGACCTTGTCCGCGCCATAGGCAACCGTATGAACGAGCACCGCATCCGCGTGGTGCTTTGCGGTGGTTTGACTTCACAAAGCATGCATATCCTGCCGCTTTTGCATGACGCACTGGCCGATGACGCACGCACCTATATCATTTCAATCTCCAAAGCCGCACCCATTCAAGGGGCAATCTTCCTTGCAAGCAAGCTTTGATTCGGGGCTCACAGTTTCAGGTATTCCCCTGTAACTGTGTGAAAAACCCTCAACACATTTTTCCACCAAAAAGCGTGATATATGAAGCACAAAAACATCGAAAGGAGCTCCATTCATGAAATCGACCCATTCTTTTCTTCATCTCTGTTTGAGCACATTGCTTCTGTTTTCTCTTTTCCTTGGCGCATTTGTTGGCTGTACGCCCGACGCACCTCCTACGGACACGTCGAACTCCGAAACCGAAACTGAATCCGATCCTGTGCAATCAGACGCGCCCACCACAGAAGAAACGACCGAGCCCCCCGTACAAGCATTCATTCCTTCCTCCGAGCTTGTACAGGCGGAGAATTTTTCGCTTTCCGAAATTTATCACGTAGTTCCCACAACCCGTGAGGAATCCGTAAGCGTAAATCTGGACGGTCTGACGCTGCAAGTGGATATGAACTCCACATTTTTCGGCACCGAGAGTGCCATTGACCGCGATACCCACCATTGGGCGGATATTCTGCGCTACACCAATCGCAACATTACCGACTTCCAGGACTTTTTCAGAGTGGGTGACTTGAACGGTGACCGCCGCGGTGAGATTCTGACCTATAAAGACGGTACGCTGACCGTGTATACCATGCCCAAAGTGAGCGGTAAGAAAACAAAAAAGCTGACTACCGTCATGACACACGAGCTGGGCTTTGAGGGATTTTTGATCGGGACGGGACACATAAACAGTGATTTGTACACCGATATTCTGCTATATAACCAAGATGCGCAGCAGGTAATGCTGGGTCTGGGCAGCAAAGACGGCTTTGACTATGTGTACGCAGGCGCACTGGAGGACCTTGATACATCGATCCAGCTCATGGAATACCTGATGTGTGGTGACATTGATGCAGACGGCACCACCGAGATTGTATGGATCAATACACCGGACGTCACCGTATATCACTATGAAAACGGCTCGTTTACAAAAACCAGCCAAGATACGTTACCCTGCATCAACACAGCGCAATTCGTAACCTATGCCGTTTCCGACATGAACAGCGACGGAGCTGCCGACGTTGTTTGCTACATGTACGACGCCGGCACAGATGCTTACGGCACACGTACTTACATGAGCCGCCGCGACGGTCACTTTGGCTCTTACGAGCACGAGGGAGATAACAAAAACCTCAACGTGACGCACCTTCATAACGAATACATCGTTCCTCTCTACGCAGCAGGCGGTGACGTGACAGGTGACGGTGTGGATGACATTGTTTTGATTGGCATGGACACGGATGCAAAGGTTTCCGTATACGCGGTAGAATACGTTGTGGAAGCCCCCGCTTACGACTACTCCTCGCACGTGATCAAGATCGAGGACGGCTATATCCTGTACACAGGTGGCCTTTATATCGACTACAACACCGACAAATACCCTCAGACAGACGGCGACCACATCATGGCCTATACCTCCAAGGACGGCTTGACCTGGCATCGCAATCTGGATGCAGCTTGCTTTTATCTGGGCGGTGAGTTGGGCCTTGGCGGATACCAGCCCGGTGACGTTTATTCCGAAAAATGGTGGTATGGCAATACCATGGAACCCGAGGTCATACTGGTCGATGGCGTTTACTATATGTATTTCCAAGTGGAAAACTACACTTACGACAAGAGCGGACAGCTGATGGGAGCAGACCGCATCGGCGTGGCTACCTCTACAGACGGCATCCACTTTGAGCGCAAGACCGACTCTCCCGCACTGATATCCTCTGACCAATATTCTTGCTTTACGCACCAGGAGGTCATCTACGTGCCGGACGATCCCGATGGGCTTTGCTTCTGGATGTACGTGCGTTACGTACACAACAACTTCCACGTCAAACATATCCGCGTGCGTTCAGCCGATCCTTTGTGCTTTGATATGGATAAGGACTGCACCGAGGTTTCAGGTTTCCACCAGATCGGCAATCAGGTTGGGTACATCAACGACTATGACGGAAACGGCAACAGACTGTTTGTCAGAATTACGTTTACCGAATATGACGAAAAGGGTGACGGCAAAAAGGTACACACCGTACCCACCCTGCAATTCTCACCCGACGGCATTAACTGGACGCTCAGCGGCCTTTACATGGCGGGCGCGGATCCCGACAACGAGGATGAATGGACGCGCCGCAACGTCTATTTCTTAGGCTTCTCTACCATCAACGGCACAGGCGAGATCCCCAAAGCCGAGAATGGAGAGGGATATGAATTCATATGGGTTTCCTGCACCTGCGATTCTCCCGTGGCTCCCAACATCTTTTATTCCAGCGAGGGCATGGGAAAAGCCACCTTCAACATTTCAATCCAATAGTGAACCAGCCCCAATTCTTAAGAATTCTTAAGAATTGGGGCTTTCGGCTTTATTCTCTTGACATTTTCTCACTTCTCTGTTATAATGCCCCGAACGACACAATTTGACATGATAAAAAAGGAGGTCATCATGCTCTGGGGCTCATACGGCATCGTACATATTGCATCCCTGCTCTTATCCGCCGCCATCATCACAGGACTTTATTTCATTCTTAAAAATCGCTCCGAAAAAGCCAAAACGATCGTTTTGTTCATTTTATCCTTCAGCGGTATCTCGGCTATCATCTTCAATCTGGTCACGTGGGGCTCTCCCATCGAGTATCTGCCCTTTCATATGTGCTCGATCACAGCAATGCTTTTGCCCTTTGCGGTCATCACTAAAAATAGAATCATCAACAATCTGCTGCTTCTTTGGTGCGTGGGCGCGCTGATCGCATTGGTGCTCAATCAGGCGCAGGCCAATTACGAAATTTGGTCGTGGACGTTCTTCTTCTACTACTTCCCGCACACCTTGGAGGTCGGCATTCCGATTTTGATGTTTGTGCTGGGATTGGTAAAAAAAGAGGTCAAGTACATAGGCACGACCTTGGTACTGACAGCCGCCATCTATACCGGTGTGCATCTGATCAACGTTTGGTTGAACCAATATGCCGTGACCAACAACATCCTGGACTGGGCCGGCAACGTGGTCAAGCTCAACTACATGTACTCGGTTGATCCCACCAATCCCGTGCTGCAGATGATGTATAATCTTGTTCCCCATCCGTATTGGTACATGTTTGTAGCGACACCCTTTATCGTACTGTATTTGGGTGTTGTGTATCTGCCCGAGATCATAAGGGCGATCAAAAGCAAAAAAAGATGTGAAAGAGCGTCCGTGTGATGCTATTTCACCAAAACGGATTTTAATACCGTGCACTTAAAAAGCCACTACAAAAATGGGTGATGTCCTTATCGGAGAATAAAGTAAGGGTATAGGCATAGCCCAAGGCATTTGTATTACAAATGCGAAACCGGCGATAAAAACAGAAGAGAGAGTAATACGGAAGCAAAATTCCGTAAGGCTCTCTCTTTTCTGTTTTTTATAAGTGATATTCTTTGCTGACGCAAAGAGTGTTATTTTTGCTACGCAAAAGTGGTATTGAAGCCCACGGCTTCAGTGTTATTCTATTCGCCTCTAAAACTCGCGTAGCGAATACCACTCGGCGTAAGCCGAATACCACTGCGTAAGCAAGAATTTCGCCTTTGGCGAAATATACTCGCACACAGGCGAATAGAACCGGCGTGATACTCCGTTAAGAGTATCACGCCAAACGTGATGGCTTTTATCAATATTTCTGTTGATTTTGCAAAATCCCCTTGGCAACGTCCCAGAGGTCGTCCTCGGTGATCCCTACGATCTCCGCAGCGCGGAACAGCTTTTCATGGCTGCCCACAAACGCGCGGGCATCATGCGCATCCGAACCGAAATGGAATTTGCAGCCCGCTTTCTTGGCGGCCGACAGAATGCGCAGATAGTGATCCGAAAGGCCATGCACGCCCATGGGCGTATCCTTGCGGTAAAGACATGCGTGTACCTCTATACTGATATTCTTTTCCTTGGCCATGCAAAACAGCTCGTCAAGGCAAGCATCGGACATGCCGTCAATGATCTCTGCCTGATGTGGGCTGCAGATGGGATAGAGAGGATGGCAAATACCCGTGGGTACGGGATAATCCAGCTTGCATGCGGCGACAAAGCGCTCAATGGTCAGGCGGCGCAGCACGTCGGGATTTTGCAGATCGTACGCGGTGTACATGTGCGGATAGTTGAGAATATGGCTGGCAGCAATCAGCACGTAGTCAAAATTCAGGCTCTCCTCGGGAGAAATATAAGGGCCGCCCTCGCAGTCAAAATAGTCGATCTCGCAACCAAACAGCAGCTTGACGTTGGTTTCCTTTTGCGTCTGCTCCAGTACGGGCTTCAGGGATAAAAGGCGGCTCATGCGATCCTCGGCAGGATAGCCGTAACGGTGGATCATTTCGGTGGGATATACGTGATCCGAAAAGCCGATCACCCGAATGCCCTCGCTCTCGCAATGCGGCAGATAGGTTTCGGGCTCTGTGGTGCGCGGAGCGCAGAGCGAACGGTGGGTATGCACGTGCAGGTCACTGAAAAATGCAGGGTTTGCCATATGAATCTCCTTTTATGGTGATGGATTTATTATACAACAAAAAATAAACCGTGTCAATGGAAACAGCCCAATTGCGCATGCGGTGAAACGAATGCGCTGCAAATTCTCTTCGCAGAGGGGAATGCTGTCAATTTAAGAAGAATGCGTTTTTCCGGTAGGTTCGGGAAACGAATAACCCGATCTGTAGGGTGCGAAGTCCTCGACGCATCGGGCAGGTACAAACTAACTTCTATACACGGACAGTCGAGGACGCCTGTCCCTACGTGGAGTTATGTATGCTTATCCGGTGCGTCGAGGACGCCTGTCCCTACGTGGAGTTGTGTAGGCTTACCCGGTGCGTCGAGGACGTCGCACCTACGGCTATTGTCTGATTGAGATTTGTGAGCTTACAGCATATTCCGGCAAATCATGCCCAAATGCTTGCACCTGAGTGGATTAAGTTGACCGCATTGTTCCGGGATGGGAGGCTTTACAGTGCGTGTCCATCCCTATACTTTGCCATTCGGAGCAAAGTTTTATTTCGGTTTATGAAGTTGATGGTACAGCCCCATTGACATTCCCCTGCTTTGGTACTATAATGATAGGGTACGACTTTGAGAGGAGACATTCATGAAACGCGACACCGAAGCCATGTATGCTTCCATGAACCCCTGGAAGCTTTTCTTTATCGTAGCCATGCCCGGCATGGTCAGCATGTTTGCCATGTCGGTTTACAGCATTATAGAAGGTATATTTATCGGACAAAGGCTTGGCGAGGGTGCTTTTGCAGCCGTCAACATTGCCATGCCGCTTGTCATGATCAACTTTTCCCTTGCCGACCTGATCGGTGTGGGCGCATCGGTTCCCATTTCGATCGCGCTGGGAAAAACGGATCACAAGACGGCCAACAACGTGTTTTCCTGCTCGGTACTTATGATCTTTGCCGTTTCCCTGCTCATGGGCGCCATCATGTTCCTTGCCGCAGAACCGCTTTGCCGCATGATGGGTGCGGACGACGCGCTGCTGGACACCGCTATGCGCTATTTGCGCACCTGTGCCTTGTGCAGCCCCTTGGCAGCCATCTTTTTTGCCATGGATAACTATCTGCGTATCTCGGGATACGTCAAGACCAGTATGGTGATCAACATCTGCTGCAACGTTGCCACGTTAGGCCTTCTGACCTTTTTCCTGATCGTGCTGGACATGGACGTGGTCGGCTCGGCACTCGCCACCTCGATCTCCATGTGTTCCTGCTCAATCGTGGCCATGATCCCCTTTTTGCGCGGCAAAACGCTCTTGCGCTTTGCAAAGCCCAAATTCAGCCTTTCGATGCTCAAGCAGATCGCTGCATGCGGCTCTCCCGTGTTTCTGAATAACGTATCGGGGCGTGTGACCTCAATTCTGATGAATATATCTCTGATGACTCTTGGCGCACAGGCTTGGGGAGAGGACGGCGGCACGACTGCGGTTGCGGTTTATGCTGTGCTGATGTACGCCAGCGACCTTTGCTGGCCGCTGCTTTACGGCATCAGCGACTCGCTCTCCCCCGCCATCGGCTACAACTGGGGTGCGCAAAGCTACGACCGCGTCAAAAAGATCCTGCGCTGCGGCTATATCGGTACGGCTGTAGTCGGGCTAGTTTCAACCTCGATTCTGTTCTTCTTCCCCGGCACCGTAGCGGCTATGTTTGCCAAGGCCGAGGACGCTTTGCTGCTTTCCGAGTCCACCCGCGCCATCCGACTTTTCTGCTTTGCTTATCTGTTCCGCTGGTTTGGCGTTGTCACACAAGGCTTTTTAAGTGCGATTGAAAAGCCGGTGCTTGCCACCTGCATGTCGGTCGGCACGGCATTCGTATTCCCCGTGCTCATTCTCGGCGCACTCTGGAGCTTTGGGCTGGATGGGATTTGGTTCAACTTCGTGGGTGTCAACATTCTGACCGCCACGCTGGGCGTATTTATGTTGATCAAGGTCATGCGGGAGATCCGAAAAAGAAAAGCCGCAATGACGAGTGAGCATATATAAAAAATCAACCGTAAGGCGACCGCAGGTCATCCCTACGATGATCACAACCTGAACTTTTTTACGCGGGCGATATATTTCGGTAGGGACGAAATGTATCTCCCGCATTTTTTGCACTTTTTTGAAAAAATATGGTATAATATTGTCACCAACAGCCCCTGATTTCCGACATAAATAGTAGAGGACAAATTTTCAGAAAGGAGACGCCTGAATGCAGGATCATGAAATTCTTGAATTGTACTTTGCACGCGACGAGCGAGCGATAACCGAATCATCCGAAAAATACGGCAGCTATTGCCTTGGCGTGGCGCAGAACATTCTGCACAACCTGCAGGATGCCGAGGAATGCGTCAACGACACGTGGTTGCAGGCCTGGCGTTCGATCCCACCCGCACGCCCTGCGTATCTTCAGCAATTTCTTGGCGGCATTACGCGCCACATCTCGCTTGACCGCTACCGTTACAACAATCGGCAATCGGTGGGCGGCGGTGAAGCTGCTGTGGCACTGGACGAAATCCAAGAAATAGTCGCATCGGAAGAGAGCGTTGTCACGCAGGCAGAAGAGCGCGAAATGCTCGTATCCATCGACCGCTTTCTCTGGGCGTTACCCGAACGCGAATGTAACATTTTCATTCGCCGCTACTACCACATGGACGCGATCAAAGACATTGCCAAGCGCTACGGATTGACTGTGGCAAACGTCAAAAAGATTCTTTCACGCACGCGAGAAAAGCTTCGCGCATTTTTGGAAAAGGAGGGCTATGCTTTATGACAAAACATGACTTTGCCGATCTTTTGGGCGGCATTGATCCTGCGCTCGTAGCACGTGCAGAAGCACCGCTGCCCCTGCGTAAAAAGCCACACTTCAGGCGTGCCGTGATCGTGCTTGCGGCAGCCCTGTTGGTGCTGATCTCACTGCTTTCGGTGGCGGTCATCGCATACTTCCCTAAAACATACGACCTGGACTACGAAGTGCCCAAGCACGAATATGCGAACAAAATAGCGCAGATCTACTATGCCGAGGACGGCAAGATCAAACGTCAAAGCGTACTGCTGCCGCCCACGGCCGAGAATATTTTTATGACCTGGCAGCACCTGAACGATCTTGAAAATGACGCTGCTCTGATCGAAATCGCTTCTACCGAGGGGGCATATCCCGACCGTGAAGTCATTATGACGCTCTCGGCCACGCTGCGTGATCACCCCGAATCCGAGGCACTTCTCACATCCTTGAAAAGCACGTTTGCCGCATATTACGGCATACCGAAAAAAAACGTGACCTTCTATTTTGCCAAGGATCCGGTCACACTGGAATTTTCGTACGATCTGACCGATACCTCCATCCGACTCAAAAGCGGTGACACCTTCACTGTCACGCTCACCATGACAAACATCTCTGACGAGGATATCGTATTTGAAGGCGCGGAAAGCGACTTTGTTCCAAAGGCAAAGCTGCTGGTGAAATCGTTGGACTACGTAGTCTACGAAATCCTCCCCGAGGCGCACGATACAACCACCGAGATTGCCGAATACCGCCTTGCCCCCGGTGAAAGCAAAAGCTTTACTTACACCTTCCGCATCCCTTATGCGACAAGCTCTGTCATCATTACCGGGCATGATCTGACTGTTTACTTTGGAGAGCAAAGCAAAACCTTTGAAAATGTCATAGCCGTATCATATTACTTCGCAGCCTCGCAAGCCCGCTCTAAATTTGAAAGCTTTACTTTGGAGCACACCTCCGAGGATCGCACCGAGTTGGAAAGCATTTGGGACTCCTACACCTATCAGGGCAAGAATATTATGGAGCAAATATCGGTTTGGAGCGGAGATGGAGAGAACTATTGGTTTGAGCAGGGAGAGTATAATCAGTTTTCTTACTACTCGGACGGAGCACAAATGCAATACGGTTGGCTGAGCTGTTACAGCCAATCCTTTACCGCCCGAGTACTGCCTGAAGGCATGACCTTGCCCATGGGCATTACCGAGCAGGACAGTGTTCTTGATGCGCTGCTCAAAATGGGCGTTGACAAACAGACCGCTTTGGAGTATCTTGGACAACAAGATACTATTACGCTGGCAGGAACGTCTTTTCTGGACGGAACCTCCAGCACCATTCCTGATTTCCGTACTACGATCGACCTAGTCTGCAATCCGGACAACTACGTCATAGAATGCACCGTTGAAAAGAGCATCATCGCTGCAAGCGATCCTTACCCGCACGCAAAAAGAACGGTCAGCTTGACCTATGACCGCGAAAGTCAACGCTTTTTAAGCGTACGTATCGGGGTGAATCTGCCTATTCGCCCCAACGTTACCTTTGACGCTCTACCCGTCTTTACCGTGGTGGCGGGCAAGGACTGCGAAATCACTCTGACCAGAGAGCAGGCGGATCTTTTGGATCAAGCAATGACTCAGGGCAAATGGCAACCCTACGAAGCCGACACCGAATACGACTGCCAAGGCATGATCGGTGATATTGCATTCAAATATTCCACGGTTACGGGACAGCTGACCGTGGGGAAATTTACCGTGCAGCTGTACGGCAACGATATGATAGAGCTCAACAAGCATTTGGGCATCAATACCCATTTCACAATCGAATGACCCCCCTCTCCCCCGCCCGCAGCAATTTGCCGCGGGCGGGTTTTTGTGCCGGCGTCGAGTATGTTGTTGCCGTGGGCACGAACGCGCAAGTGTAACACGGGGACGGTTCCGCGTGATGTTGCAAGCCAAAGGCGCAGCAATGTTACACGGAACTGTCCCCTGTTACGCGCGAATATATCCAACCGCGTGTCCAAATCCGCGTCCCCGACGATCCATAAAAAACACAGAAAAACCGCCCGAAAAGGCGGTTTTTCTATCTCAATTCCGCGCTTTGCATTCTGAATTTGCATTTTCTTGCACTTTTTCAAAAAATATGGTAAAATGTTGTAACCAAGGAGATGATTTTTTCGACATATATAATAGACAGCAAAATATCTGCACAGAAAGGAGTGACAGTATGCAAGACCGTGACATCATAGACCTCTACTTTGCACGCGATGAGCGCGCCATTGCCGAGACCTCGCAAAAATACGGTACGTATTGCATGAGCATTGCACAAAGAATTCTGCACAATTTGCAGGATGCCGAGGAATGCCTCAACGATACCTGGCTGCGCACGTGGAACACCATCCCCCCTGCCCGTCCGGGTTATCTGCAGCAATTCGTGGGCAGCATCACGCGGCACGTCAGCCTTGACAAATACCGCAGCAACAGCAGGCGCGACGCAATCACCGTGGCTCTTGAGGAGATCGGTGAGATTTCCGCTTCGGACACCGACATTGCCACACAGGCAGAGGAACGGGAAATCGTCGTCGCCATTGACCGCTTTCTCTGGTCGCTGCCCAAGCGCGAGCGCGGTGTATTCATTCGCCGCTATTACCATTTTGACGAGATCAAGTCTATCGCCAAGCGGTACGGCTTGGGCGTGTCAAACGTCAAAATCATTCTGTCCCGCACACGCACAAAGCTGCGCGAGTATCTCGAAAAGGAGGGATATGCACTATGACAGAACGCAAACTTGCTCAACTAATAGGCTCGATTGACCCTGCTCTGATTGCAGAAGCCGAAGAAAGCGTGCCTACAACAAGCAAGCCAAACTTCAGGCGTGCTGTGATCGTGCTTGCGGCAGCCCTGTTGGTGCTGATCTCACTGCTTTCGGTGGCCGCCATCGCATTCTTCCCTAAAACATACGACCTGGACTATGAGATCCCTAAGCACGAAAATGCAAAAAAAATAGCGCAGATCTACTATGCCGAGGACGGCAAGATCAAACGTCAAAGCGTACTGCTGCCGCCTACGACCGAGAACGTATACGTCACGTGGGCGCATCTGAACGGCGTCGGAGATGAGGTATCATTCATCTGTTCTCCCGAAACATTGGAGGGTTGTTCTCCCAACAAGAGTAGCTTTTGGGATCGCCTTTTGGGCATAGATGCCGGTTCCCAAGGACTGAAAGTAACTCTGTCCGCGCAAATGGCGTCCTATCCCGATTACGAATCACTGATAGAGTCACTCAAAGAAACTCTGGCTGCCTATATGGGCATTTCCCCGGAGTTTGTATTGGTTACGATTGACGACGTCCTTGCAGACATCACAAAGCCCGGCACATCCAAAGTTTCCGGCCCATGGGAATTTTCTTATGACATCAATGCAAACATTTTTAAGCCCGGAGATACCATTACCATCACGGCAACCATGACCAATATCTCCGATTCGGATATGTACGCCATGGGAGAGCCACAATATTTTATCCCCACCGTTTTTCCGTATATCGGAAACATCGGGATTGCCCTTTGGCTTGAAAGCGCAAACTACCCCGAGGACGGCGTGCTTTCTCCGGGTGAGAGCAGCAGCGCAACCTATTCCCTTCCTTTGCACGAATACGTTACGTTCGGAACCTTTGGCACCTATAGCATAGATATATACAACGACCAAGACGAACCGTACCGCGTGACCTTTGCCAAGGCATTCATTATTGCAGAAGACACACATCTGAACAGCGACGCAAAAGACCAAGAGCCCTTACACTTTTACTATCTCCCGTCAGTCGCCTCCTCGCCACCTACCCTCGGTGGCCGAATTGTCATCACGGTAGGTATGACCAACGTATCCGATCAGGAGATTGTGTTTGAAGGCTCGTGGAGCGACTTTGTCCCCAAGGCAAAGCTACTGGCAAAATCAAGCATTTACGTAGCGCATGAAATTCTCCCTGAGCCAAACGACAGTACCACGGAAATTGCCGAATATTACTTTTACCCCGGTGAGAGCCGCGAGGTGACCTATGTTTTCAATATCCCCGAGCAGGCTCCTGTCGGTGCGTATGACCTCACGGTCAGTTTTGGAGAGTACTCCTATACCTTTGAAGAATTTGTAAGCGTTACAGAACTCAGCACACAGGTCGTGTTTACAAGCTTTATGTATGACGAGTTTGTTTATACGCTCTCCACACAGCAGTGCGAGCAATTCGCCTCCATGCTCGAACGTGCAGAAAGAATAGCGGATGCGCCTGCGTTGGATTGCGACAGCAGCGGCACAGTTGGCGGCATCCACTTCGATTACGACTCGGAAAGCGGTGTACTTTTGATGAGCGGATGCACCTATACCCTGACCGAGCAGGATCGCCTGAAGCTGAACGCCATGGTCAGCGGCACAGTCTTTCTCTATTTTGATCCGGGCGCCACAGTTGAGGTAGATTCCCCCTATGACGACCTTGAGCACTACGCCACACTTTCCGAGCCGCACAGAGATCAGATCATAGCAATTCTCAACGGTGGAAATTGGGAATGGCTGCCCGGTGGCCCCAACGTACAGTCGGGCGATCACACGCTCACGGTTTCGGATGCGGACACGCCTCTTGCTGAGCGGGACAAAATTCAGTATCACTCCGAAACGGGTTTGTTTGTATACAACGAATATTACCTGAATATTTCTAATGCAGACAGACTCACCGTCAATGAAATTTTCGGGGGCTACGCTGTTCAGCTGCCCAACACGTAAAAGAAATCAATCACAGAACACAGAAAAACCGCCCGAAAAGGCGGTTTTTCTGCTTCGTAGACGGCAGGAGCAAGCCCCTGCTCTACGGTAATTATTGCAGCTTTTCCTTAGCCACGACAAGCATGAGCTTGATTCTGTTCTCCTGGTTGACCTTTGTGGCACCGGGGTCGTACTCAATATCGACCACGTTCAGGCGCGGATCCAGGCGTCTGACCTTATTGATCATGCCCTTGGCCGCAACGTGACAAGGCAGACAGCCAAACGGCTGTACGATCACGATATTCTCATAACCGTGATCCGCAAACTCCAGCATTTCCGCGGCCAGATACCAGCCCTCGCCCATGCTGTTGCCCACGCTGATAACGCCCTCGGCTCTCTTTTTGAGGTCGTTGACGCGTTCGGGCGGTACGAACTTGGGGTTCTGCTCGATGGCCGAGATCAGAATATCCTCCATCCGGAACATATACTTCATGGCAACTTCCAGAATCAAACGCTTGATCGGCTTGCCGCCGTACAGGCGCAGATCCTCCAAGGCTCCGTTGGTCTTATAGATACCAAAGCCCAAGATGCTGGGTACGTATACCTCGCAATCCTGCTCGGCAAGGAATTCTTCAAGGTGGTTATTGCCGGGCGCGGAATACTTGAGATACAACTCACCAATGACCGCGACCTTAACCTTGGGCGTCTTATTGATCTCAATAGACGCGAAATCATCCACGATCGCTTTGAGATTTTTCTTGATCACCCACGGCATGTATCCGCGTCCCTTGGCAAAGCCCTCTCCAAGCTTGGTAGCCCATTTGTCCACCATAGCATCGGTTTCGCCCTTATTGACCTCATAGGGGCGCACCTGATTGGACAGGATCATGACAAGGTCACCGTAGATCAACCCCGCGACCGCCATCAAAAGACCGAACGGGCTGAGCAGACCGCCCGGATTGAGCTCCATGAGCCACACGTTTGCCGAAATGAACGGCACGTGTCCGTATCCTGCCTTCTCAAAGGCCTTACGCATCAGGTTGATATAGTTGCTGTCACGGCAGCCGCCGCCCGATTGGGTGATGATCATAGCCACCTTATCGGGATCGTACTTGCCGCTCTTCATGGTCGCCAGCATCTGACCCGTGGTCAGCATGGCGGGATAGCACATATCGTTATTGACGTACTTGAGTGCCATCTGCAGCACCTCGGGGCCGTCGTTTTCCATAATATCAATCTTATAGCCTTCACGCTGCAGAATGGGGCGCAGGATCTTGAAATGAATGGGAGCCATACTGGGCGTCAGAATGGTATAATCCTTTTTCATCTTGCGCGTAAATTTCACGCGCTCGCGGTAATGTCCGTTTTCCTTCATCACACGTCCCCTCCCTTCTGCTGATCAATGGCTGCGATCAGACTGCGCAGTCTGATCTTGATGGCACCGAGGTTTGTGACCTCGTCGATCTTGATCTGCGTATACAAATTGCCCGCATGCTCCAGTATCGCACGCACCTCGTCGGTGGTCAGCGCGTCAAGTCCGCAGCCGAACGACACCAGATGCACAATATACATATCCTTTTGCGACGTCACGTACTTGGCTGCCGAGAAAAGTCTTTGGTGATAGGTCCACTGGCTGAGCAGATTGACCTTGAAATCGGGTGCCATGGCGGCAACCGCATCCTCGGACACCACCGCAAAGCCCAGAGCGCAGATCAGCTTATGGATACCGTGGTTGATCTCGGGATCGGCATGGTAAGGTCTGCCTGCCAGCACGATGATCTTTTTGCCCTCGGCTCTTGCCGCCTCCACGATCTTCTTGCCCTGTGCGCGAATATCCGCCATGTATGCGTCGTATGCGTCGTAAGCTTTTTTGCAGGCGGCCTTGACAGCCTTTGCGTCAATACCGTCAAAGTGCTTTTGCAGCACCTTTGCAAAGCGCGCGGGGAATTCACGACGCGCGTGAGGGCCTACGTATTCGTTGATGTATTTGATCTTGCCGAAATTGAGCGTATTGGCCTCGATAACCTCGGGATACCCCGCGATCACGGCACAGTTGAAGCAGTTCTTGGCCTTGCCCTCGTCAAAGTTGTAAGTCATGCAGGGATAGAAGATGGCGTCCACGCCCATCTCGATCAGCTGCTGGATGTGGCCGTGCACCATCTTAGCCGGGAAACAGACGGTATCCGACGGGATAGTCCCCTGCCCCTTCAGGTACAGCTTACGGTTGGAAAAACCGCTCATCTTGACTTTGAAGCCCAGTTCTCTGAACAAGGTATTCCAGAAGGGGTACATTTCATACATGTTCAATCCCATGGGCAGACCGATGGTACCGCGCGTACCGTCCCCCTCGGGGAGTGCTGCCAAAGCTGCCAGCTTATATTCATACAGGTTGAGAGAATCATCCTGCGCCTTATTGGTCACGGGCTTTTCGCAGCGGTTGCCACCGATAAATCTGCGTCCGCCGCCAAAATCGTTGATGGTCAGTGCGCAGCGGTTGTTACAGCCGTTGCAGGTAACGCTCTTGATCGAATAGGTAAACTTTTTCATATCCTCATAGGACAGAATGCCCGAATACCCCTCGCCTCTGTGCAGCTGCTTTGCATACAGAGCCGCACCGAACGCGCCCATCATGCCCGCAATATCGGGACGGATGACCTCCACACCGATCTCCTGCTCAAAGGCACGCAGCACGGCATTATTGAGGAAGGTACCGCCCTGCACCACGATCTTTTTGCCAAGCTCGTCCGCCGAGTGTACGCGAATAACCTTGTAGATCGCGTTTTTGACCACGCTGATCGAAAGGCCCGCGGAAATATTCTCCACGCTGACGCCTTCCTTTTGCGCCTGCTTGACCGAGGAGTTCATGAAAACGGTGCAGCGCGAGCCAAGGTCTACCGGCTTCTGCCCGAACAAACCGAGATTTGCAAACTCGTCAATGGGGTAGCCCATGGAATTGGCAAAGGTCTGCAAGAAGGAGCCGCAGCCCGAGGAGCAAGCTTCATTGAGGAAAATATTATCGATGGCACCGTTTCGGATCTTGAAGCATTTCATGTCCTGACCGCCGATGTCAATGATAAATTCCACGTCGGGCATGAAATACTTGGCTGCTGTGAAATGCGCCACGGTTTCCACCACGCCCACGTCAATACCAAGTGCTGCGCGCATCATGTCCTCGCCGTAGCCTGTCACGGCAGACGAAACGATTCGAACGTCCGGATATTTTTCATACATTTCGATCAAGGTATCCTTGACCACGTCAAGCGGTCTTCCCTGATTGGATTGGTATTTGGAATAAATGATGGCACCGTCCGCATCGGTCAGCACAACCTTGAGCGTGGTCGAGCCCGAGTCAATGCCCAGATACGCGTCACCCTTGTAAGCCACGCCCTCTTTTCTCGGTACGCTGTGCGCTGCATGGCGTGCCATGAACGCATCGTACTCCTCCCTGTTTGCAAACAGCGGCCTGAGCGTTGAATCGGTCAGCGAATCCGCCTTTTGGCCGATGATCTCGTACGCCTTGGCAAGATCTACCTTGTCCTGCGCGTAGTAAGCGGCACCAAGTGCCACAAACACCAAGGAATCCTCGGGACAAGTTCCCTTGCAATCCAGCGTTTTATCAAATGCGGCACGCAGCTCGGATAAAAAGGTCAAAGGGCCGCCAAGGTACACCACGTTGCCCTCAATGGGATGTCCCTGTGCAAGTCCCGTGATGGTCTGGTTGACGATCGCATAGAAAATACTTGCCGAAATATCTTCCTTTCTCGCGCCCTGATTCAAGAGCGGCTGAATGTCGGTCTTGGCAAACACGCCGCAGCGCGAAGCAATCGAATATATTTTTTCATAATTCTTGGCAAGCTCGTTCATCTCGCCTGTTTCGATCTGCATCAAGGATGCCATCTGATCGGCAAACGCGCCCGTACCGCCGGCACACGTGCCGTTCATACGCACCTCTAAGTTGCCCTTCAGAAACAGGATCTTTGCATCCTCACCGCCCAGCTCAATGACCACGTCGGTATCGGGCAAGCGATGGCTGATGGCCACCTTGGTGGCATACACCTCCTGTACGAACGGCACGCCCGCACGCTCGGCAAGCCCCATGCCCGCAGAACCGGACACGGCACAAACAACAGGCTCTGTGATATTGAATTGATCAATCAGTCCCTTGATGACTTCACGGGTCTTCTCCTTGATCATAGCGAAATGCCGCTCATAGCTCTTGTGAAGAAGGTTTCCGTTATCGTCCAGCACAACACACTTGATGGTGGTTGAACCGATATCAATACCTATTCTCATATTCTTATATCTTTTCCTTATCTAATTTTGTTGATGTAGCTCAGATACCGAAGCGTGATCTTGGACCACTTGAAATCCAGCTTGGCAAGCTCTGCCACGGTAAACTCGTTACTCATGGGCACGTTGCTGGACGAGGACGCGATGGCGTTATAGAATGAAAGGATCGCAACCTCCTTATCCGTGATCAGCTCCTTGAGCGACTTTTCAAAGATCTCACTTGATACCTGCTTGATGCTGCGGAACAGCTTTTTGGCAAGTGTATCAATGGTAAAGACGTGAGGATTATACAAGTTATAAATATTATTCACGCGGTCGTGCAGCGCAAGTCTGACGTAAGCGTCCGCGCACTCGTCCACGGGCGTGAAATCAATGGGATACTCTGCAATCTCCTTGCTGTACATTCCCACCTTCATAAGACCTCTGTAACGGCCGATAAAGCCGTTATCCTGTGCATTCTTCTGGAACACACCGTCCGACATTCTCCAAGTCAGGTTACCGATTCGGAAAATGTTCGCCTCCAAGCCTTGCTCTCTGGCAAGCAGCACGCGCTCCTCTGCCTTATACTTGGAGTGAATATACACGTTTTGCGAATATTCCTGTCCGATATCCAGGTGGAATTCATCGAAGGTTGCGTTGGGATCGTTCTGTGCAACCGTCCCCGCGCCGTGCACACTCGCCGTGGAGGTATGCTGCAACACAGCCCCTGCTGTAAAGCAGAAATCAATAATATTCTGCGTACCGATTACGTTGGTGCGCTCAAAATCCGCGTAATTCCCCGCATGGTGCACGTTTGCGGCCGTATGGATAACCATATCCACCTTATCCGCAAGCACGCGATATGACTGCTCGTCAAGCCCCAGCAAAGGCTCTGCTATGTCACCGATCATTACCTTATAGGTAAAATACTCGTGCTCCTTGGGGAAATAATACTTTAAGAGCTCCTTGAGCTTTTCCTCGTTGCGCACCAAGCATACAACGTGCATCTTGCGGCGCATCAGCTCACGCAGGATATGCGAACCGAGATACCCCGTTGCGCCTGTGAGCAACACGTATTTGACATCATTGGTATGCAGCTGGTTGGAATTATGGCGGATCAGCTCGTTGATATCAATGCTGTTTTCCTTGTCGGATGCTCTGTCCCTGACAGTCAAAAGCACGCGTTCCAGCTGCTCGGGCGTGGGATTCTCATAAATCTCCTGTGCGTGTACACCGATCAGTGCTCCAACCTCCAAAGCAGTCAGACTGCCTCCGCCAAGCTCAAAGAAATCATCCCGGATGCCCACGTTCTTACAGCCCAAAATCTTTTCAAATGCAGCTGCGATCTTGATCTGCTCGGGCGTGGAGGGAGCAATGTGCTCCACTGTCTTCTTACATACCGTTTCCCTGACCATCTTGACAGCTTCCTTACGCTTGATCTTAAGCGACGTAGTCTTGGGAAAATCCTTTGCAATAAAGTCATATGCCACGATGCGCTTGTACGGGGGAGCTTCGTTATTATATTTTTTTATCCCGTGCTTGATCTGTTTGATCACGTGCTCATTGTTGATATCCGTAGGCTGAATGGCAGCGCAGATCTTCCCCTTGCTTTCATATACCATAACTTCCTTGACACCGGAAATCAGTGCGATCTGTGCCTCCAGCTCTTCGGGATAAATATTTTTGCCGTTATCCAGAATGATCAGGTTCTTGGAGCGGCCGGTAATATACAGGTAGCCCTCTTTATCAAAATAGCCAAGGTCACCGGTACGCAGCCAGCCGTCATCCGTCATGGCCTCACGGGTTGCATCATCATTTTTATAATAGCCAAGCATCACACCGTCGCCTTTGACCAAGATCTCACCGTTTTCAATCTTGACGTCCATATAAGCAACCGGTCTGCCAACCGAGCCAAAACGGTTTATGCCAGGATAGTTGGCAGCGATCAGCGGCCCGCATTCGGTCATACCGTAGCCCTGATACATGCTGACACCGAATTCATCAAAGGTTTCGGCAATTTCGGAACGCAACGCAGCACCGCCCACGATCACGCGGGAAAGATTACCGCCAAACTTTTTGAGCAGGCTTTTGTACAGCTTGCGTCTGGCATCAAAGCCCAAACGGCGCAGCAAGTGGTTCAGCTTTTTCGCAAAGCCGATCTTACGCGCTGTCTTTTGATCCGAAATACCCTCCTTGACCTTTTTATAAAAGACCTCGGCAATGGCAGGCACGATCAAAATGACCGCAGGCTTGAATCTGTTCAGGTTGGCTACGATGTTCTCAAGCTTATCGTTGATACAGACGGTTGCACCGCAGTACAGTACGCCAAGGTTGTCCACCGTCAGCTCAAAGGTATGGTGAATGGGCAGCACCGACATGACCACGGGATACTTGATTCCGCGGCCAAAGCCCATGCGATAAATATCACAAATGTTGGCAACAATGCATCTCTGACTGAGCATAACACCCTTGCTGACACCTGTGGTGCCGGACGTGAAGAGAATCTCAGTCATAGCGTCCGGATCGATCTTGGGCAGCGGCACATGCTCGGTGGCCAGGATCTCCTCATATTGCGCACTTGAAAAATTGATCACGTCGTGCACGCGGTTGTCCGCTTGCTCGATGCGCTTGATCATGGGTGAGAACTCATCGGACAAAAAGACCGCATCTATGTCCCCCATAACCAGCAAATTCAGCATCTCTTCGGTCGAAAGCATCTTATCGATCGGGATCACCACGTTCCCGCTGCAGGCAATGCCAAGGAAGGTTACAACCCACGCATAGCTGGACGAGCCAATGATTGCGATATGCTTTTTCTCCCATCCCTGTTTACACAGCCAGGATGCTACGGCAAAAATGTCATGAGCAAACATTTTATATGTTTTTCTGATAATAGTGTCATTGTCGATGTATCTGTAAGCGTCCCTTTGGGCATACGCCGTCTCAATTTCATTGACGTATTCCTGCAAATCTTTCAGCGTTTTTTTCACAAGTATCTCTCCTATCTTGTTATCTAAACGTTCGGGCATACAAAACCATTTTACATTATACTACAAATCTTCCTTTTTGCCAAGATGTATTTTCTGAAAAAATGGCTAATTTTTTTGAACTAAGCAATATTAATGTAGAATCATTAACTGAATTAGCGGATTTTGTGTCCAATATGTAACAATTGTTACACTTGTAACGCTCTGAATCACGGCACTGCAAAAATTTTTTCAATATTTCGAAATTTTTTTCAAATCTTTGCCCCATTTTTATTCAAAGTGTGATATAATATAATCGATTATAAATATTTCATGTGAAAGGAGTTGGTTTTGTGGATTCCATACCTCGAAGTTTTCCCGAAAAGGGATTCTTCAAAGTCAAGCATGCTCATGCCCGTAAATGTGTATATTTCGCGGTCGGACCTGATGCATCCAGAATGCGTTGTTAGCCGACATTCTCACAAATCATTTTGCTGAAATTTCAAACACATTTATTTTAAGGAGTTTATTATGCCTGACACATTAAAACAATTACTGTTACAATTAGTTCTGATTTTACTGAATGCTTTTTTTGCCGCTGCGGAGATTGCCTTGATCTCGGTGAATGAGAAAAAGGTACGTGCGCTTGCAGAGGACGGCGACAAAAAAGCAAAGAAAATGCTGAGAATTATAGAGGAGCCTACCAAATTCCTCTCCACCATTCAGGTCGGTATCACACTTGCCGGCTTTCTCGGCTCTGCATTTGCAGCGGACAGCTTTGCGGAAAAACTGACGTGGGCGATCATTTCGCTGTTCAACGTGTCCGAAGTGTACGTTGAAACGATTGACACAGTTTCGGTTATTCTGATCACGGTTGCCCTGTCCTATTTCACCCTTGTGCTCGGTGAGCTCGTCCCCAAGCGAATCGCCATGCGCCACAAGGAGAAGCTTGCAAACGGTGTGTGCGGATTTATTTCGGTGCTCACGTTTATCCTTAAGCCGATCATTTGGTTTTTGACGGTTTCCACCAATCTGGTGCTCCGCCTGTTCGGTATCGATCCCCATGCCAAGGACGAAAGCGTATCCGAGGAAGAGATCGTGGTCATGCTGGACGCAGGTGCGGATGAAGGTACGTTAAAGCAGGACGACGTGGAATACATCAAAAACGTATTCAAGCTCGAAAGGCTTTCGGCTGCAGACGTTATGACCCCGAGAAGTGCTTTGATTGCCGTTTCAGACGGTATAGAGGAAAAAGAACTGCTCTCCATCATTGAGAACGAGGGCTACTCCCGTATCCCCGTGTATTCCGAGGATTTGGACAAGGTCTTGGGCGTGCTGCATACGAGAAACTATCTGTTAAAGCGCACAGAGCCCGACTTTAAGCTTGCGGACGTGCTGCTGGCACCCGAATTCGTTCCCGAAACCATCCATCTGGACGCGCTGTTCAAAAAAATGCAGGAAAGCCACACGCACATCGTCTTGGTCGTTAACGAATACGGCCACGTTTCCGGCATCGTCACAATGGAGGACATCATCGAAGAGCTTGTGGGTGAGATTTGGGACGAACAGGACGAGGCAATCGAATCAATCGTTCCTTTGACAGAAGATACATATCGCGTACTGTCCAGTGTTTCCATAGATGAATTTTTTGAATATTTTTCCCTTGAGAAAAGTGAGGAGATCGAATCCATCACTGTTAACGGTTGGCTCTCCGAGGTTTGCGGAAACATTCCCGAAGTAGGATTTTCTTTTGAGTACGAGAATCTGTCCATATCCGTCACAGAAGCAGACGAGCAGATGACGCACGAGATATCCGTTGTGGTCATCTCTGTCGAAGAGGATGACCAGGACCGAGAGGATAGCGAGCCTGCCGAGGAAAAATAACCATTCCCCTTTATCCTTACCTATAAGGAGACAACTATGAAAATTGTAATTATCGGTCTTGGCACGATTGGCAAGACCATACTCAAAAGCCTGTCCGGTGAAGGTCATACGATTACGATCATCGATGAGAACAAGGACAAAATCGAAAGTCTGATCGAGAAATATGACGTATCCGGTGTTGTTGGCAACGGTGCTTGCTTAAACATTCAAAAAGAAGCCGGTGTGAAAGGCGCTGACCTTGCCATTGTGCTTACCAACAGCGACGAGCTGAACGTATTTGCTTGCCTTGTTGCAAAAAAGATCGGTGTCAAAAACACGATCGCCCGCGTCCGCAATCCCGATTACCGCAACCAGATCATGAGCATGAAGGACGAGCTGGGCATATCCATGATCGTTAATCCCGAAAAGGATACAGCCGCTGAAATATTCACCTTGATCAACCTGCCTTCTATTGCGCAGGTTGATCACTTTGCCAACGGCCGCGTGCTGCTTGCTGAGGTTGTTGCCGAGCCGGGCTGTGCGTTGGTCGGTGAATCGCTGATCTCGCTTGGTAAAAAGTTGACCACCAAGGTGCTGATATGCGCTGTGCAAAGAGGCAAAAGCGTGTTCATTCCGACAGGCCATTTCACCATTGAAGAGGGCGACAGAGTCCACCTGACCGCTGACGCCAAGTCCTTGCGCGATTTTTTGGCAGAGGTCAAGCTGGTCAAGTCCCCGCTTAAGAATATTATGATCGTAGGCGGCAGCAAGATCGGTTACTATCTTGCCGATGAACTCTCCAAAAAGAAATACCAAATTAAGCTGATCGAAAGCAACAAAAAAATTGCTGAGGAGCTGGCTGAGGATCTGCCCCGCGTGACCGTTGTGCACGGAAACGGTGCACAGCACGATCTTTTGCTTGAGGAAGGGATCGAAGCCATGGACGCCTTTGTGGCTCTGACCGACATTGACGAGGAGAATATGATCGTTTCGATGTATGCCAACAAAATGAAGGTCAAAAAAACCATTACGCAGATCAAAAACGACGATCTTTACGGCATGCTTGATGAGCTGGGCATCACCAACAACGTATCTCCCAAGGATATCGTTGCAGACCGCATCATCAGCTACATCCGCGCGATCGCCAATACGCGAGGCAGTAACGTACTCACGCTCTATCGCTTAGTCAACAACCAAGTTGAGGCGTTGGAATTCCACGCAAAAAAGCCGGAGCGCATCTATGACAAGCCGCTTAAAGAGCTCACGATCAAGGAAAACTGCCTGATCGCCTGCATCATCCGACACAACGAGGTCATCATCCCCAACGGTAACGCCTGCATCAAGCAGGGCGATAACGTGATCGTTGTCACCACGCATAAAAACTTTGATGACCTGACCGATATTTTCGAGTAAGGCGGCGGCTTATGAACTATAAAAAACTCGGAAAAATTCTGGGCAAGATCATGGTGCTCGAAGCGCTTCTGATGTTCGCTCCGCTTGCCATTTCCCTTCTCTATAAGGAAGGCGTAAAGAACGTTCTTGCTTTTGCGATCCCGATCGTCGCACTTGCCGCAATCGGTATGCTCCTGCAAATTCCAAAGCCCAAAAGAGATACGCTCTACCAAAAGGAAGGCTTTGCCCTGACGGCTCTCGTATGGGTCGTGATGACGCTTGCAGGCGCAGTTCCGTTTGTAATCAACGGCGATATTCCCAACTACATAGACGCTTGGTTTGAGATCATGTCCGGCTTCACCACCACAGGATCCAGCGTTATCACCGACATCACGGCGGTATCCCACTCCACACTGTTCTGGAGAAGCTTTTCTCACTGGATTGGCGGCATGGGCATTCTTGTGTTCGTGCTGATCTTCATTCCCGAGAGCAACGACGGCTCGTCCATGCACCTGCTTCGTGCGGAAAGCCCCGGGCCGCAGGTCGGAAAAATCGTGTCCAAAATGAAAGTCACCACAGGCATCCTGTATCTGATCTATCTTGGCATGACCGCACTGCAGATCGCTATCATGTGCATCGGCCCCTTGACCGACTATAACGCCATGGCCGAGGCGTTGGGTGAAGCAACCGCTACCGCATACCACAACGACAAGGTGTTCCTTGCCCTAATCACCTCCTTAGGTTGCGCGGGCACGGGCGGCTTTGGCTTTATGCCGGGCAGCGTGGAATATTTCACGCCCTTTGCGCAATACGTCATATCCATTTTTCTGATTCTGTTCGGAATCAACTTCAGCCTTTACTATCTGATTTTGATCGGTAAATTAGGGCAGGTACTGAAAAGTGAAGAATTCAAAGCATATTTCCTGATCGTTGGTGCAGCGGTCGCGTTCATATTCATCAGCCTTGTAGGAAAATTTGAGGCCTTCCCACAAACCTATACGACCGAGGAAGCGTTCAGACATTCTTTGTTCCAAGTAGCGTCCTTGATGACCACCGCAGGATACACGACCACAGACTTTGACGTTTGGCCTATGCTTGCAAAAACTACGCTTGTCGTGGTCATGTTCATCGGCGCGATGGCAGGCTCGACCGCAGGCGGTATCAAGGTTTCACGTATTGTGATCGCCTTAAAGGGCGCTTACATCAACGTACGAAAACTGATCAACCCCCGCTACGTTCCCAAAGCCAAATTTGAAGGCAATTCCTTAGAGGAAAAGACAATCAACGACGTATTTGCATTTATCACACTCTATTTCTTCCTGTTTGTCGGAGTGATCTTTCTTTTGTCCTTCGACCCCGTCAACGGTGAGATCACAACCATCGTGTCGGACGCAGGCACGTACACCGTCAAGCACGGCTTCTTCTCCAACTTCTCGGCAGCGCTGACCTGTATATCCAACGTCGGCCCCGCATTCGAGGCGGTTGGCCCTTACGCAAGCTTTGCAGGCTATAGCGCATTCTCCAAGATTCTGCTGACGCTGACCATGATGCTTGGCAGACTTGAGATCCTTCCCGTGCTCATTCTGTTCAGCCCCAAGACGTGGAAGAAAATATAACCGAATATTCATCCGAAAGGCTGATCTGTAAAGGTCAGCCTTGTTTTGACCAGATAAAAAAACAGCGGCATGGACTCATGATCCTTGCCGCTCATTTTATTCATTATTATAATCCAGATAGTGCTTTTTTACTGCCGTGAAGGACTTATCGCTTATTACGTGCTCAATACGGCAGGCATCCTCGGTTGCGGTTTCCTCGTCAACTCCGAGAGCCATCAGCATCTTTGTCAGCACAGTATGTCGTTCATAAAGCTGTTCGGCAAATGCCTCTCCTTTGGAAGTCATGGTGATATAGCCTTCGGAATCAACCGAAATATAATCGTCCTTTTTCAGAATTCCTACAGCACGGCTGACGGAGGGCTTTGTATACCCAAGATAGGCTCCTATATCGATGGCACGGACCTTCTCGTTTTTCTGTGATAATACGTATATTGCCTCCAAATACATCTGTCCCGATTCATGCAATGCCATACAAAACCCATCCTCAAACTTTATTGCACTCATTATATCACGATTGTTTCGGATTTTCAAGTGATTTCGGCAAAAGTTAGCGTTTGCTAACATTTTTATGCACGATGCTGTTGGGGATGGCAGGCATAAACAAACTGATTTGTTGAAGCATACGAAAATGGAAAATCGGCCAAAAAACGAGCGGGAAATCATTGACAAAGTTAGAAAAAAAGAGTACAATATCAACGGTTAGCAATTGCTAACCATCAGAAAACACCAAAGGTATCGGAGAAAGGAGATTCGGATGAACCTCAGAGAAGTGGAAGAAGGAAAAGAATACGTCATCAGCCGGATCGAGACCGATGACGAGGAATTGGATGCTTTTCTTTTCTCGCTTGGCTGCTACAGCGGAGAAGGTATCACCGTTGTGCGCCGCATGAAGGGAGGCTGCGTCGTTGCCATCAAGGACGCCAGATATAATATTGATAATCAGCTTGCAGAAGCAATCGTTGTATAAGCTGTTAGCCATGATATTGTACACCGCAAGGGAGTTTACTGCAAGCTGATTCTTTTTTACCCTTGCGGTTAGCAGCTGCTAACCGCCGTTTGACACAGTAAATTATATCCGCAAGGATTAAAATAAGGAGGAAATCCATCATGAGAATTGCTTTGGCGGGCAATCCCAACTCAGGTAAGACCACCATGTATAATGCTTTGACCGGACGCAGTGAAAAGGTCGGCAACTGGGCAGGTGTTACCGTTGACAAGAAAGAACACCCCATTAAAAAGGCGTATGCAGGTAACGCACAGTTGATCGCCGTTGACCTTCCCGGTGCATACTCCATGTCACCCTTTACAAGCGAGGAAAGCATTACAAGCTCTTACGTGAAAAAGGAAAACCCCGATGTGATCATCAACATCGTGGACGCTACCAACCTCAGCCGTAGCCTTTTCTTCACCACGCAGCTTCTCGAGCTTGGCGTTCCCGTGGTCGTTGCGCTCAACAAAAGCGACCTTAACGAGAAGAAGGAAACCAAAATTGACGTAGACGCGCTTTCGGCAAAGCTCGGCTGTCCCGTTATCAATACCGTTTCCACCTCGGCAAAAGGACTCAAAGCACTGATTGATGCTGCTGCGTCCCTGGCCGGTCAGGTGCAGAAAGCGCCTTATCATCAGGGTGATATCGACCTTTCCGATAAAGCCGTCGTGGAAGCTGCAGACCGCAAGCGCTTCGAGTTTGTAAACAAAATCGTCAAGGACGTAGAAACACGTAAGGTTTTGACCAAGAACAAGAATTTCGGTGACAAGATCGATGCCGTTCTGACAAACAAGTGGCTTGGTATTCCGATCTTCGCGCTCATTATGTGGGCTGTTTTCTGGATCTCTCAGGCAGGTCCCGGTGCATGGCTTGCAGAAGGTCTTGACATTGGCGAAACACACCTTTGGGGCCTTGTGGATTGCATCGGTTGGTTCAAGGAGCTCGTGGCAGGCTGGCTTGACGGCGCACACGATCTGATCCAAGCAATCATCCTTGAAGGCATTATTGAAGGCGTCGCAGCCGTTGTCGGCTTCCTGCCTCTTGTCATGGTCATGTATTTCCTGATCGCACTCCTTGAAGATTGCGGTTATATGGCACGCGCGACCGTTGTTCTCGATCCCATCTTCAAGAAGGTCGGCCTTTCCGGAAAATCCGTTATCCCCTTCATCATCGGCACAGGATGTGCAATTCCCGGCGTTATGGCTTGCCGTACAATCCGTAACGAGCGCGAGCGCAGAGCAACCGCAATGCTGACACCCTTCATGCCTTGCGGAGCAAAGCTTCCCGTTATCGCACTCTTTGCAGGCGCGTTCTTCGAGGGCTCCGAATGGGTTGGCGTTACGATGTACTTCGCAGGCATCGTCATCATTCTGCTTTGCGCACACCTGATCAATGCGCTCACCGGTCACAAAGCAAGAAAGTCCTTCTTTATCATCGAGCTTCCCGAATATAAAGCCCCCTCTTTCGTGCAGGCACTCAAGTCCATGTGTCAGAGAGGTTGGTCTTACATAGTCAAGGCAGGTACGGTCATTCTCGTATGTAACTTTGCCGTTTACATGATGCAGACCTACGGCTGGAACTTCCAAGCAGTGGAAGACCCGGCAGACTCCATCCTGGCTACCATCGCAACTCCCATCGCGTACGTCATTGCTCCCATCGTTGGCGTCGCACTTTGGCAGCTTGCTGCAGCAGCTGTTACGGGCTTTATCGCAAAAGAGTGCGTTGTTTCTACTCTTGCAACCGTATTTATGTTTGAACACCTGATCAATGAGGATCTCGAAGCTGTTGGTGCAATCGGTGCGTCCAACATGGGTGGTATTTCCACTGTTGCAGGTCTTGCATTCTTGATGTTTAACCTCTTTACACCTCCTTGCTTCGCGGCACTCGGTGCAATGAACTCCGAGATCAAGAGCAAAAAGTGGCTTTGGGCAGGTATCGGACTTCAGTTTGCTGTCGGATACGTGATCGGATTCCTCGTATTCTTCTTTGGCACACTCTTGACTGGCGGAAGCTTTGGCGAAGTTTGGATGCCTATCGTTGGTTGGGCCATCACGCTTGCCATCGCCGCAATCTTCACCTTCATGATTATCAGAAAGAACAAGCAGCTGAAGGCTGAATACGCTCTTGGCACATAATGATGGGGATCGTTGATTATATAGCAATCGCCGCCATCGTGCTGATCGTTGGCGCAGCCGTATTCTATATCATTCGTGCGAAACGGCGCGGAGAAAAATGTGTCGGCTGTCCTTACGCAAAGCAATGCGGGGGGAATTGCAGCGGCTGCTCCGGTCACACCGAAGCAAACAAAGACAACGATAAACAATGATGTTAAGGGATGCGTACAAAGCGTCGCATCCCTTTTCTGAAAAGCGGAGGTTAGTCTTGAATAACTATACAAAATTCACATCGTCGCAGATCAGATATATGATATGTATGCTACGATTATCGCGGGGAGGATACGGAGTCAAGAACGTAGAGATTGCGCAGGCTCTCGATTACAGCAAGCCAAGCGTACATAACATGCTGAAATCTCTTGCCGAAGCGGGAGTGGTCAACCAGGAAATCTTCGGACTGGCACACTTCACAGACGGAGGGCGTATCCTGGCAGGCAAATACGAGGTATGCTTTGAATTGCTCCAAAATAAGATGAATGAGCTTTGCGGTGCGGGCGCAACTACCGAGATCGCCATATGCGGTATTCTTGCGGATATGCCGCCCGAAAAAATCAATGAATTATACAGCAAAAGGAAGAAATGAGGTGGGCTGATGGAAAATTACATCATCGTCGGTGTCATTGCCGTTGTCATTGTCATAGCCGTCATTTCCTCCGTAAAGCACTTCAAAGGTGAGGGCGGTTGTTGCGGCAGCGGCAGCAGTTATAAGCCTAAGAAAAAGAAGCTTGCAGGCGTTCGCTATCAAAAGGTGTTTATGGTAGATGGAATGCATTGCGACCACTGTAAAAACAGAGTGGAAGAAGTTGTGAACGACATCCCCGGTGTCGCGGGCAAGGTCGATCTGAAAAAAGGTGAGCTTGTGGTTTCTTATGAAAAAGACGTTGACGATACCGCGATCAAGGCTCGCATTGAGAGAGCCGGATATACCGTTACGGAGATAAAAGACCAATAAGGCTCCGACTGTTCGGAGAAAACAAGAATCCCATTTTGGGGAAAAATTCAATCCCACTTGATTTCTCCCCTGCCCTGTGATATAATGTGTATGATCCTCGGATCATACTGAAAATCAAACGCAAGGAGATACACACTATGGCAAGATTTGTTCTTAACGAAACAAGCTATCACGGCAAGGGCGCGATTGCAGAGATCGCGACCGAAATCCGGGCAAGAGGCTTCAAAAAAGCACTCGTATGCTCTGACCCCGATCTGATCAAGTTCGGTGTCACCAAAAAGGTGACCGACGTGCTTGACGCTGCAGGCATCGCATACGATATCTTTAGCGACATCAAGCCTAATCCCACCATCGAAAACGTACAGAGCGGTGTGGCGGCCTGCAAGGCAAGCGGTGCTGATTGCATCGTAGCCATCGGCGGCGGCTCCTCCATGGACACCGCCAAGGCGATTGGCATCATCATGGAAAACCCCGAATTTTCAGACGTCAGAAGCCTTGAAGGTGTAGCTCCCACCAAGAATAAATGCACCCCTATCATTGCCGTTCCCACTACCGCAGGCACGGCTGCAGAGGTCACCATCAACTACGTTATCACGGACGCGCAGAACAACCGCAAGATGGTTTGCGTAGACGTACACGACATTCCCGTTGTTGCAGTCGTTGACCCTGATATGATGGCTACCATGCCCAAGAGCCTGACCGCTGCTACCGGTATGGACGCGCTGACCCACGCAATCGAGGGCTATATCACAGGCGCTGCCTGGGAAATGAGCGACATGTTCCACATCAAGGCCATCGAGATCATTGCAAAGTCGCTGCGCGGTGCAGTTGCAGGTACCGAAGAGGGCCGCGAAGGCATGGCACTTGGCCAGTATATCGCAGGCATGGGCTTTTCCAACGTAGGCCTTGGTATTGTGCACTCCATGGCTCACCCCCTGGGCGCACTCTACGACACCCCCCACGGTGTTGCAAACGCTATCATTCTGCCCACGGTTATGGAGTATAACGCTCCCGCAACCGGTGAAAAATACAGAGATATCGCAACCGCTATGGGTGTTGCAGGCGTTGCCGACATGACTTTAGAACAAGCCAGAGCCGCTGCCATTGACGCTGTCAAGCAGCTGTCCAAGGATGTTGGCATCCCCGCAGATCTTTCAGACATCGTCAAGCCTGAGGACATCGACTTCCTCGCCGAGTCCGCTTATGCAGACGCTTGCCGTCCCGGTAACCCCAGAGAAACCAGCGTTGCCGAGATCAAGGAGCTGTATCTCTCGCTGATGTAATATAAAACCCAAAATCGGGGCTGTGTCACGTGACACAGCCCTGCTCTTTTTGACGCATCGGATATAAGGTCAGGGTGTCGTCCTGCTCGCGATATATGCCCAAAAATATCTCACTTGCATGCGCGTATCCTTGTAGCTGCAGCTGCGCCTGCAGCCATGCCGGGGCTTTTTCAAGGCGGGTCAGGTTCTCACCCATAACTCGCCCATCCATAATGACCTCGATACCCACGTGCACAGCCTTGGCTGTGATCTTGAGATCTGCAGGCGTTGCGGGACGGTTTGCGGCCTTTGGCAGCACAGACAGCTTTCCATTATGCTCAAAGATGGCGGTTTGTATCTCTTCCAAGTCAAAATACCCCTGCTCGCGGCATAAAAGCAGAAACTCCGAGAGCTCTAATTTGGCTTTTTTGAGATTCTCCCTGTATATCTTTCCCTCATTCATCAGAATCGTGGGCGTGCCGTTAACAAACTTGCGCGTGCGCGGAAATTTGCTTGCCATCCGGGCAAGCAGCACCGACACCGCACCGTAAACGCAAAGCGCGATCAAAGGCTTGATCGGTTGCTCCAGCTCGGTTGCAAGCTCCGCTCCGATCGAGCCAATGGTAATGCCGCTGATGTAATCAAAAAAGTCCAACTGCGCCACCTGCTTGTGCCCCATCAGCTTGGCAATGAAAAACAGCGCTATAACCGACAGCAGCGCTGTGAGAATCACTTTAACCGGTTCCATAAAAACTCCTTTTTTACAGTATGTGCGAAAAATACGGATGCCATACATGACCGATTGTCCCTGTTTTGCTACCATTTATCCCTAATTCCGTTTTATTCCCCATCATGTGCTATAATACGGATGAAAACACTTGATAAAGTGGATCGACACAATGTTTGAACAAATAATCGGGAGGATACCATCATGACACAAAACACAATCGCCATCACAGAGATTTGGGAGCAGATTAAAAAATTGCAGGAGCAGCTCACTTCTCTGAACGAAACCGCCGACAGAATGACCGCTGTAAGTGACACCGATGAATTCGAGGGCGGTGAGCATATCACTTCGGTCAACACAGAAATCGCGCTTGCCAAAATCGACGCTGTCAAGCAGGTCTTTATCGAGCGTGAAAAAACCTTGCAGTCACTGCTTGAGCTCTATAAGAACCTGTGCGCTGCCCTTTGAACTGCAGCTCAAACGATAATTATACATAGGAGTACACTTGTATGAAAGTGCTGTTTAAGGTGTTGAGATTTGTGATCTCTTATTTTGTGTCCGCTGTAGCTGTATATTTCAGCGGCTATGGAAACCTGATGGACAACGTAATGCCCGACGTTGCCGCAAGAACGTTCTTTTGCACCGCTCTCGTGCTTGCCATTGCGGTTGCACTTGTTTGGGAAATGTATTTGAAAATGATTGATCTCTCAAAAAGGATCAAAGAAATTGAGGGGAGGAGTGATCATGTCGAATAGAAAAGCGCGTGTCATCGTAATCATCGTCATTGCAGTCGGAATATTTCAGCTTATATGCGCGGCCGGCTTCTTATTGCTGAACAGGTATCTTGATAACGTACAGCAAGAAGCCCTGCGCTCGGAAGTGGAAGAATATATGATGCAAGATCAGGAATTCGAATCGCAATATGGCCAAGTTTTGTCAGTAACGTTTGATCAGGCTTATCGCAAAAATGAAACTTACCAATACAATTTGCCCTGTATTGTGAAAACCGAAGACGGCAACATCTATTATGTTTGGGTTTTTCTTGACAGTAATGCTTGGACAAAAATAACGTACAAATCCATATCCGAAAACAAGCCCGACAATTGGGATGAAAAATTAGCGGAGAAACGGAGATGAATCATCCCCGTTTCTGTCAAAATATTAAACCGAGATACGCAATAGAACAGCTGTAGGGGCTGACGTCCTCGACAGCCCGAGAAGACACAAAGAACTTATTATATTGTAAAAAAGATAGTTTGTGCAGGACGGTGCGTCGAGGACGTCGCCCCTACGGTTGAGATCTTTTCAGGTGAGAAAAACAAACACGGAGATTGATTTTGATACAATCTCCGTGTTAATTTTTCCGCTAATTTTGCATCCCGATTGGGGAGAACTTTTCCGATAAGTAAGTCTCCCCCGCTGCCTGCAACGGGGGAACGACCTATATCGCGCACGTAACAGGTGGACGGAACCGTGTTACCATGCCTTTGACATATTCACACGGACCCGTCCCCTGCTGCAGAAAAATTATTTGAAGCGTTGTCTATTCAATTTATCGAATATCCTCACATCCTCATATATTCACGCATTTTTTGGAATTCTCCAAAAAATGTCTTGACAAATCAAAACATGTATGCTATAATCATATGGTCGATTTCGGGGTGTGGCACAGCTTGGTATGTGCGCGTGTTTCTTGCGAAACGGTTTCGGGACCGCGGTCGCGGGTTCGAATCCCCGAAAAATTGAATATCGGGGTGTGGCACAGCTTGGTATGTGCGCTTGGTTCGGGACTCAATCACCGTTCTCGGCGTAGAATTTTGGAGAAGAGCCGAAAACCCTTGTAAACACTGACTTTTTCGGCTCTCCCGAATGTCGAAAAATCATCAAATCTTCGGTCTGACCACATGTTTGACCACTTACAAAAAAATCGAATATTTTTACCATTTCGAGGTGTAGCGAAGGTGGTATCGCGCATCGTTCGGGACGATGAGATCGCAGGTTCGAGTCCTGTCACTTCGACCAAAAAACAGCCGAAAACAAGCTATTTTGACTTGTTTTCGGCTGTTTTTCTATATATTTTTCACAAAATAGGCTATTTTCAGTTGACCACATGTTTGCCTGATTTTTTCGGTTTTAATTGGATTTACCATGACTTTTTCATAATCATTTTGAAAATCCCTTTTCTTTGCTTACTGCGACTCAAAATTTGAGGGCAGACGATTGATTTCGGCAGCCCCTTGTGTATTCGGTTCTCCCCGACAAATTGGAATTTGATTATTTCTCCATTACATAATTTGTTAAGGAAATTCCATTTCTGACCACTTGCTGTTCCCTGACAACCTTATATCCTCTGTGTAAGAAAAAAGGCTTGGCAGTGATAGAGGCGTGTGTTGTAATTTTGTCGAAGCCTCTTTCGAGCTCATTACATAATGCAGTTGCAACCCCTTGTCTTTGATAGTTTTTATGGACATATAGTCTATCAAGATAACCTGTCTTATCTATATCTCCAAAGCCAACAATCATACCGTCTTTTATTGCTACACGAGTATTATGTTCTAAAAACGATTTGTTCCATGCCGACAAATCTATGTGACCCGTAGCCCATACACATACCTGCTCCTGTGTATAGTCCTTTGCATTTACGGTATGAACGGTTTGATAAAACAACTCTGCAATTTGCTCACAGTCTGATGGGATATATTCCCGAATAAGCATTACTTCTCTCCTACAAATTCTTATTTATCGTTGAGTTTATTATATCATATTTTTATGAATATTTCAACCGTTC
>JAFTLD010000036.1 GCA_017452945.1 Clostridia bacterium | reverse complement strand
AGCCTGCATCGAGATATGCGGAAACGGCATTTTCAATTGCATCGGCTTCGCGCGGCATGTCAAAGCTGAAGCGGAGCATCATAGCAGCCGAAAGAATGGTTCCGATGGGATTGGCAACGTCCTTGCCTGCAATGTCGGGAGCAGAGCCGTGGATGGGCTCGTAAAGTCCGCAGGTGGATGCGCCAAGGCTTGACGACGGGATCATACCGATCGAGCCCGTGATCATCGAGGCTTCATCGGAAAGAATGTCACCAAACATATTCTCGGTCACGATCACATCGAACTGCGCGGGATTTTTGACGATCTGCATAGCGCAGTTGTCAACCAGCATATCCGAAAGCTTTACGTCGGGGTATTCGTCCGCAAGTCGGTGCATGACCTTTTTCCAAAGGCGGCTGGAATCCAGAACGTTGGATTTCTCAACCGAGCAAAGCTGTTTGTTTCGCTTCTGTGCCGTTTCAAAGCCGATCCTGCCGATGCGCTCGATCTCGGATTCACTATACGTTAAAACGTCGGTCGCAACGTCGCCCTCGGTCTTATGCTCTCCAAAGTAGATACCGCCGATCAACTCACGGACGATGATAAAGTCAATGCCTTGATCCACAATCGATTTTTTCAAGGGAGAAGCATCGGCGAGTTGAGGCCAGATCTTTGCGGGGCGGTTGTTGGAATATACACCCATGCCCGCGCGGAGGCGAAGAAGTCCTTTTTCGGGGCGCATGTGTCCCGGGACGTCGTTCCACTTGTTTCCTCCGACAGCCCCCAAGAGAACACTATCGGACTTTACACACTTCTGCAGCTCCGATTCCGGGAGAGGATCACCGTATTTGTCAATGGCACAACCGCCCATATCCACGTCGGTATAGTTGAAGGTGTGTCCGTAAAGCTCGGAAACTCTGTCGAGCACGCGGAGTGCTTGCTCTACGATCTCGGGGCCAATGCCATCGCCACGGATGACAGCTATATTTTTAACCATTGTTTTCGCCTTCTTTCAAAGATTTGAGCAGTCCGCCGCTTTTGATGATGTTCTGAATAAACGGTGGAAAGGGCTGTGCCGCATAGGTCTTGCCCGTCGTTACGTTGGTGATGACACCCGTGTCAAAATCCACCTTTACCTCATCATTTGCGCTGATTTCCTCTGCCGCTTGCTCACATTCCAGAATCGGGAGGCCGATATTGATGGCGTTGCGGTAAAAAATGCGGGCAAAGCTCTTTGCGATCACGCATCCCGTGCCGCAGGTCTTGATCACAAGCGGAGCGTGCTCACGGGACGAGCCGCATCCGAAGTTCCAGCCTGCAACCATCACGTCGCCTGTCTGAACCTTCTTGACAAATTCTGTGTCTATATCCTCCATACAATGCAAAGCAAGCTCTTTTGCATCGGGGGTGTTGAGATAACGGGCAGGAATGATCACGTCCGTGTCGACGTTATCGGGATATTTGAAAACTTTTCCTTGCGTATGCATATTCACGCCTCCTTATATTCGGTAATATAGCCGGTCAGCGCACTTGCGGCTGCAGTATGGGGAGATGCGAGGTAGACTTCGCTGTTTACGTGTCCCATACGGCCGACAAAATTACGGTTGGTTGTAGCAATACATTTTTCGCCTGCGGCAAGGATGCCCATATAACCGCCAAGGCAAGGGCCGCAGGTAGGTGTGGAAACCACCGCGCCCGCATCAATGAAGGCAGTATAATATCCGCGCTCTACGCATTCACGGAGAATCTGCATCGTGCCGGGGATGATGATGCAACGCACACCGTCGGCAACCTTGTTGCCGTTCAAAATCTTGTATGCCGCCTCCATATCCTCCATTCTGCCGTTGGTGCAAGAGCCGATCACAACTTGATCTACCTTGATATCGTGAAGCTCGCTTGCGGGATGGGTATTTTCGGGAAGATGAGGACATGCAACAGTAGGAACGATAGCAGAAAGGTCAATATCGATCACCTTTTCGTATTCCGCATCTGCATCCGCTTCATATACGACGGGAGCTCTTTCGCTTCTGCCGTTCAGATATGCAAGCGTTACGTCATCCACGGGGAAAATGCCGTTCTTTGCGCCCGCCTCGATTGCCATGTTGCAGATGCAGAGTCTGTCATCCATGGAAAGCCCGTGAGCGCCGTCGCCCACAAATTCCATGCTCTTATACAGCGCGCCGTCCACACCGATCATGCCAATGATGGTGAGGATCACGTCCTTGCCGCTGCAATTTGAGGAAAGCTTTCCCGTCAGATTGAATTTGATTGCGGAAGGCACTTTGAACCACGCCATTCCCGTTGCCATACCTGCCGCCATATCGGTTGAGCCAACACCGGTCGAGAACGCACCGAGCGCACCGTAGGTGCAGGTGTGGCTGTCCGCACCGATGATGCAGTCGCCTGCGGTAACGACACCCTGCTCGGGAAGGAGCGCGTGCTCAATGCCCATCTTGCCAACGTCGTAAAAGTGGCTGACGCAATGAGCGCAGGCAAATTCGCGACAAGTCTTGGATTGCTCGGCTGCCTTAATGTCCTTATTCGGCACGAAATGGTCAAGGACGATTGCTACTCTGTCTTTATCAAATACGGAATCGAATCCCGCTTTCTTAAATTCATTGACTGCCACGGGAGTGGTAATATCGTTTCCGAGAACGATATCCAATTTTGCCGAGATCAGTTGTCCCGCTTCTACCTTGTCAAGCCCTGCGTGGGCAGCAAGGATTTTTTGTGTCATTGTCATTCCCATTTCAGTTCCCTCCTTTGGTCATATTACAGAATGCACTCAGAAGAGCCTTTGTGCTTGCGGTGATCACGTCGGTATCCGTGCCCGCGCCCCAATACATCGTGCCGTTCTCACGTTCCAGACCGATGTAGGATACAGCAACGCTATGAGAGCCGTCACCCTGCATACTGTGCTGCGTGAATACCTGCAAGGTGTATCCCTCGCCCGTATAATCGCTAAGCGCATTGTTAACAGCGCTGAGCGTGCCGTTGCCCTCGGCTTCAAGCTCGGTTTCCTTACCGTTTCTGTTGAACGTGATATTGATTTTCACCGCATCGTTCTCTCGCACAAAGTCGAAATCTGAAACTGTGATGCCGCTGTCAAGATTCAAATAGTTCGCGGTAAAGATTTCCAAAATTTCATCGGGCTTAAGCTCCTTATGCTCGTGATCGGATACCGATTTGCACATATAGCTGAAATGCTCGCGCATCTTGGCGGGCAGATTATATCCATAGGTCTGTTCAAGCAGATATCCGATACCGCCCTTGCCGCTTTGCGAGTTGACGCGGATCACGTCTGCGTCGTAGGTTCTGCCGATATCCTTGGGATCGATCGGGATATACGGCACGCTCCATTCGTGGAGCTTATTTTTCTGTCTGTATTTCATGCCCTTGGCGATTGCATCCTGATGTGAGCCTGAGAATGCCGCAAACACCAGCGCGCCCGCATAGGGGGCTCTTTCGTAAACGTGCATGCGAGTGCAACGCTCATATTTTTCCACAAGCTCGTTCATGTTTGAAAGATCAAGCTTCGGATCAACACCGTGGGAGTACATATTCATTGCCAGCGTAATAATATCCACGTTGCCCGTTCTCTCACCGTTGCCGAACAGCGTACCCTCTACACGGTCAGCACCCGCCAAAAGCGCAAGCTCGGTATCGGCAACGCCCGTGCCTCTGTCATTATGCGGATGCAGGGAAAGTGTGACAAATTCGCGGTATTTGAGGTTTTCGCTCATATACTCGACCTGCGAAGCGTACACGTGAGGCAGACTCATTTCCACCGTTACGGGGAGGTTGATGATCACGTTGTTGCTCTCACTCGGCTCTAATACATCAAGCACCGCATTGCAGACCTCAAGCGCGTATTCGGGCTCTGTACCCGTAAAGGATTCGGGCGAATATTCAAAGCGGAAGTTACCTTCGTATTCGCTTGCCAGCTTCTTGACCAGCTTTGCTCCGTCCACCGCGATCTGCTTGATCTCGTCTTTGGATTTTTTGAACACCTGCTCACGCTGCGCCACGCTGACAGAATTGTAAAAGTGAATAATCGCGCTCGGCGCGCCCTTGCAGGCATCAAAGGTCTTCCTTATGATATGCTCACGGCATTGCGTCAGCACCTGAACGGTCACGTCCTCGGGGATCATGTTATTGTCGATCAGCGTTCGCAGGAACTCGTACTCGGTTTCGCTTGCAGCGGGAAATCCCACCTCGATCTCCTTAAAGCCAACCTTCAAGAGCACCTTGTAATATTCCAGTTTTTCTTCAAGGCTCATCGGAATGATCAGACTTTGGTTTCCGTCTCTCATGTCTACCGAGCACCATACGGGCGGTTTTTCAATGTGATCCTTTTCCACCCATTTGTTGTATTCTTTACCGACCGGAAAATATCCCACTCGGTATTTACTTGCATCCATCATGATTTGTGTTCTACCTCCGCTACGACCTCTACCTCAACGAGCGCCCCCTTGGGAAGATCCTTTACCGCAACGCAGCTTCTCGCCGGCTTTTCGGTAAAATACTGCGCATACACCTCGTTGAAGGCTGCAAAATCCGCCATATTGGCAAGGAAGCACACCGTTTTAACTGCGCTTTGTAAGGAGCCGCCTGCGGCATCGAGAACCGCCTCCAAATTCTTGCAAACTCTGTGGGTCTGCTCGGTAATGTCCTTACCTTCCAAAACGCCCGTTGCGGGATTTAGCGGAATTTGTCCGGAGGTAAAAATGAGATTGCCTACGACTACTGCTTGGGAGTAGGGGCCGATGGCCGCCGGTGCGTTGTTTGTCTGAATTTTGTTGCTCATAACTTTTATTCCTTTCAAAATCACACTAATTTGAAGCCTTCATCACGAAGTGTTTTGGTAATAAGGTTCACGTGTTCAAAATCTCTCGTTTCCATTTCGATACGGAGGAAACAGCCGTTGACGCTCTCGGTATCACCCTTTTCATAGTGAACACCGGTGACGTTGCCGCCGCAATCGGCGATGATTCTTGAAATTTCTTTGAGCTGTCCCGGCTTGTCGATCAGCTCGATCAGCAAGCTCGACGAACGTCCCGATTTGAGAAGTCCTCGGTCGATCACGCGGGACAGGCTTGTCACATCGATATTACCGCCCGATACCAATGCAACCACGCGCTTTCCCTTGAGATCAAACTTATCAAACATAACCGCCGCTACTGCCGTAGCACCCGCGCCCTCTGCAATCATTTTTTGCTTTTCGATCAGCGCGAGAATTGCTGAAGAAACCTCGTCGTCGGTCACAAGGGCGATCTCGTCTACGTACTCCTTAACAAGAGCGTACGTGTTTTCACCGGGTTGCTTTACCGCAATACCGTCTGCAATGGTGGAAACCGAGGATAGGCACTCAATTTTTCCGTCCTTCACCGAGTTATACATACTCGGCGCGCCTGCCACCTGTACGCCATAGATTTTAATAGAAGGTCTGATCTGCTTGGCGGTATATGCAATGCCCGAAATCAGTCCACCGCCACCTATGGGAACGACGATGGCATCGATATTATCAAGGTCGTTCAGAATTTCAAGGGCGATCGTGCCTTGACCTGCGATCACGTTTTCATCGTCAAAGGGATGCACGAATGTGTATCCTTCGCTGTCACGAAGCTCGAGTGCCTTTTGATAAGCGTCATCGTAGCAACCCTCCACGAGGCAAACCTCCGCACCGTATCCCTTGGTAGCTTCAACCTTGGAGATAGGAGCGCTGTCGGGCAGGCAGATCAAGGATTTGATTCCGTTCTTGGTTGCGGCAAGTGCAACGCCTTGCGCGTGATTGCCTGCAGAACAAGCGATAACGCCTTTTTTCTTTTCCTCTTCGGTCAGCATCGCAATCTTATATGCCGAGCCCCTGACCTTAAACGAGCCTGTGATCTGTAGGTTTTCGGGCTTCAAATATAGCTCACAATCGGGAGCAATTCCGTAGGCTCGCACCAATTTGGTCTGGCGAACGATGTTCTTCAGAACTGTTTGTGCATTGAACACCTTATCGAGCGTCAACATAGTCAAGTCCTTCCTTTCTGTCTTGCAGCCTCGGGACAAAAAAACGCACCCGTCCCAAAGCCTAAAATTCTGCTTTGAGACGGGTGCTTATATCAATATACAACACTCGCGGTACCACTCAAATTGCGGATATAAACAATCCGCCACCTCTTCGAAGTCAAACAACCTCTATGCACTGACGTAGCATACACGGGAAACGCCTACTGGGTGATAGATCCTTTGGGGCTTCCGGCTCAGAAGGGATAAGAAATCTACTGTCTTTTATCGGGATCGCACCATCCCCGACTCTCTGTGAAAATCGCTTGTAGTTTCCGTCTTCATCAACGCCTTTGTTTTCGAAGTCGATCAACCTCTATGCACTGACGTAGCATACACGGGTCGCCCTACACACGTTCGCTTCAGGCTTCCGGCTCGGAAGGGAGAGGACAAGATCTTTACATACCGACTCACACCACCCATCGGCTCTCTGAAATGCGTTTGCATCTTGACCATTCTTCGTCATAGCTTTTTTGAAATATTTAATTTTGCATATATTTTATCACGCTAAAGTACTGATGTCAAGTGCTTTTTTTCAAAAATATAAAAAATTTTTCACTTTCGGAACATGCTTTTGTTTTTCTGCGCTTATTTCGAGCCCTTTTACTTCTTTTCGACAATCAGCATCCGTAAGACGCTGAAACCCACATTTCATATATGATTTCTATTGATTTTTTGCGTACGTTGTGGTATAATATGGAAAAGAACATCTTGGAAGGAGCTCAAACATGACCTACCGCATCCGTTTCGCTGCGCTTCTCTGCGCTTTACTTATGCTGCCGACGCTTTTTTTGGCTGCTTGTGACCAATCGGGCGATACCAATCCCGATGACACCTCCAACAATGAGACAATCATCACCCAAGAGGAAACAGAGCCTATGACAGAAGAAATCACTACCGAAGAAGTCACCACCGAGGAGATCACCACCGAGGAGGTTACGACGGAGCCGCCCGAAAGCACACCTGACGGCACCATTCCCTTCGTTCCCGATCATCCCGAAACCATTGATGCGGACTGGAAGGCGATCTGGCTTTCTCAGTTTGACCTGCAGCCCATCTATACCGATGGCAACAAGCAGCGCGCAGAAGCGGATTTCCACAACCGCATGGTGCAGGTGCTGGATAACGTTGTCAGCGACGGTTTTAACACCGTTGTGCTGCAGCTTCGCCCCAATGCTGACAGTATTTACCCCTCCGACGTTTATCCTCCCAGCAAATATGCCGTCGGCTCTTATGCCGGTGAGTTTACGTACGATCCCATCGCCATCATCATGGAGCTGTGCAAGGAGCGCAACCTTTCTGTCCATGGTTGGATCAACCCCATGCGCGGCATGACCGAGGATGAGATCAAGCAGCTGGATGATAAGTATCTGATCAAGCAGTGGTACAACGACGCCTCCAAGAAAGGCGATTACATCGTGTTTGTCAACAAGAACTGGTATCTCAACATCGCTCATCCCGAGGTAAGACAGCTGATCTGTGACGGTGCTGCTGAGATCCTTGAAAAGTACGAGATGGATGGCGTCCATATGGATGACTACTTCTACCCCACAACCGACGCGTCCTTTGACCAGAAGGCTTACAACGCCTATAAAAAGGACGGCGGCACTTTAGCTCTCGCTGAGTGGCGCAAGGATTGCCTGAGCACGCTGGTTGCCGAGCTTTACGCAACGGTCAAGTCGCACGATCTGCGCGCGCTGTTCGGCATTTCCCCTGCCGGCAATATCAACACGGTCAGAGACAGTCACTATGCCGACGTTGACACATGGTGCAAAAACCCCGGTTACCTTGATTACATCATGCCTCAGGTTTATTTCGGCTTTGAGCACGCCAACTGGGCATTTGACAAGACCTGCAAGATCTGGCAGGACATCATCAAGACCGACTACGTCAGCCTGATCGTCGGTATGTCCTTTGGTAAAGCGCTCTCGGGCGTTGACAACTATGCAGGCGCTGCCGGTAAGGATGAGTGGACCCGTCACAAGGACATCATGCTCCGCTCTTTGCAGTACACCGAAGAGCTGGAGCGTTGCGTGGGCATCACCGTCTTCTGCTATCAGTACCTCTGGGATCGCTCGAATGGCACTATCGTGGCCGGCACAAAGCAAGAGCACGAGGGCTTCTCTGCTTATTTGAAGGAAGTTACCTGGCACAAGACCGCAGAAGCAGCGGACTGAAATCTTTTGAGGTAACAACCATGTTCAAAGCAAAAAACATATCCGGCTCCGCTATCTTGGCTGCTATCATGCTTTGCTGCGTTATGCTTTCGGGATGTGATAACACTCCCCCTGAAGAAAAATCGACAGAACTGACAACAAAGCCTGCAGAACAAACGACAGAGGAGTCGACAGCAACACCCGATTTGACCGAAACTGAGCAAACCACCGAGGAGGAGAGCAGTATGCCGGAAACAACCGATCCTAACGCTCCCGATATCATGCCCGAAGATAAAGATTATTATAAAAACGATATCAAGCTTTTCCACAAGTCCGTCATGTTCTCTGCCAACGAGTTCGAGGGAGAATTCAATTCGGTTTACTTCAAAAATGACGGCTTGATGCTTGAGCCCGACGCTACCCAAGGTACGTTTATTTCCAATGAGGTTGATATGGGCGGCAGCTTCAAGCACATGCTTGCCTCCTGGAACGCAAGCTCCGAAGGCGGCACGGTTGAGATCTCGGTTTCAGCCAAGCTGGACGACGGAAGCTTTACAGGCTGGTATTCATGGGGCGAATGGAGTGCGATCAGCGGTGTTTCCGCCAGCAAATCTACGGAAGACGAGCACGGTGAGGTTGGCATTGACATTCTCACGCTCAAAAAACAGTGTCAAGGTATCGTCAGATATAGGATCGATATCAAAAAAACCGGTGAAAAATCCCCTGTTGTTTACAACGTTACACTTGCTTGCGACAAAAAGGATGGCAACTTAAGCGCTCCTGCCGACACATACGCAAAGCTGGACGTCCCCTACAGAAGACAGGGCGACGTTCCCGAAATCGGTGGCAGCATTTGCTCCGCGACTTCCCTTTCTATGGTTATGCTGTATCATGGTGAGCAGATCGATGACATTGCGGACGTTGCTTGGGGTGTACGTGACTACGGTGAGCAGATCTTCGGAAACTGGGCATTCAACGTGGCCTACGCAGGCGAGCTTGGATATAACGCTTACATTGACTATTTCGATATAGATGCCATTAAATATGCAGTTTCTACGGGGCATCCCATCGTATGCTCGATCAGAGTCAAAGCAGGACAGCTTGCAGAAAGCGGACATCCCGGCTATTCGACCAACGGGCATTTGCTCTGCGTTGTCGGTTTCGAAGAAAAAGACGGTAAGAAGTGGCTGCTGATCAATGACCCCGCTCACCCCGAAGTGAAGGCGTTGCTTGAGTCCGAATTTGAAAACGTTTACAGAGGCGTTTCCTATATTGTACAGACAAGGCCCGATCATTCAGAAGAGCAATAATTGCACAATAAAAAATACAATCCCCCGCATCGTGGATGAAAATCCGCAATGCGGGGGATTGTTGTTCTGTAAAAGAATTATTCTTGCCCCTGTATTTTGAACTTTATCAGCCGGATCGGTCGGTCTGCGCTCCCCCAAACGACTGTGTATGCTTGGTTTTGATCTGTACGGATTCTTCCAACGACCTCACCGTCTACCTGCATTTGCTCCTGCACCCTTCCCGTGGAAAGATCGAACTGATAGATCTTTTTATCAAAATCTCCGACGATTGCGCAATCGCTGTACACATCAAAATATGCACAACCGTTTTTCAAGGGAAATGCCCAGCTTTGATCTCCGCTTTCAGCATGAAGGCACATCAAAAAGCCATCTCTTCCTGCCGTGCCGTAATAAATCCTGTCACCCAAAAACAAGAGATCGGTATACAGCCATGGACTTGTTTGGGTTCGATAAATTTCGTTACCGTTCTCTGCGTGAATACACACCAATTCGGTATCGTTTTTGACCCAATACGCACGATTGTCCCGAAGGTATATTTTTCGTCTGAGCAAGGGACCTTGAAAAGCGCGGCTGCTTTTCCATATCACCTTTTTGGCTTTGTTATCATATCGCAGGATCCCGGCATTTGACCAGTTTGTATAACCGATCAAAAGAGAGCCATCCTGCATGCGTATAGGATTGAACAGCTTGTCCACTCTTGGAATTTTGATTTGTTCGACAATACTTCCGGTTGAAATATTGACGAATAACAACTGATCGTTTCCGTAACAGGCTACAGAATTTTCAAAGAGCGTAATGTCTCCGACCGAATAATTTTTCGTGTTCGGTATATGCAGCTGCCATTCAACACAATTCGTTTCAACGTTGATACAGCGCAAATTAGAACGATCCGCGAAAATCAAACGATTCTGATACAGAAAATAAGAATTGATCTCTTCCTCTATCGGTTGATCAAACAACTCCGTAAGGCTATCTTCATGCAGCAGCCACAGCTTGCCCGTATAAATAATAATTTTTTCATTGTATGCCTCAATAAAACACTTTGCCGGCAATTTCGTGTTTCCACGAAAGCAAAACGTTTTTTGTACGACACCCAACGTCTTATCCAGGACGTACAACACCAGTTCGCATTTATGATTTGCGCAGCTGTTGCATATAAAATACAGGTTGTTCCCTTTGACAAAAATGGGACCTTCATAATCATAATCCCGACAGGATTCATCTGTAGGCAAATCGAATTTCCACAAAATATCCATCTGTATTTTCCTCAACTATCCTTGGTTGTTATTTTCCGTATTCATACAATCGATAAAGCTTTTGGGAAAGCTTTCCTGCATACAGCTTGGATAAGACCAGCTTTTCCGCTCCATGCAATTGGTCGATATACCTCTGCGGTGTCATATCGTGCTCGTAAAAGAAACGAAGCTCTTCTGTCTGCAGCGTAAGCGGATCATCGATACCGTATACGTTGGTCACGCCTACGTCATTGATGGGATTTTTGTACCGTGACGCCTTTGCGGCAAACACGGTATAGCAATCCATCAACAGCGCGACCTTGTCAAAGTGATTGCCTATCGCTTGCATGACAGATTGCACTTGTTCAGATGTCAGATACATGCTCACACCTTCCATGATCACAATGGCCGCCTTGCTTTGCGGGATATGCGAGAGCCACGCGGGATCTCTTGCGTCACCCGACAGCATCTGATAGCGAAAATCCTCCTTGTAGTAGCGCTTGCGCTCTGCGATGACCTCGGGAAAATCCACGTCGTACCAGATCAGATGGCTCAGTCCCATACGCACGACACGACTATCCATGCCGCAGCCGATATGAATGATGACCGCGTCATCGGCATTCTCCATTTGCTGCTTTACCCAAGCGTCAAAGACGGCTGAACGTATCCCCATATAATAAGCCAGATATTTGGACTTAGATTTTCCCTTAAGTGGAAACTGCTCCGCATCCCATATTTCTTCAGCCTTGGGATCGTGCAGAAACAAGGATTTTCGGCTCACGTACGCCTTTCCGTACAAAGGGATATACAGCGTCTTGTTGACGTTATTCATATCATTCTTCATTGGTATTCCCCATACTTCTCCTTCATAATTTGATGACTACACCCCATAATGGATCACATATTTTTGTTCCTTGATAGCTTCTTCGATCAGAGCCGCCAAAGCCACCAAATCGGTGTCCTTTTTGTAACGCTTGTCCTTTACGACAATATCAAGGAAATCGGGCAAGGACTCGGGTGGCATGATCGTGATCCCATGACGCGAAAGTGCTTTTTGCGGTTGCAAAACACCTTTACTGTAAACATTGAATGTATCTATGTGCGACAGTTGGCACCACCAATCGTTCAGATACAAGTCATCGTCAATTGCCACACAGTTGTATTTCTCGGGATGATACCCCGTGTAGTCCTTCTTTTGGTCAAAATCGTTTATAATTCCAAATTCTGCTTTTATCATATCCTTTATTTCTTTGGCTCGTGCCAATTCACGTTGTATTCATCCATGATCTTCTTACAGGCTTCTATGCTATCAAAGCAATCGTCCGCAACGACGTCGAAATTTTCATCGACGTGGAACAGATAATAGGAGGCATCGTTTTCGTATTTGCATATTGCGAGATATATGACGTTGTGTGCCGCTGCGCCGCCCGCGTAACGGACAGGCTCATATTCGCTTCTGTCCGAATAATACAGCACGTTTGCTCCGTCCAGCTTTTTGGGAAAGGTGGACATAAACACAAGGCGCGTGTCAAGATCAATCAGATACTCAAAATGTCCTTGCGAAAATGGCAATTCTCTATAGCCAAATCTTGCGCAAAATGCTGCCACAAAGCCGTCCTCATCGTGGGTTTCAAATATTTCGCGAACTGCATTTTTCAGTTCAGCAAAAGATAAGGGCTTACCGATAAGCAGCTTATCCCCTTTTACGTATTCAACTTGAATCGTGATCGTTTTATTCATTTTTGGTTCATCCTATCCACAGTTTCGCACGGTTTTGCGGTGACTTCCACCCAAGCGAGGCGGAATCCGCTTTTGATCGCATTTCGTACGGATTTGATATTGCTCCATGCAGCGCAATAAAACGGAACCTTTCCACGGTTTAATATTTCGATTGCCAAACGGCTTGTCAGCGCAGATGCAATGCCCTGTTTACGATATGCGGGCAGCACGTCGATACCGATCTGCCACATGGTATCACAATCCGCCGAGCAGCCTGCCATGCCAACCAAAGCATCCCCATCATACGCACCGATCGCCAGCATATCCAGATGCTTTCGTTCAGCCAAAATAGCGTTACCCCATTCGGATAGCCGAACGGGAGTCGAACCAAGTTGGTTTTGACGTGCAGATTTTTCCGATTCCTGCATCTTTTCTCTTGGACATATGCCTATATGCCCTGCGAGAAAAGCTTTTGGACTCGAAAAAATCTGCTGCGTCAAAACTGCGT
>JAFTLD010000035.1 GCA_017452945.1 Clostridia bacterium | reverse complement strand
TGTAACATGGTTCCGTCCACCTGTTATGCGCGCGTAATTTAGTTAAACTCTTGAAACAATACCAAAGCTGATCCCCGTCAGGCGGCTGATCTGTCGGATGGACAAGCCCTTGTCTTTTAGCAGCTTCAAGTATTTGTTTCTCGTTGCAACGTCCAAACGTTGAAAATCACTCGCATTTTTGCACTTAGTGTGCATCTCGATGATCCTGCGTGCCTGCTCATCGGTCACGCGCGGCGAGCCTTCCCGATTTTCTATATCTAAGCATTGCGTTTGTTCGAGCAGATGATGGATCTGCTCGAAATCTTCAGGCGAAACGTGCGCAAATGCAAATTCGGTATCGATGATTTTTGCAGAGGTTACGTACTCGCGGTAGCTACTATAGGCGTAGTCCTCTACGACATTGCAGATCCCCGCTTTGACCGGATTTTGATGAATGTACCGCAATACGGTCAAGAAATATTGCTTGTCGCCAACAGGTTCGCTTCTGAACCGATCCTGAAACAGATGCCCGCAACGCTCGTATTTTGTGTTGAACCAATAGACATAGCGCGTAGCAATTCGTTTGACAATCTGCTCAAGCGGTTCGTGCTGTTCTTTGATGAGCAGATGCACGTGATTTCCCATTAAGCAATACGCATACAGAGCAAATTCGCTGATCTGCTTGCATTCTGCTAAGATTTCCAAAAAACGCTCGGAGTCCTCGGTGTCCTCGAAAATCTGCTGTTGACCGGCACCGCGCAGCATGACGTGGTAGATATTGCTTTCGCATTTTTCTCGTGCTTGTCTTGACATGGGTGCTCTCCGTTTCACTATTATCTATCATTCCAAATTCATAATAGCATAATTCCGATCATTTGTCAAGCGCGTAACGGGGGACAGGCCCTTGTTACACCGCAGTAGCGGTTTTTGTGTCATGTTCGGGTGTTGCGCGGCGTAACAATGCTCCGTCCCCGGTTACACGCGATCCCCGAACGCGTTGATGGAATTTGTTTGCTTTTTGTGCGAATTTCACGGTTTGCTTTTCTTCATTATAGCATACAAGGTGAATTTTGTCAAGAGTTGCGCTTTTGCAGGCATTCAACATGCGCTTTTGCTGAACTTCAACTGCCCCTTCACCTATATAGACGCATTTTTTTGCAAAAAAGTTCCGATTTTTTGAAAAAAAGAAAAAATTTTTTCTCGCGCGTTTTTGATGACCAAATTCGTTACAAAAACCGCCAAAATCATTGACATTTTTCAAAATATGAGTATAATTATTATGGGAGTGTAGGGAATGGCGATAAGCGTTCCCGCACAAGAAAAAAATAAACGGAGGCTTTACCCATGGAAAAGTATTACCGCATGAATATCGCAGGCTGCGAGCGCGACCTGCCGCTGTGTCCCCTGAACGATAAGCTGATGATCGGCGCGTTCGTCATTTTTGGCGATCCCGAGCTGACCACCGCATGTGCCAAGGCTCTCTTGGATAAGGTCCCCGAATACGATTACCTGATCACCGCAGAGGCCAAGGGCATTCCGCTGGTGCACGAGATGGCAAGACTTGCAGGCAATCAGAAGTACATGCTGGCGCGCAAGGGTGCAAAGCTGTACATGAGAGACGTGCTGCAGGTTTCCGTTCGTTCCATCACCACCAACCGCGAGCAGACGCTGTATCTGGACGGCTACGATGCAGCACTTATGAAGGGCAAGAAGATCCTGATCGTGGACGACGTGATCTCCACGGGCGAGTCCCTGAAGGCGCTGGAGGCGCTGGTTGAGCAGGCGGGCGGTATCGTTTGCGGCAGAGCGGCAATTCTTGCCGAGGGTGACGCCATCGACCGCGAGGATCTGGTATATCTTGAGCCCCTGCCGCTGTTTGACAGCGAGGGCAAGCCCCTGTAAACCAAACCGTCTGAAAGTATTTACAACAAGGAGAATATAAAAATGGCAGAATTTTTGAGTGCAAACGATAAAAGAACACACTATTGCGGCACACTGACCGAGAGCGACATTGGTTCCAAGGTATGCGTGATGGGCTGGGTGCAAAGACAGAGAGACCTTGGCGCGCTGATCTTTATTGACCTGCGTGACAGAACGGGTATCGTTCAGCTTTCCTTTGACGATTCCACCGACCGTGAGATTTTTGAAAAGGCATTCCGTGCCCGCAGCGAGTACGTGCTGGCAGTGCATGGTACCGTACGCCCCAGAGCCGAGGGTGCGATCAACCCCAGCCTGCCCACGGGTAAGGTCGAGATCTTTGTAGAGAGCATGAAGGTGCTTTCCGCTGCGCAGACCCCTCCCTTTGAGATCGGTACCGGCAAGAAGGTCAACGACGAGATCGCGCTGCGCTACCGCTACCTCGATCTGCGCCGCCCCGAGTTGCAGAGAAACATCCGCATGCGTCACGAGATCGCACGCGTTGCAAGAGAATACTACTACGAAAACGGTTTCCTTGAAATCGAAACGCCCATGATGATCAAGCCCACGCCCGAAGGCGCGCGCGACTACGTGGTTCCTTCCAGAATCCATCCCGGCTCTATGTATGCGCTGCCCCAGTCGCCTCAGCTGTACAAGCAGCTGCTGATGCTGTCGGGCTACGACCGCTACATTCAGCTTGCACGTTGCTTCCGCGACGAGGACCTGCGTGCTGACCGTCAGCCCGAATTCACCCAGATCGACCTTGAGATGTCCTTTGCAACCATGGAGGAGATCATGGAGGTCAACGAGGGCTTTATCAAGAGAGTGTTCAAGGAAGTGCTGGGTGTGGACATTGCCACCCCCATGCAGCGCATGACGTATGCCGAGGCTATGAGCCTGTACGGCAGCGACAAGCCCGATACCAGATATGAAATGACCATCAAGGATATGTCCGCAGTGGTTGCAGGTACCACCTTCCCCGTATTCGCAGGCGCACTTGCCGATGGCGGCAGCGTTCGTGCGATCGTTGCTAAGGGCGGTGCAAGCGTGCTGACCAGAAAAGAGATCGACAAGCTGACCGAGCATGCCAAGGGCATCGGTGCCAAGGGTGTCGCCTTCATCCGCTGGGCGGATACCGCTCCCAACTGCTCGTTTGCTAAGTTCCTTACCCCCGAGGAGCTGAGTGCTCTGACCGAGGCGCTGGGCATGGTACAGGGTGACGTGGCTCTGTTTGTAGCTGATAAGGACAAGGTCATACTGCCCGTGTTGGGCGCTCTGCGTCAGTTGGTTGCAAGAAAGCTGGACATCATCCCCAAGGGTCAGTTCAATTTCCTGTGGATCACCGAGTTCCCGTTCTTCGAGTGGAACGAGGAAACAGGCCACTGGGATGCTATGCACCATCCCTTCACCATGCCGCTTGAGGAGTGCCTGCCTTACTTGGAGAGCGATCCCGGCAGCGTACGCGCAAAGTGCTACGACATGGTACTCAACGGCACCGAGCTGCTTTCCGGCTCGATCCGTATCACCGACTGGCAGCTGCAGGAGCAGATGTTCCGCGCACTGGGTCTTGAAAAGGAAGAGATCGAGGCCAAGTTTGGCTTCTTGGTTGATGCATACAAGTACGGCGCACCGCCTCACGGTGGTTCGGGTATGGGTCTGGACCGTCTTGCAATGGTCATGCTGGGCGCAGACAGTCTGCGTGACGTTATCGCATTCCCCAAGGTACAGAACGCAAGCGAGCTGATGTCGGGTTGTCCCGCACCTGCAGATCCCAAGGCAATGGAGGAATTGCACCTGGCATTTGTTCCCGAAGAAAAAGAATAAGGATAACGGAGGACGATATGGCTGCAAATACCATCAAGTTCAACAAGGGCAATACGCTTATCGTGGCGCACAGAGGCGTCAGCGGTCTGGAGATGGAAAACACCTGTGCTGCGTTCATAGCGGCGGGCAACCGCACCTATTGGGGCGTGGAAACTGACGTATGGCGCACGGCTGACGGTAAGTTTATTCTTAACCATGACGGCAATCTCAAAAGAATTGCGGGTGAGGATCTCTCGGTCGAGCAGGTCAGCTTCGACGTGCTGCGTGCGGCCGTGCTGTACGACAAGGATGGCGTCAAGAGAGGCGATTTGCACCTCGCGAGTGTGGACGAATACGTGCGTATCTGCAAAAGGTACGGCAAGATCTGCGTGCTGGAGCTCAAAAGCGTTTTTACGGATGAAGAGATCGCAAAGCTTTGCGGCATGATTGAGTCGCTTGGATACCTGGACGGTGTGACCTATATTTCGTTCCATCTGAATAATCTGATCAAAGTGCGCGCGCTGTATCCGCAGCAGCCCTGCCAGTATCTGACGGGTGACGTGAGCGATGAAATGATCGCGCGTCTTTCTGAGCTGAAAATGGATCTGGACGTGATCTGCACCGCTTTGACCAAGGAGCGTGTGGACGCTTTCCATGCAGCGGGCATTAAGATCAACTGCTGGACTGTGGATAATCCCGCAGATGCCGAGCGCCTTGCAGACTGGGGCGTGGACTATATTACGTCTAATATTCTTGAATAAACATGAAAATCCCCGCGCACCGCGCGGGGATTTTCAATGCATCTGCGATAAATCGGAATTTATTCTGTTGACATTTCACTTTTATTGTGGTATAATCAAGGAAATTATAACTGCCACCGGGTAGTGAGTTGCGTTTGCATTCGTTTACACATCGTTAGGTCTTAGAAGATGTGTATGCGGATGCATATTTTTTTGGAGGTTGATATGAAAAAGCTATTCGCTTATTTTACAAAGCTTGAGCTTATTTTATGGTCTGTGTCTGTTGTTTTTATCATTTTGTCATTCTGTTTGTTTGACCGTGAAAGCTACCTGACTCTTATTGCATCACTTATCGGTGTGACCTCGCTGATCTTCAATGCAAAAGGCAATCCAATAGGGCAAGTTATGATGATTGTTTTCAGCCTACTCTACGGCATTATTTCCTATACCTTCGCTTATTACGGTGAAATGATTACATATCTCGGAATGACCATGCCAATGGCTGTTTTTGCTCTTGTTGCGTGGCTGAAAAACCCTTACAAGGGGAACAGGGCACAGGTGAAAGTGAATAGCATCGGAAAGGCGGAGCAAATCTTGATGTGGCTGCTTACGATTGCGGTTACTGTCGTTTTCTATTTTATACTCAAATATTTCAACACTGCCAATATGATTCCAAGCACCATATCGGTAACAACGAGTTTCCTTGCCGTATATCTCACTTTTCGCAGATGCCCGACCTTCGCCTTGGCGTATGCCGCTAACGATATTGTTTTGATCGTTTTATGGGTGTTGGCAAGTTTTACTGATATACGCTATATCTGTGTGGTTGTCTGTTTCGTTGCGTTTCTGCTTCATGATATCTACGGATATATCAGTTGGCAGAGAATGAAAAAGCAACAGAGTCAATCCTGAATAAAGGCGGCAAGGATTTTTTCTATAGTGTGCGTATTATTTCAGCTTTCCCAGCTTTGCTGTGTTTGCAATCACAATCAGCGTTGTTTGTGCGTCAAGCACCTGCTCGGGATTGATATTTACGTTGACCTTACCGCCTTTTTTGATGGCAACAATGTTGAAGCCGTATTTCTTGCGCAGGTTGAGTTCAATCAGGTTCTTGCCGATCCACTCGTCCTTCACGTCGATTTCGACCATAGATACGTCCTTGGACAGCGAGATCATGTCGATAAATCCCGAACTCAACAAATTTTTTGCCAAACGGATCCCCGATTCGTTTTCGGGGAATACGACCTGATCTGCACCGACACGGAGCAATATCTTTTGGTGCATTTCATTGGCACATTTGGCGATAACGGTCTTAACCCCCGCCTCCTTGCAAAGCGTGACAGCCATAACGCTTGCTTCAAGGTTGCTTGCCATACAAACGATGACCGTATCAATATTGCCGATGCCAAGGCGAGAAATTACTTCGGCATCGGTCACGTCAGCGCACTTGCATACGGGCAAGTATGCCGCCGCATCGTTGACGATTTTTTGATCGGTATCAATTGCTATGACTTCTGTGCCGTTTTCTACCAGCTCACGTGCCACCGCTGTGCCGTATCTTCCAAGTCCGAAGACTGCATATGTCGTTTTCATTTTCATGATTCTTCTCCTTTAACCTATACTGATTTCTTCCGTCGGCTCCGATATAACGTTCTGGCTCTCATTTTTTCTTCCGAGAGCCACAGCTAACGATATGGGGCCGACTCTGCCGAGATACATCGTTACCATGATAATGAACTTGCCAAACGTACCCAGCGTTGGCGTCAGGTTTCGTGATAGACCGACGGTTGCCGTTGCACTGACCGTTTCATAGACCGCATCGATGATCGATACGTTGCTCGTTGCCATCAGGAGCACGGTCGAGACAGCGCAGATGGTGAGAAACGTTACCGCTACTGCAACCGCTTTTTTTACCGAGTCTTCGGAAATACGGCGGTCAAACAACGTCCCATTATTCTTGTTTCGGATCGTAGCAAATGCCGAGCAAACAAGGACGGCAACGGTTACGGTTTTCATACCTCCTGCCGTTCCCACGGGGGAGCCGCCGATCAGCATCAGGATAATGGATACAGCGGCAGAGGCATTCGTCAGGTTTTCTTGGGGAACAGAGGCAAAGCCTGCGGTTCTTGTTGTGACCGATTGGAAGAACGAAACTTGAATTTTATCAAACAAGGACATATCTCCAATGGTCAACGGGTTAGCATATTCAAAAACAAATATGAGAACCGTACCCGCAAGAATGAGCCCTACGGTAACGGTAATGGCGATCTTTGAGTGCAAGGTCAGATGTCTGAATATTCTTCTGTTCTTAGGTGACCGGCTCTTAATGACACCAAGCACATCCCACCATACGATATACCCAAGTCCTCCGAGAATGATGAGTGCTGAGGTGACGGTATTGATCAGCGGATTGGTTGCATAATTGCAAAGGCTGTTTTCCGCGATGATATCAATGCCGGCGTTGCAAAAGGCGGAAACCGAATTGAAAATCGAAATCCATATACCTTCCGCACCAAATTCGGGAACGAATACGAGCATATACAGCAGAGCACCGATTGCCTCGATGATCAGCGTTCCGAACAGTACGTTCCCCACGAATTTTGCAAGCCCGGACATCGTATTGAGATTGAAAGCATCCTGAATCAGCAGACGGTCTCCGATACCCATTTTTCTGTTCAGAAGAAGCATCAGCCCCGACATGATCGTGATGATGCCAAGGCCGCCAACCTGTATCAAAAGCAGTATGACGACCTGCCCGAACACGCTCCAAGTGGAAACTGTGGGAAGCGTGACAAGGCCGGTAACACAGGTTGCGGTGGTTGCCGTAAACAGTGCATCCGGGTACGGTATCGGTTCACCTGTTGCAGAACTGATGGGGAGTGCCAAGAGAACGCTCCCGAGCAGAATCGTAACAAGGAAGCTCAACAATATTATCTGCGTTGTAGACAACGTGAATTTCTTTCTTCTTACCATACAGAGCTCCTCAAAAAAGCAAAAAGGAACCAACGTCCTCTGCAGTCAGCTGGTTCCATTCATATTATATTGGAATCATTATAGCATATTATGCCTCTTTTGTCAATACTTTTTGCACGGAGCATCTGTTTATCAATTGGAATTTGCATATTTATCTTCGTTGGCATTGCAATTTTCACAGTCATTATTTTGTCAATGATGATGCCTTTTGGGCAAAGATTTGCCTAAAATTTTATTCTGTTTGCGTCTGTTACTTGACAAATGTCACAAATGCGTGGTATAATAACAAGAACGACAACATGCAAAGGGGAAAAGCATGAAAACCTTACTTTGTATCGACGGTAACAGCATACTCAACCGCGCTTTTTACGGCATTCGCGCATTGTCTGCCAAGGATGGCACGCCAACCAATGCGCTGTACGGTATGATCAATATTTTTACCAAGCATATAGAGGAATACAAGCCCGATTTCGCAGCGGTGGCATTTGACTTAAAAGCCCCAACCTTCCGCCATAAAATGTACGATGAATATAAGGCAGGGCGTCACGCCATGCCGGAAGAGCTGGTAGTGCAAATGCCCATCGCCAAGCAGCTTGTGCCCATGCTGGGCTTGCACGTGCTGCAAAAGGAGGGCTATGAGGCAGACGATATCCTCGGCACGCTTGCTGCCATGGCTCGTACGTATGGGGAAGGCTGCCGTACGCTGATTTTGACGGGTGACCGCGACTCACTTCAGCTGATCGATGCCAACACCAATATTCTGCTTGCCACCAATCAGGATACGCTTGTCATGGACAGGGAAGCCTTTTTTGCCAAGTACGGTGTGCAGCCCGAGCAATTTGTGGATGTTAAGGCACTTATGGGTGACAGCTCGGACCACATTCCCGGTGTGCCGGGCATTGGTGAGAAGACCGCACTCAAGCTGATCTCGGAATACGGTTCCTTAGATGGCGTATACGAGCAGCTGCCCACCGCCAAGCATACGCCCTCGGTGCGCACCAAGTTAGAGAACGGCAAGGACAGCGCGTATCTTTCGCAAGCGCTTGCCCGCATCTGCTGCGAGGTGCCTATGGACGTCACGCTGGACGAGCTGACCTATACGGGACTTGACCGCGCAGCGGCAAGAGATATGTTTACCAAGCTGGAGTTTACCGGTTATATCAAGCGATTTGGGTTGGATAAGGACGAAGTGCCGGTACCCAATACCGTAGAGGCGGATTCCACATCCGCTCAAACTGCCGCCTTGATCGAAATCACATCTTTGACCGAGCTTGTCGGTGATCGTATTGGCTTTGATTTTACCGATGGGTGCGCTACCTTAACCGACGGTACGCATCTTTTGAAATATACGGGCGACCTTGTCATGCTGCAGGAATTTCTTGCGGACAAGCAGGCCGTTTGTTACGACTGCAAGAGCATCTACCGCGCTCTGTCTGCGCAAGGCTGCGATTGGCGCGGATGTTGCTTTGACGTGATGCTTGCCGCCTGGGTGGATGATCCGGGGCAGGGAAGCTATGCGCTTGATCGGCTGACCGTTGCATATTTGGGAGAAATCTATAAGTCGGAAATTTCTGCTGCCGTATACGCATGGCGCATGGTCGAGCCCTTGACGCAAAAGCTCAAGGAGAGCGGTCAGTACGAGCTGCTCATGGATATCGAAATGCCGCTTGCAGCCGTGCTTGCGGATATGGAGGATTACGGCTGCCTTGTGGACAGCGAGGGCATTGCACGCTACGGCATGCTGCTGGACGCACACACCGAGCAGTTGGAGCAGCGCATCCACTTTGCGGCAGGCGGGCCATTCAATATCAACTCTCCAAAGCAGCTTGGCGAGGTGCTGTTTGAGCGGCTGGGGCTGCCCGCAGGCAAAAAGACCAAAACCGGCTATTCCACCAATGCAGAGGTGCTGGAAAAGCTGAAAAAATATCACCCCATCATCGAGGACATTCTGGAATACAGACAGATGACCAAGCTCAAATCCACCTACGTGGACGGCCTGCTTTCGGTCGTGGACGAGGGTGGGCGCGTGCATACCACCTTCAAGCAGACGGGAACGGCCACGGGCAGACTTTCCTCGGCAGAGCCCAATCTGCAGAATATTCCCATCCGCACCGAGCTTGGCAGGGAGCTGCGCAGATACTTTGTCCCCAAAAACGAGGATTACGTGCTGTTAGATGCCGACTACTCGCAGATCGAGCTGCGGCTTTTGGCGGTCATTTCGGACGACGAGGCCATGAAGCAGGCGTTCATCGACGGAGCGGATATTCACACCTCCACCGCCTGTCGTGTGTTTGGTGTAGATCCAGACGGTGTGAGCGTGGAGCTGCGCAAGCGCGCCAAGGCCATCAACTTCGGCATTGTGTACGGCATGGGCGAATTCTCGCTTGCCGAGGATCTGCATATCTCGCGCGCAGCTGCCAAGGAATATATTGAAAGCTATATGGCAAGCTATCCCAGTGTATCGCGTTATCTTTCCGAAGTGGTCAAAAAGGCTTATGATGATGGCTTTGTGACCACCATGTTCGGCAGACGCAGAAGCATTCCCGAGCTCTCGGCACAAAATAAAAATCTCAAGCATTTCGGTGAGAGAGTTGCTATGAACAGCCCCATTCAGGGTACGGCGGCCGATATCATCAAGATCGCTATGATCTGCGTTGACCGCGCACTTAAGCAAAGCGGCTTGGATGCAAGGCTGATTTTGCAGGTACACGACGAGCTGATTGTGGAATGCCACCAAAGCTGCCGCGAGCAGGTGCTCGAAATGCTCAAATGCGAGATGGAAAACGCTGTCTCACTCTCCGTCCCCATGTCGGCAGACGCCAAGTGGGGCAAAGACTGGTACGAAGCACATTAAATCAAATAAATTAAAAAGACGAAAGGAAGACACAATGATACCACAGGCATTTCTTGACCAATATGGCATGATCATTGCCATCGTTCTCTTCGCCCTGACCTACGTTCTCATGCTGACCTTCAGTAAATTCCGTCCCTACATCGCACTTGCATCGGCACTACTGTTCATCGTAACAGGCATGCTGCCGCTTGGTGAAGTTTTTGGTGCAGGAAAAATGGGATTGGATTTCAGCGATATCAACGTTTTACTCATGATTGCGGGTACCATGGGCTTGGTTGCGCTATTTATCGAGAGCAAAATGCCCGCGCTTTTGGCAGATCTGATTATGGAGCGTGTACCCAACGTCATGTGGGCAGCTGTTTCGCTTGCTTTATTTGCGGGAATTATCTCTGCTTTTGTGGACAATGTGGCTACTGTGCTGATGGTTGCGCCCGTAGCACTTGAGATCTGCAAAAAGCTCAAGACAAATCCCGTCCCCTTCATTATTTCGATTGCCGTTTCCTCCAACCTGCAAGGTGCGGCAACGCTTGTTGGTGACACCACAGCGATTATGCTGGGCGGTGAGCTGAATATGAGCTTTATTGACTTCTTCTGGTATAACGGCAAGCCCGGTATGTTCTTTATCGTAGAGATCGGTGCAGTCGTTTCCGCTCTGATCCTTCTGTTCTTGTTCCGTAAGGAAAAGGCAAGGATCCCCAAGGCGGAAAGCCGCACCAAGGTTACCGATTATTTCCCCAGTGTGCTGCTTGTTTTGATGCTGGTTCTGCTGATTACCGCGTCCTTTATTCCCAATATGCCCGAGGTTACCAACGGTCTGATCTGCTGTGGTCTGCTTGTGATCGGCTTGATCTACACATGTATCAAGAACAAGAGCTTCAAGGCTGTTCTTGAACCTATCAAGGCTATTGACTATGAAACCATTTTGCTTTTGGTTGGTCTGTTTATTATGATCGGCGGCATCCAGGCACAGGGCGTTATCCAGATGTTGGGTGATTTCCTTGGCAAATTGGGCGGTAGCAACCTGTTTTTGATGTATACCATCATTGTTTGGGCATCTGTATTGATTTCCGCATTTATTGACAATATTCCGTACGTTGCCACCATGCTGACGCTGATTCCTACGATTGCCGGAACTATGGCCGCACAAATGGGCGCAGATCCCGCGCTGGTCGCAGTGCCTTTGTACTTCGGCCTTTTGTCCGGTGCAACGCTGGGCGGTAACTGCACTCCCATCGGTGCATCCGCCAATATTGCAGGTATCGGTATTTTGCGCAAGGAGGGCTATACTGTGAAGAACAGTGACTTCTTCCGCATCGGTATCCCGTTCACCTTAGCCGCCATTGTTCCCGCGTATATCGTGATCTGGCTGTTGTTTGGTCTGTAATCACAATTTTATAACAGCAAAAAAGGACGTTTTTCGGAACGTCCTTTTTTTGCTGTTCTTATTTCTCCAAGCCACAGCATACGGGCTCGCCTTGGGCTGCCTTGCCGCCATAGCTTGAGCACGCACCAAGTGAAGCCTCGATCCGTAAAAGGCGGTTATATTTGGCCGTGCGCTCAGAGCGGCAGGGGGCGCCCGCCTTGATAAAGGGTGCGTTGGTAGCCACGGCCAAATCGGCAATGGTGGTGTCCTCGGTCTCGCCCGAGCGGTGCGAAATGATATACGACATCCCCGCACCTGCTGCCGTATGAATGACCTGCAGCGTATCTGTCAGCGTGCCGATTTGGTTGGGCTTGATCAGAATCGCACCCGCACTCTTTTCGGCAATGCCTTGCAGCAGCCTTTTTTGATTGGTCACAAACAGATCGTCCCCCACGGTCATACAGTCGCTGCCCAACGTGCGCGAAAGTGACGCCCAAGCCTTGAAGTCGCGCTGATCCAAGCCGTCCTCCAGGGAGAGCAGGGGGTATTTTGCGGTTAACGAGGACCAATACGAGATCAGGTCATCTGTGCTGCGATATTTGCTTCTTTTGGGCATCACGTAAGCTCCCTCGCTCTCGCGAAACCATTCGGAGGCAGCTGCATCCAGCGAGATCTTGACCGTGTCCATATCATAACCGCTTTTTTCAATGGCGTGACAGATATACTCCAGCGCCTGTTCGTCGGATGCAAGGTCGGGGGCATACCCACCCTCATCACCCACACCACCGCCAAGTCCCTCGTGCGTCAGAATCTCGCCCAGCCGATGATAGATCTCGCAGCCAATGCGCAAGCCCTCCGAGTAGGATTCCGCGCCCACGGGTACGATCATAAACTCTTGAATTTCCACGTTGTTGTGCGCATGCGCACCACCGTTGAGCACGTTCATCATGGGAACGGGGAGGCGGTGCGCATCGATACCGCCTAGCCAACGGTAAAGGGGAATGCGATACCAGCTTGCCGCCGCTCGCGCACTCGCAAGGGAAACGGCAAGCACGGCATTGGCACCAAGATTGGATAGGTTATCCGTGCCGTCGATTTCGCGCAGCTGCTTGTCAATATCTGCCTGATCCGAAGCATATGTGCCGGCCAGAGCAGGGGAAATGATCTTGCAGATATTGCCTACTGCCTGCGCTACACCCTTGCCGTCATAACGTTTTTTCTCCCTGTCGCGCAGCTCGTGCGCCTCGTAAATTCCGGTCGAAGCTCCGCTCGGCACGCCGGCTACACCAACCGTGCCGTCTGCCAGCACCACGGTTGCCTCTACAGTCGGATTGCCGCGAGAATCCAAGATCTCCCGCGCACCGCATTTAATGATCTGAGGTTTTGTCATCATAAAAATCCCTCCGTTGTGTAATTTCATGAATTAGTATTGGCAATTTACGGAGAATTCATACTTGATTTTATATGAATGATATTTATGTGATATTTGATGAAAATGCTTGACAGATGTTTTTGAAAATGGTATACTGAAATAGCCAAACAAACTTAATAATGACAAGTATAATTCCATAGGGGGATTATACCCTTTGCTGTATTTAACTTTTAGAATTTGAAAAAATGCAAATTCCATCAAGGTTAAATATGGCTTATACTTGTTTTTCTTGAGTTTGTTTGGCGACAATCGGAGTTTGCGTTTTTAGTGCGTTAACTTCGGTTGACGCACTTTTTATTTATGGAGGCAAGTATGAAAAAGACAGTATTATGGCTTTTGGCGGCACTACTGGCATTCACGGTGCTCTTCGTAGCGTGTGACGACACAGACGATCCGCAACCGCCGAGTGGATCGACGGAACAAACAACGGCTGCATCGGATGATGGGACAAACGAGCCCGGAACCGAGGACGCGAGCGAACCCGAAGCAGGGGACACAAGTGATCCCGGCACCGAGGATACGAATGATCCCGGCACCGAGGATACGAATGAGCCCGGAACCGAGGACACGAGCGAACCCGGCACCGAGGACACGAATGAGCCCGGCACCGAGGACACGAACGAGCCCGGAACCGAGGACACGAGTGAACCCGAAACCGAGCCGCACGTTCACGCGTTTGGCGATTGGACAACCGTCAAGGACGCAACCTGCACCGAAAACGGTGAACAGCAGCGTACCTGCGATTGCGGCGAAACCGAAACACAGAGTGTTGACGCACTTGGGCATGTCGAAGGAACAACAGTAGTTGAAAATACTTCAGAGCCTACGTGCAGCGCAGCAGGCTCTTACGAAGAGGTTATTTATTGTTCTGTATGTAATGCGGAGATGAGCCGTGTTGTGAATACGGTGGATCCTCTTGCTCACACTGCTTCCGCTTCTGTGGAAGAAAACAGAGTGGCGGCAACATGTACCTTGGCAGGTTCTTATGAAAAGGTTGTATATTGCTCTGTATGTCATGCGGAAATGAGTCGAGGGACTGTGGTTGTGAATGCTCTCGGCCACACCGAGGTTATTGACGCAGCAGTTGCACCCACCTGTACCGAAACAGGTTTGACAGAGGGGAAGCACTGCGAGGTTTGCAACGAAGTTTTTGTTGCACAGGATATCGTTGATGCACTCGGCCATACCGAAGTCGTTGACGCAGCGGTTGCACCCACCTGCACCGAAACCGGCTTGACTGAAGGTAAACACTGCTCTGTGTGTAACGAAGTTCTCGTTGCACAGGAAATTGTTGATGCACTTGGACATACGCCCGGTGCAGAGGCTACCTGTACCGAGCCTCAAACCTGCACGGTTTGCGGTGAACAACTGGCGTCTGCAAACGGTCACACTCCCGGCGCAGAACCCACCTGTACCGCAAATCAAACCTGTCTGGTCTGCGGCATCGAGCTTGCACCTGCACTCGGACACGCCGAAGTGATTGACGCAGCGGTCGCTCCCGATTGCGTAAACACCGGTCTGACCGAAGGCAAGCATTGCTCCGTATGCGACGAAGTTTTTGTCGCGCAGGAAGAAGTAGCAGCGCTCGGCCACACCGAAGTAGTAGATGCCGCAGTTGCACCCGATTGCATAAACACCGGCTTGACCGAAGGCAAGCATTGCTCCGTATGCGGTGAAGTGCTCGTTGCACAGGAAGAAGTAGCAGCACTTGGACATGCCGAAGTTGTTGACGCGGCAGTCGCTCCCGATTGCGTAAACACCGGCTTGACCGAAGGCAAGCATTGCTCCGTATGCGGCGAAGTCCTCGTTGCACAGGAAGTGGTAGATGCACTTGGCCACACCGAAATGATTTCTGAAGCGGTCGCGCCTACTTGTACCGAAACCGGCTTGACCGAAGGCTCTCACTGCTTTGTTTGCGGTTTGGTGCTGGTTGCACAGGAAGAAATTCCTGCAACAGGTCACAATTACCAAGCTGTAGTAACTGCGCCGACTTGTGCAGATGCCGGCTATACTATCTATACTTGTCTTGATTGTGGTGACACCTATGTTGCGGATGAAGTCGCTGCGCTTGGCCATGATTTCGGTGTATGCCAACCTTCCGACGAGAAATGGCACGTTGCTGTTTGTGAGCGTTGTTCTACTGAAATGTATACAGAGCATAGCTTTGCAGACGGTATCTGTACTTTCTGTAATTTCGCAAAAGTCATTACCTTTTTATCTTTTGATGAGTGTGATGCTTGGATTGGCGAAACACAGGGAAAGGCATTCTTCAATCCCGGACAACACACCGCATGGGATAACATTGCCAAGGTTGGCCTTGACGTAGAGTATATCCGTGTTTGGGGTTGGGTAGGCTTCTGTAGCGAAACTGTAGGCGAGTTTGGCTACCAGATTGGTGATAACGAACCCGTTTTCTCTTCGGACTTTTATGTTGAGCCTGATCAGGCTGTGATCGATGCAGCAGCTATCTTTTTAGCAAAATCTGCCTCCAGAATGAAGATCATGATTCCTGTTGCCGATCTGGTTGGCGAATATACCGTGAAGGCTTTGGTCAGAGATGCTGCAGGAAACGTGGCAACTCTGGTTGAGTTCACGCTGATCAAAACAGAAGAATCCGACAATCCCGAGATTCCTGACGAACCCGATACTCCGGATGACCCCGAAATGCCTGTGATCCCGGAGGGTGAAAATTGGATCGTAGATCCCCGCGATCTGCCCACAGGTTGTATCACGGGTCACATGCCTGATATTGTAACCAAGGAGAATCACCCGAGTCATTATATGATGATTCAAGCTGCAAACTTGACATCCGGTGCTATGCTTCACCAAGGTTCTATCTACTTGGGTGACGTGGATTTGTCCAATTACGGCAAGGTGATCATTTACTACGCATCCGACTGGAGTGAACTCACTCAGGAAGGCCTTGCTGCTGCGAAAGAACAGGGATTTGGCATGATCGGTTTAACCGGTTATGACTGTAATAATATCATGAACCCCGACCGTGGAAGCTTCATAGCAGCACCGTATACCCCCGATGGCGGTTGGACGGTTACAGCGCATGAGGTTGATCTGACCGATGTTGATTACAGCGGGCCCGTATACATTTCGGCAGACTTCCTTGAAGCCCAATTTATCATCATTGACCGCATTGTATTTGTCTGGGGCGAGCAGGGAACACCTGATGAGCCCGAAATTCCCGATGAACCTGATACTCCTGACGATCCCGATACTCCGGATAAACCCGCGGATGAGGCCAGCGAGGGCTTGGCGTACAAATTGAACGAAGAAGGAACAGGATACGTTGTCACAGGCATCGGCACGTGTACCGATACAGATGTCGTAATTCCCGCAATGTATGAAGGCTTGCCTGTTGTAGAAATTGGATATCTTGCGTTCAGACGTTGTGACTTGACGAGTATCACCATGCCGGACAGCATAACAAGCATTGGTGATTCTGCATTTTTTGGTTGTACTGCTTTAACGAGTATCACTATCCCGGATGGCGTGACAAGTATTGGTGTTCGTACGTTTGATAGTTGTTACAGTTTGATGAGCATTACGATTCCGGGGAGTGTAACAAGCATTGGTGATAGGGCTTTCAAACAATGCAACGGCTTGACAAGTGTGACTATTGGTAATGGTGTTACAAGCATTGGAAATAGTGCATTCGCACTTTGTACCAGTTTAACCAGCATTACTCTTCCGGATAGTGTGACCAGCATTGGTAATAGTCCATTTGCATTCTGCGACGACTTGACGAGCATCGTAGTTACGGATGGTAATCCACGCTACCATAGTAGAGGAGATTGCGTAATAGAAACAGAAAGCAAAACATTGGTCATTGGATGCAAGGCTAGTGTAATTCCTGTGGATGGCTCTGTGACAAGTATTGGCGCTACTGCATTTTCTTATTGCAGAGGCTTGACGAGCATTACGATTCCGGATAGTGTGACAAGTATTGGCGATTTTGCATTCTCCGGCTGTACTGGCTTGATAAGCATTACGATTCCTGGTAGTGTGACAAGTATTGGCGATTCTGCATTCTCCGGCTGTACTGGTTTGACAAGTATTACTATCCCTGACAGCGTAACAAATATTGGGGAATCAGCGTTTGCAAAATGTACCGGCTTGACAGGTGTTACTATTGGTAACGGTGTGACAAGTATTGGCAATTCTGCATTCTCCGGCTGCAGTGGATTGACAAGTATTTTAATTCCGAACAGCGTAACAAACATTGGAAATTTAGCGTTCGAAAAATGTACCGGCTTGACGAGCATTACGATTCCAGATAGCGTGACAAGCATTGGTGGTTATGCGTTCTCTTACTGTACCGGTTTGATAAACATAACAATTCCGGACAGTGTAACAGATATCGGAGGCTTTGCATTCTCCGGCTGTACTGGTTTGACAAGTATTATTATTCCGGATGGTGTTACTTCCATTCGAAGAAACACTTTTGGAGGGTGCATCGGTCTTACTAACATCTTTATTCCGAGCAATGTCACCTCCTTGGCAAGCAGTGCATTTGGGGATTGTTCTGGTCTTTTGAATATTGTTGTAGCTCCCGATAATCCTGTATACAGAAGCGAGGGAAACTGCATTATTGAAATTGAGACAAACAAGTTAGTGCTAGGTTGTAGAAACAGTTCTATCCCCGATGGCGTTACACAGATAGGTATGCATGCGTTTGTCGGATGTACAGGCCTGACAAGCATCACTATTCCGAATAGTGTTACGCTTATCAGTAGAGCTGCATTTTTGAATTGCACAGGTCTGACCGATGTTTATTACCTTGGTACGGAAGAAGAATGGGCAGCGGTAGAGAAATATATTAGTTATAACAATAACGAATGCTTCCATTATGCAACCATTCACTTCAACGGTGAAAGCGCTGAGCCGGAGCCTGAAGATCCCCAAGCCCCTGTGTTTGAATTTAGTGCTACGTATATCGCAAAGGCAGCACTCGAAGGCTTTTCTCCCAATCATATCGCGTCTGCGATTCTGAGCGGTGATGCTTCTTTTGTGACTCTGACCTCCACAGACGGTGGTGACCCCTATTTCTATCTCTACAGTCCCTCTGATGGCATTAGAAATAAAGGGGCAAGATACATTGTCATCAAATACCGCACAACGGTCGAAGGCTCGAGCGGTGAGTTCTTTGTCGGTTCCGGCGCAGGTCCCAAGGGCGGTAGCGATGAGGTCGTATTTACCTATATTGCAGATGGCGAATGGCATCTTGCAATTGCAGATATTTCTACCGTTTCTGCCGTGAATGAGAGTTACGTTCTCAACTATCTGCGCTATGATCCTTATCTGGACGGTCAATATCAGTCTATTGACGTAGCGTACATTGCTGCTTTCCACTCGGTCGAAGCAGCCGAAAAGCATTTTGAACAATCCATGAGCGGTGAACAGCCGAATCAGCCCGACACGCCCGAAATCCCTGACGAGCCGCATGATCACGCGTTTGGCGATTGGATGACAGTCAAGGACGCAACCTGTACTGAAAACGGTGAACAGCAGCGCACTTGTGATTGCGGGGAAGTGGAAACGCAGAGCATTGATGCTTTGGGTCACACAGAGGTGATTGATCCTGCAGTTGCTCCTACTTCTACAGAAACCGGATTGACGGAAGGCTCTCATTGCTCCGTCTGCGATGAGGTGCTGGTAGCGCAAAAGGTTGTACCGAAGCTTGGACATTACAGCAATCCTGAAGCGTACAGTGATGACTACGGATACTCGTATCTTGGAACAATGTCGCAGGGAACTGCCATGCAGTCGCTTTATGATCTGATAGATCAGGCTGCCATGGCGTTCCATTCAGACGTAAATATGGATGCCACTGATAATGTGGTGGCATCCTTGAATTTCAAGCAATACGGATTAAGTGAAGATCAGGCGATTGCCGTTTGGTTGACTTATAAAAACGATCACCCGTTGTATTATTGGATATCCACAACCGTTTCGATGACGGATCGGGAGTTGTTCTTGCTGACCGAGGACGCATACGATACAGGAGCGGAGCGTGCTGTATATAATGCATTGGTATACAGTGCTGTTGAGGAGTATCTGACCGAGTTGCAAGGCGAAACCTCTAACTACCGTATTGCATTGGCGCTGCACGATGCTATCATTTATGCAGTCGATTATGCATATGAGGATGATGGTGTGACTCCGCAGGATGACGCTTGGGCGCACAATATTCTCGGTGTGTTTGAAAATCAAAGTGGTGTGTGTGAAAGCTATGCCAGAACCTTCCAGCTGCTTTTGAATTTCTTGGATGTAGAAAACGTATTCGTGACCGGACAAAGCTACGGTCAGGAGCATGCATGGAATCTGGTGCAAATGGATGACGGCAACTGGTATTGGTTTGACCTGACATGGGATGATACCCCTACGTGGATGTGGGGAATCTCTTATAATTACTTCTGTGTTAATGATTCGCAAAACGTTAACTGGAGTGATGGCATATGGGGCGCCCCGGAAGCTTCTTTTGTGGACACACACATTATATCGAGTCCAAGTGACCAAGGTGTGGATTTCCTTTATGGATTGCCTGCAAGATCCGACACGCCTTTTACGGATGCTGATTGGCTTTTGCGAGAAACCTTTAGCGAAGCCGGGTTGGAATACGTGATAGTAGGTTATAATGCGGTACAACTGACAGGTATTTCGATAAATGGAGATGTTGTAATCCCGGAAACGGTCATTCAAGATTCTATTGAGTATGAGGTTATATCCATTGGTGGAATATCTAATGGAGTATTGCTTGAGGGTGTTGAATTTTTAGCTGAAGAAGTTACCTCAATTTTTATTCCTTCGACCGTGAGATTTGTTTGGAACAGTCCTTTTCAACATCCAACGATAGAAAATATTTGGGTGGACGTAAATAATCCGTATTTTAGATCAATAGATGGAGTTTTATTTACAAAATCTTTATATACTTTGATCCAATATCCTCTTGCAAATCCGCGCACTCAATATACCATTCCTAACGAGACAGTAATAATTGGAAGAGATGCCTTTGGACGTGGAGATGGATTTGCTAAATTATCTTATCTTTCACAAATAACATTCGGCGAAAAAGTTGACGGTGTAGGATATAGTAATTGGGGAGATGGATACCAAGATGCTCCACCAACAGGGATGTTTGGCGGAAATTATGTGCGTGGGGAGTTTTGTAGAATTCAGCATTCATTGGCCGGTGATAAAATAATCATTATCCATGAAGACAATCCGACTTATTACTGCAATGGTAATGCGATATACTCCAGTTGGGAAGAGAATGGGGAAACATGCTCTATTCTGTTGTGCCTGTCGAATGCTACAATCACATCTTTTGAAATAGAAAAGTCATGTAAGGAAATTGAAGATGATCAGATATTTGATTTATATAGACAGTTGACCTATATATCGATCGCAGAAGGCAATTCGTATATCATTGCAAAAGATGGAATTCTTTACAGCCAAGAAACTAAGGAAATCATTGCTGTTCCTTGGGCTGTTGGAGGAGATGTAGAAATTTTGGATGGTGTAACAAGCATAGATGACTGGACTTTCTATGGCTGTGAAAATTTGACAAGTGTTATTATTCCAGACAGTGTGACCAGTATTGGTAAAAACGTTTTTTATGGGTGTAGTGCGCTGACAAGCATAGCCATTCCTGATAGTGTAACCAGTATTGGCTCTTGGGCTTTTGGTCATTGCACAGGTTTAACGAGTGTAATTATTTCGAATAACGTGATGGATCTTAATGAATATGTGTTTTGCGGATGCAGCAGTCTGACAAATGTTGTTATTCCTGACAGTGTGCTCAGCGTAGGTCAGTACGCGTTTGGTAATTGCTACGAATTGATGACGGTATCTATTTCAAAAAATATCGTCAGCATTGGTGATGCTGCATTTAGTCGATGCTATGAGTTAAACAATGTTGAGATTCCCCGAGATATAATTAGTATCGGTAAGTATGTGTTTGCCGAATGCACCTCTTTGTCTGATATTTATTATACCGGAACAGAAGTGGAATGGGAAGCAGTGGAGAAGGGTATAGATTGGTGTCTGAATTCGGTTATCGTTCATTGTGATGAAACTCCCTCGGATTCAACAGAAACAACTCAACCTCGGTTTTTGTTCGACGCTCCTGCTATGTATGACAAAGCTACTGCTATTGCAGACAACTCGATAAATTGTCTGATCGCAGCAGCTGAGCTGCGTGCGGAAGGGAAGTACGTTTCTATCCTTGGAGCAGGATCGGATATATATTTTGCTGCAATTCCGATGAACTCCAGAGTCAGAGTAGGCAGATACCTTGTAATCAAATACCGCACCACCGAGGATTGCGACGGAGAACTGTATTTGGGCTCCGGCAGCGCATGGACCGGTGTGGGAGATCATGTCGTCCTGGACTATATTCCAGATGGTGAATGGCATTTACTTATTGTTGATTTGAAAAATGTCGAGGCGGTTGCAAGCTCTTATGTATTGGGTTATCTGCGAGTAGATTGCTTTACCGACGGTACAGATCGCATGATCGATATTGCGTACATTGCATCGTTTTCTTCAATTGAAGCAGCCGAGGCTTACGATGCACAGTTGGGGTATGAGGACGTTCCGTACGATGCCACCAAGCCGGAAAAAGTTGAAAATCCCGACCATATGGAAGATCCTGTTGTTCCCGATGGTTCGGGTTCATATGTGGTAGACATGAATAAACCGGCAAATGCAAATGTTTATAAACCGAGCTTCCCCGAAGCCTGGATTAGCAATCCCGTGTGCCTGCTTGGTTATGGCAACACCGTATACCTTGGCAATTTGGATCTTTCCAATTATTCCAAAGTGTTGATTGCTTATTCCTGCGACGGAACGAAGGTGACCGCTGATGCATTTGCTGCAGCCTCTTCGCTTGATATTGGATTAAAGAGCAGCAACTCTTCCTTCGGCCAGGAGACTGATTCTAATTATGAAGATGCTATTGCATATACGGATATGGTCTTTTCCGAAGCAGGATGGCATGGCGCAGGCGTACGAACCGCTGAAATTGATCTTTCCGAGATCACTTACAGTGGTAATCTGTGGGCAGCAGTACACAACCCGCAAGGAACCCTGATATGCATTCATTCTATCACCTTTATTGAAGGATAAGCGTTTTACCCAAAAATCCCCCGGATTTGCTTGGCAAATCCGGGGGGATTCTGTATCTTTTTGATTATTTTACTCGTAAAGCGGATATTTCTTGCAGATCTCTGCGACGATCTCGCGGACCTCATCGGCTTTGGTGTCGAATTCCTGAGCGGTCATGCGCATGCACTTAGCAAGCGTGACCATATCGGCCTCGGTAAGACCTCTTGTGGTGGCGGCGGGTGTGCCGACGCGGATGCCCGAGGTGACGAAGGGCTTTTCGGGATCGTTGGGGATGGCGTTCTTGTTGACCGTGATGTGTACTTCATCAAGTCTGCGCTCCATCTCCTTGCCCGTGATGTGCATGGGGCGCAAATCAACCAGCATCAGGTGATTATCAGTGCCGCCCGTGACAAGGTCAAAGCCCTCGTTCAGAAGTGCCTGTGCCATGGCCTTTGCGTTGAGCACCACGTTATGCTGATATTCCTTGAACGCGGGGGAGAGTGCCTCGCCAAAGCAAACAGCCTTGGCAGCGATGATGTGCATCAAGGGGCCGCCCTGGATGCCGGGGAAGATGGCCTTATTGACGGCCTTTGCAATGTTTTCGTCGTTGCAAAGGATCATGCCACCGCGCGGGCCACGCAAGGTCTTATGCGTGGTAGTGGTGACCACGTCGGCATAAGGAATCGGGGACATGTGCTCGCCTGCGGCAACAAGGCCTGCAATGTGTGCCATATCCACCATCAGATATGCGCCGACGCTGTGCGCGATTTCTGCCATGCGTGCGAAATCAATGGCACGGGGATATGCGGATGCACCTGCTACGATCATGCGGGGACGCACGACCTTAGCCTGCGCCTCAAGGGCGTCGTAGTCGATCAGACCGTCAGCACCCACGCCGTAAGGAACGAAGTTGTAATATTTACCGGAGAGGTTGACAGGGCTGCCGTGTGTCAGGTGTCCACCCTCTGCAAGGCTCATGCCCATGACCGTATCGCCCGTGTTCAGCAGTGCAACGTACACTGCAGTATTAGCCTGTGAGCCGCTGTGGGGCTGCACGTTGGCATATTTTGCGCCGAACAGCTGCTTTGCGCGCTCGCATGCCAGATCCTCCAGCACGTCGATGCATGCGCATCCGCCATAGTAGCGTTTGCCGGAATATCCTTCGGCATATTTGTTGGTGGCAATGCTGCCTGCCGCCAGCAGTACGGGCAGGGAAACGAAGTTTTCGGATGCGATCAGCTCGATGCCGTCGCGCTCTCTTTTGAATTCTGCGCCAATGGCCTCTGCTACCGCAGGATCGTATTTGCTGAGCAATTCGTTCATTTGATTGATCATAGGGAACACCTCTCTTTGTCATCGTTATAATCATTATACCATAGATTTTGTGCTTTGTATAGTCACGATTTTCACAAAAGAAACAATTTTTTCGAAAATATTTTGCATATATCATTGACAAAAAGAGCAAAATCGTGTTATAATGATGTGAAGTTTGAAATAATCTATACACGGTTTATACAAATTAGGGGGAAGGATGCCCCGAATTACGGAAGGGAGACACTATGGAGATAGCTATCATTGCAAGCGACATGAAAAAGGAATTGATGACGCAATTTTGTATCGCTTATTGCGGTGTGCTCAGCAAGCACAATCTTTGTGCGACAAGCATTACTGCAAAGTACATTTCCGAAGCAACCGGCTTGAAAATTGAAAAGCTGCTTGCCGGTGAACAGGGTGGCGAACAGCAGATCACTTCACGTGTGGCTTATAATGAGATCGACATGCTTCTGTATTTCAGAGATACCAGACCCGGCAGAGGTACAGGAGAGATCGAGAATGAGCTGATGCGTATGTGCGATCAGAACAACGTACCGGTTGCAACCAATATCGCAACTGCCGAGGTACTGATCATGGCATTGGATCGCGGAGATCTGGATTGGCGAGAGATCGTCAACCCTCGTTCTGCGATGAACAGAAAAACCTATTAAGGAAAAAAGTATAAGACACGTCCTTTTGGCAAGGCACGTCTACAGAGAGCGTCGGTTGGTGGAAAGACGCGTCGTGTGCAAAAAGGGTACCACTTATATCTGAAAACCAAATACCAAACGAGTGAAACGTTCGGGTGGAACCGTGCGGATTTTGTTATCTGCACCCCGATACAGCGCATGCTGTATCGGGGTTATTTTTATAAACAATTTCAATCACATAAAGGAGAACAACTATCATGAAAATCAATTTCGGATCCAAGATTTGCGAATATCCGTCCGCTATGACGGTATATGACGCTGCAAGAGAAGCTGAACTGATCGACCGCAGCATTATTGCCGCAAAGGTAAACGGAACTGTTTGTGCGCTGACTGCGCTGATCGAGGACGACGCTAACGTCGAGCTGCTCAGCTTTGCACAGGAGGACGGCAAGCACGTGTTCCGTCACACTGCATCCCACATTTTGGCGCAGGCTGTCAAGAGATTGTACCCCCAGACCAAGCTGACCATCGGTCCCGCTGTGGACAACGGCTTCTACTATGACTTTGATTCCGACATCACCTTCTCGCCCGACATTCTTAAGAAGATTGAGGATGAGATGAAAAAGATCGTCAAGGAGAATCTCAAGATCGAGAGAAGTGAGCTGCCCCGTGAGCAGGCCATCGCACTGATGACCGAAAAGGGTGAGCCCTACAAGGTACAGTTGATCGAGGAGCTGCCTGAGGACGCTGTGATCAGCTTCTATACGCAAGGTGAATTTACCGACCTTTGCGCAGGCCCGCACCTGTTTTCCACCGGTGCTGTCAAGGCTCTTAAGCTGACCCAGTGCACGGGTGCTTATTGGAAGGGTGACCAGTCCAACAAGCAGCTGCAAAGAGTTTACGGCACGGCATTCCCGTCCAAGGATGAGCTGCGTACTTACCTGGAAATGGTAGAGGAAGCAAAGAAACGCGACCATAACAAGGTGGGCAGAGAGCTTGAATACTTCACCACGGTTGACGTGATCGGCCAGGGCTTGCCGATCCTTTTGCCCAAGGGCGCACGTACGGTGCAGATCCTGCAGCGTTGGGTAGAGGACGTGGAACAGTCCAAAGGCTATCTCTTGACCAAGACCCCCTTGATGGCTAAGAGAGATCTTTACAAGATCTCCGGTCACTGGGATCACTACCGTGACGGCATGTTTATCATGGGTGACGCGGACGACGAGAGCAAGGAATGCTTTGCAATGCGTCCTATGACCTGTCCCTTCCAGTATCAGGTATTTTTGAATAAGAAGAGATCCTACCGCGACCTGCCCATGCGTCTTGGTGAGACCTCCACGCTGTTCCGCAACGAGGATTCGGGTGAGATGCACGGTCTGATCCGTGTGCGTCAGTTCACCATTTCCGAGGGACACCTTGTGCTGCGTCCCGATCAGCTGGCTGAGGAATTCGGCGGCTGTCTGGAGCTTGCTAAGTATTGCCTTGAAACAGTTGGCCTTTGGGAGGATTGCTCCTTCCGATTCTCGCAGTGGGATCCCAAGCGTACCGATAAGTACGAGGGAACCGCTGAACAGTGGGAAGAGGCGCAGAGCATCATGGGTGAGCTGCTTGATAAGTACCTGGGTTCGGGTAACTATGAGATCGGTATTGATGAGGCTGCATTCTATGGTCCTAAGCTGGACATCCAGTGCAAGAACGTATTTGGCAAGGAAGATACCATCGTAACCATTCAGATCGATATGCTGTTGGCTAAGAAGTTCGGCATGGAATACACCGACTCCACCGACTCCAGAGTCATTCCCTATATCATTCACAGAACCTCGCTTGGCTGCTACGAGAGAACGCTTGCGCTGCTGCTTGAAAAGTATGCAGGTGCGCTTCCCATGTGGATGGCGCCCACGCAGGTCAAGGTGCTGCCTATGGGTGACAATGAGCTTGCATACTGCGAAGGCCTTGCCGCAAAGCTTGCCGAGGCAGGTATCAGAGTGGAGATCGACCGTTCCAGCAATACCATCGGCTATAAGATCCGCTCGGCACAGACCGAGAAGGTGCCTTACATGCTGGTTATCGGTGCAAAGGAGATCGAGTCCGGCATGGTTGCCGTTCGTTCCCGTAAGTACGCTGACCTTGGCACCATGACCTTTGATGCATTCCTTAGCAAGATTCTTGTCGAGAATGCAACCAAGAGCAAGGATAACTGATATTCCCCGGCACAAAATCTGAAAGCAGAGGTAAATGAACGTGAAAAAACGTCTGAGATTGATTGCGGGAGCTTTGCTGCTGAGTATGCTGTTCTGCATGGTTGCCTGCGATGCAAATACCGATGATCCGCCTGTTGACAGTACCGATGAATTGACGACTGAGATACCTGCCGATTCAACGCAGGTTGATTCAGAAACGGAAACCGAATCGCAGACCGAGCCTGAAACGCAAGGCCCACAGATTGAAATTACGCCAGAAAGCCCTACGAACAGCAAGCTGATTACCTTCTATGAAAACAGCGCAAACCAAACGTTGCTGACAGCCAAATACAGTACGTTTGAGATCGTCAAGGATGGAGAAGCATCTGTGCTCAAGCTGACGACCGACGGCGAAAAGATCCGCGATCCTTACCTGACGTTGGATTACGCAACCTATATGCAGCTGCTGTCCTTGGAGCAGGTGCCTTGGAATGACTGTGCTTACGTTGTTGTGACGCTCAAAACCGAGGGCGTATCTTCCAATGCTTTTGAGGTGACCGTGAGCACCGAGGCTAACGGTACCACCTCGAAGAGCAAAGGAAGTACCACTTATAACAGATTGTCAACGGATTGGCAGACCGTGATCGTGCCGCTCTCTTTATCCGAAAAGGAAGGGGCTGTGCTTTCTCAGCTCAAGATCAACTTTGCAGATACAAAAACTGCGGGAGAGACGGTTTACATCAAATCGATCGTAATCGCCTCGTCTAAGTCCGAGGTGTTGGAGCTCTCGGGCATAAAGTTGGTCGTACCGACCTACACCACGCTGACCATTCCGGGATTATCCAAGGAATACACCTTCCTGCAGGTGACTGACTTGCATTCGAGTGCATACAGCACCACCGAGGCTGAGGCTATGAATGCAAACCGCCGCAACTACATTGCAGGGCGCAGAGGTGCCTTCACCGATGGTTTCCTGCTTGCAGAGGAGCGCATGCCTTATATGTTCGGTTATGCCGATGAAATTGGCGCAGATATGCTGCTTTTGACGGGTGATATCATTGATTTCCCGTCCGAGCTGAATATGTCCATGATGTACGACAACATCAAGGCGCTCAAAACCCCTACGCTGTTTACGCTTGGCAACCACGACTGGTGCTTTGCCGACGACTATCTGACTCCGAGTGCCGCTGCTACCTATATTCCCGAGTTCAATAAGATGACTGTGGGAGAGCCTGCGGACGATATGTCTGTCAGATACGTGGAATACGATGAGTTTATGATCGTTGCGGTGGACAACAGCGCAGATTACGTAACTGCTTCCACCGTGGATAAGTTCTTAGCTCTTTGCGAAAAGGGCAAGCCCATCATCCTGATGCTGCACGTGCCGCTGCACGTGGATTCTTTGGTCGAAGACAGCACAAAGGTCTGGGGCAAGGATTTGGGCATGGGTGGAGATGGCGGTGTTTGCGCTTGGAATGAAGACGTACAACGCTTCTATGCTGCAGTTGCAGAGGATGAAAATACCCCCGTCGTTGCTATTTTTGCAGGTCACATGCACTTCACGCACGAGGACGTGCTGCCAAACGGCGTACCGCAATACATCACCTCTACCGCCTATACGGGCGATTGCCGTGTGATTACGGTAAAAGGTGAATAAACAATAATAAAAAAGGCTGTTGCAAATATCAATTTGCAGCAGCCTTTTTTTGAATTAATTCATTGAAGTCGGGTGTTCAGCATCGTACTGAATTGCAGCCTCTTCTGTTGTAAAGATAGCAACGTATGCAACGTCGATAGGAAGCTCATGTACTCCTTCAACGTAAAAATCGTATCTAAGATATTTTATGTCAAGGTAGTCATTGACGGCTTCGACCGTTGATAGGTCTATGATTTGCAGATGCCAATCTCCGTCATTTATATATTCGAACCTTGCCTGATCCACTCCACCGGTAATGAAGCTGGAGCCCACAAAGAACTCTCCTTTGGGGGCGTTATCAGCGGATGTGCGGTATTTCACTGCGAGATAGCGTGCTCCTGTGCTCAGCAATCGGTCACGACCAAGGAAGATCCATGGATCTCCACCGTTCTGAACACCGGAAACCAACGTTACGTACGAGCCGTCTTCGCTGACTTCTGCAGAGAGCACGTCCAAACTGAGAAATGCATCCGGCTCGACACAAGCGGCCATATCATATGCGTCTGCAAAGAAGAAAGGCGCACCCGGATCAGCTATTTTTTCAACTGTGAACGTATCAATGACTTCCATATAACCGTATGCGTCGCGCCCCACGATTTCAATGACGTGCTCGCCTGAAAGATCTTTGACAGGGATGCGGATGTCGATTCTGGATGCAGAGAGCGCGCCTATGGAAAGCGCTGCGTCAATGACGGGTTGCTCTGCTTCGACTAAGAATGCATTGTCAAAGATGTATTCATCGTTGTCAAAACGATAACCAATTTCACCGACCTGCTCGGTATCAAACGCCACCCAACCGTATATGCGTACGTATTCGACGTGGTAATCTTCGATCATGGCATGCCCATCCCAGCTTGCATGCCCACCGGGGACAAAGAATTGCTGCATGAGCTGCTCGCCGATCCATGTGTTGTATTCATCCGGGGAGTAGTACATCACGGGATCGGGAATCGGCGCGACCTCAACGGGAGGCTCGGTCGTGTAAATCTCGGTTGTGGGAGGCTCGGTGCTGTCGTAATCATATTCGTAGGTGGTGTCTTCGAAAGGGGGTTCGGTGGCAATATCACCTGTAAAGACCTCATCCCAACCTGTGCCAATCGCGGTTTCAATTTCGGGAAGAATGTCTTCGATGACAACATCGCTTGCCCATTCTTCAGGTGGGACAACCCCATCGGGTTCTTTGTTCGCAAGCAACTCGCCAACAAGACCGCCAAGTTCCATGTCGCAAGCTGCCATAGGCAAGCAAAGCGTCAAAACGCAAGCGACACAAAGCGCACGTAATATGTGTTTTTTCATATGTATGATCTCCTTTCCAAATACTACCGTATTCTCATTATATCACATACATACTGTATTGTCAATAAACCTTAGCATAAAAAAGAGTCTGCCCGATGGGGCTGCATTAGCGTAGAAACGGCGATGAATCATCCCCGTTTCTGTCAAAATATTAAACCGAGATACGCATAAGAACAGCTGTAGGGACAGGCGTCCTCGACTGTCCGCCCGACATCAAGTAACTTTGTGTCAATGCGG
>JAFTLD010000034.1 GCA_017452945.1 Clostridia bacterium | reverse complement strand
ATTCAGAGTCATATTCGACTCCTTCTGCGTATCGTACGCTGACCATGGCATCCGGGGCGAATATTACTGTGAATGGAAAACTGTGTGTGCCCGGAAAAATTTTTGCTGCTGGTGGTGGTCAAGCAGCCGGCTCACCAGTAGGAAAGCATGGTCGGATTAACATGCAATCCGGAAGTACAATCACCGTAAATAACGGTGCGGGATTGTATGTGTATGGTTTTATTACCGGTTCGGGTGCGATTACCGCAAAGAACGGTGCAGAAGTGTATGAGTGCTTCCAATTGACAGATTATCGAGGCGGCTCGCAAAGTACTGACATGAAGAATAAGGTCTTTGCAGTTAGCCAGTATTACGTTCAGAATATTGAAGCACCGATTACTTTTGAAGCAGGAGCTATAGAAAAGGGTTGGGCTAAAGTAAATGTATCTTTAGTGGGTGTTCAAGGTTCTGCCGTGAATTTTATTGGCTCCAGCGGTGCTTTGTTTAACCTGACATCCGGCTCGGTTACTAAGCGTTACGATGGTGCTACTGATCGTTTGGTCATCGATTTGAACGGTACTATCACTATTTCAAGTATGACCATTAAGGTTAGCCTGGCTACAATAAACTCTGCTGAATATGTACTACCTATTACAAACAACATCAGTCTTACTCTGCATAATGGGAGCACAGTAAATTCAGGTCAGGATATGTGCATTTTACCCGGTGCGCAAATATACATTGAAGAAGGCGCAACCTTTAATGTCAGCAGCGGAAACAACATTTACGTATATGACGAAGATCAGTGGGGGACTTATTGCTTCAACGGTGCCGATGTAAAAATTGCCCCGGTAAAGTACGCTCCCGGTAGAACCTATACACGCAATGCTAACAGTTTAGGTGATGCGAGCATTCGCGTCAACGGTACCTTGAACGTTCAAGGCTCTCTGTATACCACGGCTAGCGGCGCGAATATTTATAGCACTTCCGAAAATGGCAAGGTGATCATAAAAGCAGCCGGTACTGCAACTACCACGTATCAGTTGCGTCAAGCTGCCAGTACGTATGATACGATCACTATCACCCCAGCTAAGCTGAAAAATGCGGATGGTAGCTATTTTGAAAAAACAGCTAACGTAACCGCAGCACACACCTTTGTTTATAAGGATGGTGCATGGGGTTGTGAGACGCACAGCATTGACAACGGAGGAAATGGCGTAGCAACCAAAGAGCCGTCTTGCAAAGAGCCTGGTATTACTACCAAAACGTGTACTGTCTGCGGACATCAAGAGACCGAGGAAATTCCTGTCGTGGACCACGACTACGACAGTAGTGAATGGTTCAAAGATGATGAGAATCACTGGAACAGATGTAAAAACACTTTGTGCGAGGAACATCTGAACAAAGCTCCGCATGAGGACTCTGATGACGAAGATCGCAACTGTGATACGTGCAATCATAGCATGGCGTGTGTAACTCACACCGAAGCTACCAGAGAAGAGAACCGTGTGGAATCAACGTGTACGAAACTGGGTTCTTATGATAAGGTAACGTATTGTTCTGTTTGCGATGATGTTATTAAAACCGAATCAATATCAATCCCGACGATTGCTCACACTTTGACCAAAACCGAAGCTGTGACTGCAACCTGCTCGAAGCCCGGTAACATTGCATATTGGACTTGCTCCGCTTGCGGAAAGTATTTCAGTCATTCTGCCGGAACCGACATTTATGAAATTGAGGAAAACAAGTGGGTGACCACCGTGCCGCATACCCCCGGTGACGAGGCAACCTGTACGACTGCGCAGATCTGTACCGTGTGCAAAACTGAGCTGGTCGCGATTCTTGGACATGACTATGACGAGCAATTCACGATAGATCAAGAAGCAACTTGTACGGAGGCCGGCAGCAAATCCCGTCATTGCTCCAGATGCGATAGCACCACGGAAGTGACCGAGATTCCCGCAATCGAACATGATTGGGATGTGACTTATACCGTAAATGAACAAGAAACGGAATGCACCGCCAGCGGTGTGTGCCTGAACAACCCCGAGCACACCGTGTCTGCTACGGTGGAGATTACGAGTGAAGTCAAGTCCCCTGCCACCTGTACCGAGGACGGTACTACTACTTATACTGCAGATTTTACCGGCTATGACTGGGCAGAAACCAAGAGCGAGGATGTACAGGATATCCCTGCAGCACATAAGCCGGGCGCAGAAGCAACCTGTGCGACAGACCAAACGTGTACTGCGTGCGGTGTAGTGCTGAATGAAAAGCTTGGGCATATCGATACAGAACCCAATTTGGTCTGCGACAGAGAGGGGTGCAAGGCTCCGCTTGACTGTGAACATGTGAAGACTGAGACCATCCCCTCTGTTGATGCAACATGCACCGAACCCGGCTTGACCGAGGGCACAAAGTGCTCGGTTTGTGGTGAGGTTCTCGTGGAGCAGGAAGTAATTCCTGTAGCTGACCATACAGAGGAAACTATTCCCGGTACGGATGCAACCTGTACCGAAACCGGTTTGACCGATGGCACAAAGTGCTCGGTCTGCGGTGAAGTGCTCGAAGCACAGGAAGAAATTCCTGTAGCTGACCATACTGAGGCAGCGGCTGTGAAAGAGAATGAAGTTCCTGCGACTTGCGCAAAAGAAGGTTCGTATGATAATGTTGTCTACTGCGTCGATTGCAAGACCGAGCTTAATCGCAAAACCATAGCCGTTCCTGCAACAGGGGCACACAATTATGTTCCCAAATGGAATGAAAGCTCCAAGTGGAGAGCGTGCGGCTGTGGTCAAAAGGAAGATGGATCTGAGCAGAGTCGCGAGTTTACACTCGTTTTCAAGGGCTATGATGATGCATCTGACATCGAATTGACGGGAACCTATCAGTAAGGTTCTACTGTCGAAGTGCCCACGTTGGTGCTTGGATTTGAAACCAAGTTCTTCCATCTGGACGGCAATTGGGCGATTGATGGTCGAACGATTGAACAGGGAAGCACGTTTGATTGGGATTTGATCCGTCAGTCTTTGATCGAAAGCTCTGATGATACGATTACCATTCCCGGCACGTATCGCGTTGCTGTAAAGCCAGAGACCATTCAGATGAGCGCGACTTACGGCGACAGCACTGATCCGAATGTATTCCTGACACTTTCGTTGTTTATTATGGTTGATCCCGAACTAATCACTGTTGACGTGGAAAAGCCCGTGAATTACCAAATCAAGGGTGGGCTTGTGTCGGATGATCTTCCCGGACTTTATCATTACTCCCTCCCTTTGACAGCTAAGCAACTGGAGAATAACGATGCTTTTGTTATTGTTTACCTCAGTGAGAATGGCGTGCAGCGTTATTCAAATAAGATTGAGTTGGCTTGGCTGAATTATTCCAATAACATTGATTTTACTCAGGTAAGCCAGGTGACTGGTCAGTTGTTGAACGCTACCATGGATTATGGTAAGGCAATTCAAGCAGTTTGTGCTACTTCTGATACTGAGTTGGATGAGCAAACGCAAAATCGTATCAATACAGTGCTGACACAATTGATTTCGAACCCGCCCAAGACGATTACATCTGAAGAGTATACTGTTTCTGAAAGCGCATTTAATTCAGTTGTATCCTTTAAAAATGCCTATGGCGTGTTTAATCAAACTGCGGCTAACTTTGGCCTTGCGTATTCCTTTGCGTTGAATTTGCCGGAAAATGCTGAATTGACACGTGCAGGAATTCTTTTGGCTGAAAAAGGTGAAGTCATAAATGGTGTGTTCACGTTGATTGATGATGACAAGCAGCAGAAAACAAATGAAGCACTTGGTGCAAACTTCGGCAGGTATTATGCTTATGATCATAAAACGCTTGATCCTGAGGGATACAGGCTTGTGGAGATCAAAAACGTTCCTGCTGCCGAGTTAAGTGTGAAGCTTGTAACTGTCTATGTGGAGTATACTTTGGAAGGGGAAACTTATTTGGAGTATTCGCAGTCCATAGAATACGGTGTAATGACTTACCTCAATAATACTATGGCCACAGTTGTCAAGGGCGGAACCTATGATGAAAAAGTCAAGAAAGACTTGTATCTGTATAAGAGTGCATTTGATATTGCAACCAATGTAATTGTTGTTCCCGAATCTTCCAATTAAACAGCGACCATGTGATCTGGTCAAACAATATCTGACATTTGTGATATTTCGCATGGCGGATATGCAGAATACGGCGTAATGCCGAATCCCGATGGGGCTGCTTAGGGGCAGCCCCGGAAGGGGAAAGAGAGAACTTATGAAAAATAATAAGGGATTTTCGCTGGTAGAGCTTATCGTAGTGATTGCCATCATGGCCATCCTGGCAGCAGTTGCGGTGGTGGGCTTCAGCGTTTATATTGATCAAGCAAGAAATGCTGCGGACGAAGCGTATTATAGAAACGTGATTAAATTTTCCCAATTTTTTGCTACAGAGAATCAAGTTGAAGTGAGTGATATTCGTTTGCCTGAGGATAAGGTGGATGGAGCTGAAGATATTGTGTTAGTGATCAAGAATCCTTTGACAGGAGAATTGGAACCACACGATGTAAATAGTGAGCAGTGGGGTAGTAAGATCCGAGAAATCTATGATGCAGTTGGCGACTGGGAGTGGATAGGTAACTCAAAGTTCGGCGGCAATGATGATGGCGATCTCGGAGGTGATTCCGGAAACCAAGAAGATAACGATGGTAGTCAAACCTGCGAGCACCCTGTAAAAAACGAGGAGATTATTGAGCCTGCCACTTGCAAAAAAGCCGGTGTTAAGAGGATCAAGTGTAATGACTGCCCATATACCAAAAACGAGACCATTCCTATGGAGCTGGATCATCGCTATTTGCCAATGAATGATGTGAAAATTGAGGGATTTGTCATTTCCAAATGCGAGTGGTGCCAAGCTAAACAGATTAAGAACGAAAACAATCTGCCTCTGGTTCCCGTTGGCTAATTCTTATGAAAAGAGCTTGTATAGTGTGTCTGATCAGCCTATTGCTTTTTTGCTCCTGTAACCCCAATACTGACGGGGAGCAGGTAACCACGCAGCACAAACACGTGCCTGACGGCGCAGATTGCTCATGCGCACAATACTGCGTTGATTGCGGTGAGAAACTGGCGGACCAAGGGCCACATGATTACCCGACGCAACCTGATGTTGAGCAGGATGGGTATTCGTACTATATATGTCGTATTTGTCGACATGTCAAAATTATCAATCAAGATGGCTTGCCGGTAGTTCCGGTGGGATGAGGTAAATTATGAAAGTGTTACGATATTTTGCTGTGCTTTGTGCATTGCTTTGTGTATGCACAATGTCTGTATATGCTGACGATTGGTATTGGGGGGAACCGGATGATTTGACTCCCGAAACCCAAGAAACTTCATCATCGCAGGAAGATCCCAACCAATCTGCAGAGAACGGAGAGGAAACGACGCAAGACGTATCCGAGACAACCACCGAAGAGGAAACCACCGAACCCGAGACCACGACCGAAGAGGATACGACCGAGCCCGAGGAATCGGGAACCGAGGACGCGACCACTGCGCCTGCAGAGAACGAGTCCACCGAGCAGCCCTCCGAGCAGGTGACCGGAGAGCCCGGCGAACAGACTACCGAGCAAGTGACTGAAGATCCGACCGAGCAGGGAACCGAAAAGCCTGCGCAGTCTGAGCCTGCGGGCGAGCAGACGACCGATGAGGGGATGCAGGGGGAAGATGGCGGCTTGCCTATTCCGTTGCCCGTGATTCTCGGTGTGCTTGCAGTGCTGGGTGTTGGCGGCGTGGTTGCATGCGTTTTCATTATGAAAAAGTTTGCTGTGAAATAAGGAAATCGATCACGAGAACCGAGCACAGTCAATAAAAACCGATCATTGAGACAATTGAATCAAACAAATGACGCCCTCGAGTGATGTGCTCGGGGGCGTTTTTGTCGGTTTTTGAGGTGCTTTGGAGACGCTTGGGCGCTTATTTGTCAAACGACGGGTTGTATGCGTAGTAGTTCTTGCGATCGAGGCTATCGCGGGTCTTATTTAAGGCCTCTGCGAAGCGTTGGTAGTGCACGAGCTCGCGCTGGCGCAAGAAGCGGATGACGTCCTTGACGTCGGGGTCATCGGCAAGACGCAGGATATTGTCGTAGGTGGTGCGCGCCTTTTGCTCGGCCGCCAGGTCCTCGTTCAGGTCGGTGATAGGATCGCCCTTGACCGCCAGGTACTTGGTATCAAACGGCACGCCTGCTGCGCTGACGGGGTAGATGCCCGTGGTATGATCCACAAAATACGAGGCAAAGGGGCTTTCGTTGATCTCCTTTTCCGAGAGATTGCGTGTCAGCTGGTACACGATGGACGCAATCATCTCCATGTGGGCAAGCTCCTCCGTACCGATGTCGGTCAGTGTGCCGATGATTTCCTTATCCGGCATGCTGTAGCGCTGGTTGAGGTAGCGTAGGGATGCACCAAGCTCACCGTCCGGGCCGCCCAGCTGCGTGATGATGGCGGTGGCAAGCTTGGGGTTAGGGGTCTTGATGTTGACGGGGTATTGCAGCTTTCTTTCATAAATCCACATAATAATCTCCATGCCGCCGGTCGGCGGCTCATCATAGTTTTGAAAGCTTCACTGTGGAGCTGTGCTCCAAAAATGGGTTGGGTCCCATTTTTAGGTGAAGCTTATGCGTGAATAGCTGAGCAAAGAGAAGCACGGCGTGAGAGTTCACGCAATGCCTCCTTATTACAGATCATTTTGCCAGGGCCAGGGGCTTTGTCCCCATTCCCAAAGGGCGGGGTTTTTGTTGTCCATGATGGTCATGGGGCCACAGCCCTGCTTGTAAGCGCGGGCAACCTCCTCGCGCTCTGCGATCAGCTTGCCGTAGTAGTCAAGGGCGGCTGCGTTGTCGGGGTAGCTGTCCAGGTATAGGGCAAGCTCCACGATCGCGAAATCCAATCTCTGCAGCTTGGCATAAAGCTGCTTGCAATCTCTGCTCTGATTCTGATCCATCTCTTACCGTCCTTTCCGCGCGCCCTTGAAAGGAAAGTCGAGGGCGATAAAAATCGTGCCCTTGTCCAGCCAAAGCTCGCGATCGTACAGATTTTCAAAGGCTTGCGTGGGGGCATATACCATAGCAAGCGGGTATGCGTCCAGGCAAGCGGGACCCGAGGGCCTTTGCGGCGTGACGTTCATGACCGGAACGTACTGTTCGCATTCGCAGTCGGGAGTCATTTGGGATTGCCGCAGCGCAGCATAAGGGGCGCGCTCTCTGCCGCGTCCGGCGCTGCTTCTTTGTGCGTACATAAAAGTTCCTCCTCTGATAGGAATTGAGCGAAGGTGCTCAATGTCAGTATATGGCGCATGTGCGCGAGATGTGTCGAAGCGTGGCTGTAGAAATTTTTATTGAGAATTTGTGAAAAGTGCACATTGTTGACAGAGGTTTTTTGTGCTATACTAAGTAAGTAATTGTTTTTGTTGTGTTAAAATTTGAAAAAACTATTGACAAAGTTGACGATGCGTGATAAAATGGTTTCGAAAACCACAT